>NZ_JBHYPZ010000001.1:0-296540 GCF_042746485.1 Streptomyces sp. NPDC058751 | reverse complement strand
TTTTGTGCCGGGGGCTGCTTTTTTTTTTTATCTGCCCCTGTTCTCCACCTTGGGGGGGGGCCCCCGGGGCGCCGGGCCCGGGGCCCCACGCTCGTTCAGGGGGCTCCTGGGAGCCCGGTGGTCAGAACCCGGCGATCGGGTTCCTCAGGGTGCCGACCAGCTGGAGGGCGGCCGACGGGTCGGAGAGGTCCACCATCTGCTTGTTGTTGCGCAGCTGGAGGCGGTTGAGGCAGGACAGGATGAACTCGGGGGCGAAGACGTCGTACTGGCGGAACTTGTCGGCCAGTTCGGGCGTCGCCTCCTGGTACTCGCGGGTGACCTCGGCGACCGTGCGCCAGAAGCCGTCCTCCTCCAGGACGTCCTCGGCGGCGAGGTTCGCGGCGAGGAAGCGGAAGAAGCAGTCGAAGACGTCCGTGAAGACCGACAGCAGCTTCTGGTCCTCCGGCACCTCCACCCGGACGCGGGTGACCTCGGGCGGCAGCACCGCGTCGGGGTCCATGACCACGATCTCCTCGGCGATGTCCTTGTAGATCGCGCGCTGCACGACGCCGTCCTTGAGGACCAGGATCGTGTTCTCGCCGTGCGGCATGTAGGCCAGGTCGTAGGCGTAGAAGCTGTGCAGCAGCGGGACGTAGTACGCCCGCAGATAGCGGCGCAGCCACTCCGCCGGGGCGAGGCCCGAGTGCTCGATCAGCGCGGCCGCGAGACCGCGGCCCTCGTGGTCGACGTGCAGCAGCGAGGCCATCGTGGCGAGCGACTCGTCGTCCCGGAGGGAGGCGACGGGGCTCTCGCGCCACAGCGCGGCCAGCATCTTGCGGTACGGCGAGTAGCGGTCGGTCGCCCGCTCGTACTCCAGGTGCCGGTAGCCGACGGCCGCGCGCTCGCGGATGATCGTCAGGCCCGTCGACTTCAGCACCGGGTCGTTCTCGATCAGCTGGGCCAGCCAGTCGTTGATCGCCGGGGTGGCCTCCATGTAGGCGGCCGACAGTCCGCGCATGAAGCCCATGTTGATCACGGACAGGGCCGTCTTCACATAGTGCTTCTCGGGCCGCGAGGTGTTGAAGAAGGTCCGGATGGACTGCTGGGCCAGGTACTCGTCCTCGCCCTCGCCCAGGCACACCAGGTGCCGTCGGGCGACCTCGGCGGCGAAGGTGACGGCGAGCTTGTTCCACCACTGCCAGGGGTGGACGGGGATGAGCAGGTACTCGGCCGGGTCCAGGCCCTGCTCGCGCAGCACGCCGTCGAACCGCTTGACCGTCTTCTTGCCCAGCTCCTGCCGGACGAAGGACTCGTACTCGATGCCGACGCCCGCGGTGAACGCCGCGCGCGACCGGTGCGCGGCCAGCCACACCAGGCGGACCGGGTTCGCGGTCTCCGGGGCGTACGACAGGTACTCGTGGACGCCGAAGCCGAGCCGGCCGTTGTTGGCGACGAAACAGGGGTGGCCCTCGGTCATCCCCGTCTCGATGGCCTGGAAGCCGGCGCGGGCGAGTTCGGCGGACGGCAGCTGCGGCTTGGTGAGCTTGTAGCAGGTGCCGGAGAGGGTGGAGGAGATCTCCTCCAGGTAGACCGGAAGGATCTCGTCGCTGAGCCCCAGCGCGTCCTTGAACTCGATGAAGAAGTCCAGGGCGGCGAGCGGGAGTTCGGCACCGTCGCGGTGCCGGGATATGGAGTCCGCGTCGATCTGCCAGTGGTCGAGCGCGCGGCGGACGGCGGCGAAGCGGTAGCTCGTCAGCCCGTCGTCGCTGCGGACGGTGTACGACGGCCCGTCCTGCTCGGGAGTGAGCAGCCGCTCGTGCGCGAACTCGGAGAGGGCCTTGCGGATCAGCTGCCGGTTGGCCAGGTCCCAGTGCTCGGGGGTGAGGTGGGCGACGGAGTCGGCGAGGTTCACGCGGCCACCGCCTTCTCGAACTGCGCGCGGGTGCAGAAGCTCAGCAGCGCCCTCTTCTCCGGCTTGTCGATCTCCCGCTCGGGCACGAACCCGACGGCCTCGTTGAGGGCGTGCACCGCCTTGTTGCCCACGTCGGGCTCGACGACCACCCGGCGGGTGGCCGGGTCGGCGAACAGGTGCGCCATCACCGCGGTGATCACGGCCCGGGTGAAGCCGTGCACGGGCGTGTCGCTGGGGGCGACCAGGAAGTGCATGCCGACGTCGCCCGGCTCCGGCTCGTACAGGCCGACGAGTTCGACGTGGCGGGGGTCGTAGCGCTCCATCAGGAAGACGGGCTCGCCGTCCAGGAGGCCGAGGAGCGCCTCGTGGTGCTCGCTCGCCGCGATGGCCATGTACTCGCGCTCCACGTCGTGCAGTTTCGCCTCCTGCATCATCCAGAAGGCTGCCTTGGGGTGCGTCACCCAGCGGTGCAGCAGCGGCGCGTCCTCGACGGGGTCGAGGGGGCGGACGGTGAAGGTGCCGACGGCGGTCGTGGTGCTCATACGGAGAACTCCTGGAACGCGATGGTCTTCTCGACCGGGTAGTACTCGGTGCCGAGCATCTCGCGGATGATGGACGCGTTGCGGTACGGGCCCATGCCCAGGTCCGGGGACGTGATGCTGTGGGTGTGCACGGCGGCGTTCTGGAGGAAGACGCCGCGGCCGGTGACGTCGATGGAGTGGTTGCGGGCCACGTCGTAGCGGCCGTGGCCGTCGAGGCGGATGCGGTCCTTGACCGGCTCCAGGAAGGCCGGGGCCTCGTAGTGGTAGCCGGTGGCCAGGATCAGGCCCTCGGTGTCGATCCCGTAGTCCTTGCCCTGCTCGTCCTGGCGCAGGCCCAGCCGGTAGGTGCCGTTCTCGTGGCGGGCGCTGTGCAGGGTGGAGTTGGTGAGCAGCCGGGTGGGGACCGGGCGGTCGCCGCTCTCGACGTTCTTCTGGTACAGCAGGTCGAAGATCGAGTCGATGAGGTCGCCGTTGATGCCCTTGAACAGGCCCTTCTGCTGCTTCTCCAGCCGGTAGCGGGTGTCCTCGGGCAGCGCGCTGAAGTAGTCGATGTAGTCCGGGGACGTCATCTCCAGGGTCAGCTTGGTGTACTCCAGCGGGAAGAACCGCGGGGAGCGGGTGACCCAGTTGAGCTGGTAGCCGTGGACGTCGATCCCGGAGAGCAGCTCGTAGTAGATCTCCGCGGCGCTCTGGCCGCTGCCGACGATCGTGATCGACTTCTTCCCGGTGAGCTCCGCCTTGCGGTGCATGTACTGCCCGGTGTGGAAGAAGTCGCCGCCGAGGTCCTGGCAGGCCTCCGGGACGAAGGGCACGGTGCCGGTGCCGAGGACGAGCCGCCGGCCGCGGTAGGTGTCGCCGCCTCGCGTCCGTACGACGTACAGCTCCTCGCCCTCGTCGTACGTCACCTCGGTGACGGTGGTGCCGAAGCGGACGCTGCTCAGCTTCCCGGCCGCCCAGCGGCAGTAGTCGTCGTACTCGACCCGCAGCGGGTAGAAGTTCTCGCGGATGTAGAACGAGTACAGACGGCCCGATTCCTTCAGGTAGTTGAGGAAGGAGTACGGGGAGGTCGGGTCGGCGAGGGTGACCAGGTCCGACATGAACGGGGTCTGGAGGTGCGCACCCTCCAGGAACATGCCGGAGTGCCACTCGAAGTCGGGCTTCGACTCCAGGAAGACGCCGTCGAGTTCGGCTATCGGCTCGGTCAGGCAGGCGAGGCCGAGGTTGAAGGGCCCGAGCCCGATGCCCACGAAGTCGTAGGTGGTGTCCGTGGATTCAGGAAGCGCGGTCAAGGGTCTCTCCCAGGTACTGCTCGGCGTGGCCGGCGATCAGGTCGAGGACGGCGGCGATGTCGTCCGTCGTGGTCTCGGGGTTGAGCAGGGTGAACTTCAGGTAGTGGCGTCCGCCGACCTTGGTGCCCGCGACGACGGCGTCGCCGGAGGCGAACAGGGCCTTGCGGGCGTACAGGTTGGCGCGGTCGATCTCGGCCGGGTCGGTGACGCCGGACGGGACGTACCGGTAGACGAGGGTGGACAGCGAGGGCTCCACGACGACGTCGAAGCGCGGGTCGGCGGCGAGCAGTTTCCAGCCCTCGGCGGCCAGGTCGCAGACCTCGTCGAAGAGTTCGCCGATGCCGTCGGCGCCCATGACGCGCAGCGTCATCCACAGCTTCAGCGCGTCGAAACGGCGGGTGGTCTGGAGGGACTTGTCGACCTGGTTCGGGATGCGCTCGTGGACCATGCGGCGGGGGTTGAGGTACTCCGCGTGGTAGGTGGCGTGGCGCAGGGTCGAGGCGTCGCGGACCAGCACGGCGGAGGAACTCACCGGCTGGAAGAAGGACTTGTGGTAGTCGACGGTGACGGAGTCGGCGCGCTCGATGCCGTCGATGCGGTCCCGGTTCCTCAGCGAGGTGAGCAGTCCGCAGCCGTAGGCCGCGTCCACGTGCATCCAGACGCCGAACTGGGCGCACAGCTCGGCGATCTCGGGCAGCGGGTCGATGGAGCCGAAGTCGGTGGTGCCCGCGGTGGCGACGACGGCCATGGGGACGAGGCCGTCCTGCCGGCAGCGCTCCAGCTCGTGGGCGAGGGCGACGGTCTGCATGCGCTTGTCGTGGTCGACGGGGATCGAGACGACGGCGTCGGGGGCGAGGCCGAGGAGTTTGGCCGACTTCTTGACGCTGAAGTGGCTGACCTCGGAGGCGAAGATGCGCAGTTTGCCGAGGATGTCTCCCGCCTCCCCGTTCTCCTCGCCGGGTTTGGCCTCCTCGCGGGCCAGCAGCAGGGCCTGGAGGTTGGACTGGCTGCCGCCGCTGGTGAACACGCCGTCGGCGGCCGGGCCGAGACCGATCCGCTCGTTGGTCCAGTCGATGAGCCTGCGCTCGATGAGGGTGCCGCCGGCCGACTGGTCCCAGGTGTCCAGCGAGGAGTTGACGGCGGACAGGACGGCCTCGCCGAGCACGGCCGGGATGACGACCGGGCAGTTGAGGTGGGCGAGGTAGCGGGGGTGGTGGAAGTAGATCGCGTCCTGGAGGTAGACCTCTTCCAACTCGTCGAGAACGGCCGTGGTGTCGTGCAGCGGCTTGTCGAGGTCGATCCGCTCGATGCGGGGAGCGAGTTCGTCGACCGTGACACCCGTGAACGGGCGGTCGGTGGTGGCGAGTCTGGCCGCCACCCGCTCGACGCCTTCGGTCACGGAGCGGCGGTACCGGTCCGCGGTGGTGTCGTTGAGCAGGTGCGAGCGCATGTGGGGGTCCTCCGTGCGGGGGGAGAGGCCGGGCGGGACGGAAGGGGCGAAAGCCCCGTCTAATTTAGGTTAGCCTAACCTAAGTTGCGCGCGCGACCCCGCCCCACCTGCGCCTTCCGTGATCCACGTCTCGCTCTGCGGAGGTTTCCGGTCGGCGGGCCGGTTTTCGCGAACTACTCGCCCTGCTCCCGCAGTTCCTCTTCGCTCAGCCCCTGCCGCCAGTAGCCCACGAAGGTCACCCGGCGGCGGTCGACGCCCCGTTCGTGCACGAGATGGCGGCGCAGCTCCCTCACGTGGCCGGACTCGCCCGCGATCCAGGCGTACGGTGCCTCGGCGGAGGGGAGCCCGGAAGCCCGCAGGGCGTCGAGGGCCAGGGGGGTGCCCGAGGAGTCCGCGCCGGCGTGTCCGTCCCGCACGAGCCAGGTGATCTCGGCGTCGGCCGCCGTCTCCAGGTCCTGGACGTCGGCGGCGTGCCGGACCTCCAGCCAGGCCCGGACGCGCAGTCCGGCCGACAGGGACTCGAGGACGGCGGAGACGGCGGGGACGGCCGTCTCGTCGCCCCACAGGACGACGAGGTCGGTGTCCGCGGGCGGCCGGAAGCGGATGGCGCGGTTGTCCGCCATGGCGGGACCGAGCAGGATCACCCGGTCTCCCGGCCGCGCGCCGGACGCCCAGCGTGAGGCGGGCCCGGCGGGGGCGGCCGCGCCCGGCTCCAGACCGTGCAGCGCGAAGTCGATGTCGATCTCGTCGGGGTCGCGGCGCAGCGCCCGCAGGGTGTACGAGCGCATCACCGCCCGCACGTCGTCGGGCAGTTCGCGCCAGCCCTGCCACCACCCGTCGCCCAGTTCGACCGGGACGACGGGTTCGTCCTGGCCGGGGTGCGGCAGGAACAGCGAGAGGGACTGGTCGCGTCCGTGGGAGTGGAACGCGCGCAGTTCGGGCCCGGCGAAGGTCACCCGGAGCAGGGACGGGCCGAGCCGCCTCGTCCGTACGACCCTGAGGGCGAAGAAACGGAACGGGGCGGCGACGGCCGTCGTCATGAGTGCTCCTGAGGTGACGTCAGGCGGAAGGTCAGGCGACCTTCTTCGCGTTCTCGATGGCCTCGGCGAGGTTGTCGAGGATCGGGGTGCACTTGTCGTACGACAGGATCGCCTCGGGCGTGCGGGCGATGACCTGGCCGGCCTTGACGGCGGGCAGCTTCTTCCAGGTGGCCTCGGTGATGTCGGCCGGCTGGATGGTCGCGCTGCGGTCGTCCATGATGATGATGTCGGCCGGGTACTTGTCGACGTTCTCCCAGCTCAGGTTCTCGAACCAGCCGCCGCTGGCCTTGAGGGCCTTGGCGGAGGGCTCGACGATGTTCACGCCGAGCGCCTTGAAGTACTCCAGGTCGATGGAGAGGTTGGAGCCGGAGACGTAGAAGATGTCCTGGCTCGCGCTGCCGGCGAGGACCTTGATCTCCGGGCGGGCCTTGGCGGCCTTGCGCAGCCGCTCGGCGGCCGCCTCGAACTTCTTCTTCGCCTCGACGACCTTCGCGGACTTCACGTCGGCGCCGAGGGACTCGGCCAGCGCGTACATGCGCTCCAGGGACCGCGGCATCTGGCGGTCGTAGACGGAGATGCCGACGCTCGGCGCGAGCTTGAGGATCTTGTCCTTGGACTCCTCGGGCACGTACCAGAGGGTGCCCGAACCGTCGAACATCGTGGAGACCAGCACGTCGGGGGCCAGGCCCGCGTACTTCTCGATGTTGAACTGGCCCCACTCGTTGCCGAGGACCGTCAGCTTGCTGACGTCCATGTCGCCGGCCTGGACGTCGGCCTTGCCGTCCTTGGTCGTCGTCGGGCCGAACACGCCCTTGACCTCGATGCCGTAGTCGAACAGGGCGGCGGCCACACCGGTGAAGGCGACGATGTTCGCCGGAACCTTGTCCAGCTTCACGTCTTTGTCGCGGTCGTCCTTGAACGTCCACGGACCGGACTTCTCGGCCGCCTTCGTCGCGTCCGAGCCACTTTTCTTCGAGTCGTTGTCGTCACCGCAGGCGGCGAGGACGGCGCCGAGGCCGAGGGCGCCACCTGCGGCGAGGATGCCACGGCGGGTGAGGTGAGCGGCACGGGCGTTGGACATGTGTGGCTGCTTTCGGCATGGGGCGACATGCGCCCGCCAAACGGTTCGAAGGTAGGTTAGCCTAACCTCAGCCCTTGTCCAGAGGGCGAGTGGTACCAGGTCACGGGCCCGATGGCCCTGCCTGCGGCGCGAGTCGCCCCCGCGCGCTTCCCCGGATCGTCCGCCGACGGCCCTGCTCTCTTTTCGGCCGATCATCAACAGTGCTCATGGCAAAGGAAGTTGATGATCCATCAGTTCTGGTGGGCGGGAGCGGCACCCCGACGGCACGACGGTCCCGGCACACACCTTCGCGCCCCGTGGCTCCCGGAAATATCCGTGAGCCACGGGGCGCGACACGGGTCTCGGCCCGTGGGCCGCGGGGTGCGGCGCCGGGCTCAGCCCGTCAGTCCCAGCTCCCGGGCGATCAGCATCCGCTGGACCTCGCTCGTGCCCTCGCCGATCTCCAGGATCTTGGAGTCGCGCCACATGCGGGCGACCGGGTACTCGTTCATGAAGCCGTAGCCGCCGTGGACCTGGGTGGCGTCCCGGGCGTTGTCGACGGCGACCGTGGAGGAGTACAGCTTGGCGACCGCCGCCTCCTTCTTGAAGGGCTCGCCCGCCACGAGGCGGGACGCGGCGTCGCGCCAGCCCACCCGGGCCATGTGGGCCTTCATCTCCATATCGGCGATCTTGAACTGTATCGCCTGGTTCGCGCCGATCGGGCGCCCGAACGCGTGCCGCTCCTTGGCGTACTTGACCGACTCGTCGACACAGCCCTGGGCGAGACCCGTGGCCAGCGCCGCGATGGCGATGCGGCCCTCGTCCAGGATGCGCAGGAACTGCGCGTAGCCGCGGCCCTCCTCGCCGAGCAGGTTGGCCGCCGGGACGCGCACGTCCGTGAAGGACAGCTCACGGGTGTCGGAGGCGTTCCAGCCGACCTTCGAGTACGGGGCGGCGACCGTGAAGCCGGGGGTGCCGGAGGGCACGATGATCGCGGAGATCAGCGGCTTGCCGTCGGGCTTGCGCCCGGTGACCGCGGTGACCGTCACCAGACCCGTGATGTCCGTGCCGGAGTTGGTGATGAAGCACTTGCTGCCGTTGATGACCCATTCGTTCGTCTCGGGGTCGAGCCGGGCCGTCGTGCGGGTCGCGCCCGCGTCCGAGCCGCCGTCCGGCTCGGTCAGGCCGAAGGCGCCCAGGATCTCGCCGGAACACAGCCGCGGCAGCCACTCCCGCTTCTGCTCCTCGGTGCCGAAGAGGTGGAGGGGCATGGCGCCCAGCGAGACGCCCGCCTCCAGGGTGATGGCCACGGAGGAGTCGACCCGGGCCAGCTCCTCCAGGGCGATGCCGAGGGCGAGGTAGTCGCCGCCCATGCCGCCGTACTCCTCGGGGAACGGCAGGCCGAACAGGCCCATGCGGCCCATCTCCCGAACGATCTCGTACGGGAACTCGTGCCGCTCGTAGAAGTCGCCGATCTTCGGCGCCACGACGTCGTGCGCGAACTCCTCCACCGTACGGCGGAGTTCTTCGAGCTCGGGGGAGAGACGGTGGTCCAAGGACATGCTGTTCACTCCTGGTGGGAGAGGGCGTTGACGGTGCGGGAGGGGCTGGGTCGGCCCAGTTGTCCGGCCATCCACACGCTTGTGGCGGTGAGGCGGCCGAGGTCGACCCCGGTGTCGATACCGAGGCCCTGGAGCATCCATACGAGGTCTTCCGTGGCGAGGTTGCCCGTCGCGGACTTCGCGTACGGGCAGCCGCCGAGGCCGCCCGCGGAGGCGTCGACGGTGGCGACGCCGTGCTGGAGGGCGGCCAGGGTGTTGGAGAGCGCCTGGCCGTAGGTGTCGTGGAAGTGCACGCCGAGGGCGCCGGTGGGCACGCCCTCCTCGTTCAGCCCGGCGAGCAGGGCCCGCACGTGGCCCGGCGTCGCCACGCCGATGGTGTCGCCGAGGCTCAGCTCGTCACAGCCCATGTCCCGCAGCGCCCTGCAGACGCGGACGACCTGACGGACCGGGACGGGCCCCTCCCACGGGTCGCCGAAGCACATCGAGACATAGCCGCGGACCGCGCTGCCGACGTCCTTCGCGCGGCTCACCACCGGCTCGAACATGGCGAGCGACTCGTCGACCGTCCGGTTGAGGTTGGCCTTCGCGAAGGACTCCGTCGCGCTGGCGAAGACGGCCACGTGCCGGGCGCCGAGCGCCAGCGCCCGGTCAAGACCGCGCTCGTTGGGCACCAGCACCGGCAGCGCCACCGGCAGGTCGGCGACCTGCGGGAACAGCTGCTCCGCGTCCGCCAGCTGGGGAACCCACTTCGGGTGGACGAAGCTGGTCGCCTCGATCGTGGTCAGCCCCGCGTCCGCGAGGCGCCGGATGAACTCCGCTTTCACCCCGGTCGGCACGGCCGCCTTCTCGTTCTGCAGACCGTCGCGCGCGCCGACCTCGTGGATCCGCACCCGGGCGGGCATGTTTTGGACCGGTACAGCCTGGACCGGTACGGCCATCGGCAGGCCGAGTTCGGAGGTGTTCACGGCGTCTCCTCCTCCGCGGGGGTGATGACCGCCAGGACCTGGTCCATGGCGACCGTCGTGCCGGGCGCGACGTCCAGCTCGCTGACCGTCCCGGCGTGCGGCGCGGAGATGACGTGCTCCATCTTCATCGCCTCGACCACGAGCAGGCTCTGACCAGCCGCCACCTCGTCCCCGACGGCGACCTTCACCACGGTCACCGTGCCGGGCATCGGCGCGGTCAGCGAGTCGGCACCGGCGTGCGCGGCGCCGGTGAGCGACGCGGCCACCGGGTCGTGGTCGCGCACGTGCCAGGCGTCGCCGTCGCGGCCGAGCCAGTCGGCGGCGCGGTGGAAGGTGTGCCGCACCCCGTCGAGCGTCACCGCGACCCGGTCGGCGGTGACCGTGTGGGTGCCGCGCGGGGTGTACTCCACCGGGTCCAGGACCCGCAGGGAGAAGCCCACCGGCTTCGGGGTGCCGCCGAGCCGCCAGCCGCTCGGCACCGAGAACGGGTCCTGCCAGCCCTCGCCCGCCGGGGCCAGCTCGGCGAGCCGGACGGCCGCCGCCGCCTCGTACACCTCCTCGGGCACCCCGTCCGGGACCAGGCCGTCCGCCTCCCGCTCGACCAGACCGGTGTCCAGGTCGCCCGCGACCACGTCCGGGTGGGCCAGCAGCCGGCGCAGGAAGCCCGCGTTCGTCTGGACCCCGAGCGTGACCGTCTCGGCGAGGGCGGCCCTGAGCCTGCGCAGCGCCGTCGGCCGGTCGGGGCCGTACGCGATGACCTTGGAGAGCATCGGGTCGTAGAGGCTGCCGACCTCGGTGCCCTCCGTCAGGCCCGAGTCGGTGCGCACCCCGTCGCCCTGGGGCTCGTGCAGCGCGAGCACGGTGCCCCCGGAGGGGAGGAAGCCGCGCGACGGGTCCTCGGCGCAGATCCGGGCCTCCACCGCGTGCCCGGTGAGGGCGATGTCCTCCTGCGCGTACGGCAGGCGCTCGCCGGCGGCGACGCGAAGCTGCCACTCGACGAGGTCGAGGCCGGTCACCAGCTCGGTGACCGGGTGCTCCACCTGGAGACGGGTGTTCATCTCCATGAAGTAGTAAGAGGACGGGTCGCCGCCCGGGACGATGAACTCCACCGTGCCCGCGCCCCGGTAGCCGCAGGAGCGGGCCGCCTGGACGGCCGCCTCTCCCATCGCGGCGCGCGTGGCCTCGTCGAGGAGCACGCTGGGCGCCTCCTCGATGATCTTCTGGTGGCGGCGCTGGAGCGAGCACTCGCGCTCGCCCAGGTGCACGACGTTGCCGTGCCCGTCCGCCAGGACCTGGATCTCGATGTGCCGGGGCCGGTCGATCCAGCGCTCGACGAGCAGCGTGTCGTCGCCGAAGGAGGCCCGCGCCTCGCGCCGGGCGGCGGCGATCTCGTCGGCCAGGACGCCGGTGTCGCGCACCAGGCGCATGCCCTTGCCCCCGCCGCCCGCGCTCGGCTTCAGCAGCACCGGGACGCCGATCTCGCGGGCGGCCGCGATCAGCTCCGTGTCCGTCAGACCGCTGCCCGAGGAGCCGGGGACGACCGGGACACCGGCCGCCTTCACCGTCTCCTTGGCGCGGATCTTGTCGCCCATCAGGGAGATCGCCTCGGCGGGCGGGCCGATGAAGACGAGTCCGGCCTCCGCGCAGGCCCGCGCGAAGGCGGCGTTCTCGGCGAGGAAGCCGTACCCCGGGTGCACCGCCCGGGCGCCGGTGCGGGCCGCCGCCTCCAGCAGCGCCTCCACCGACAGATAGCTCTCGGAGGCGGGCGCCGGTCCGATCCGTACCGCCGTGTCGGCCTCCCGGACGTGCCGGGCGTCGGCGTCGGCGTCCGAGAAGACGGCCACCGAGCGCACGCCGAGCGCGCGCAGGGTGCGGATGACGCGTACGGCGATCTCGCCCCGGTTGGCCACGAGCACTGTGTCGAACATGGGTCCCCTCACATCCGGAAGACGCCGAACTGGGGGTCACCCAGGGGCGCGTTGGCGCAGGCGGTCAAGGCGAGTCCGAGGACCTGCCGGGTCTCCAGCGGGTCGATCACGCCGTCGTCCCAGAGCCGGGCGCTCGCGTAGTAGGCGTTGCCCTGCTGCTCGTACTGCCGGCGGATCGGGTCCTTGAAGTCCTCTTCCTCCGCCGCCGGCCAGGACTCGCCGCGCGCCTCGATCTGGTCGCGCTTGACGGTCGCGAGGACGGACGCGGCCTGCTCGCCGCCCATCACGGAGATCTTGGCGCCCGGCCACATCCACAGGAAGCGCGGCGAATAGGCCCGGCCGCACATCGAGTAGTTGCCCGCGCCGTACGAACCGCCGATCACGACGGTCAGCTTCGGCACGCGGGTGCAGGCGACGGCCGTCACCATCTTCGCGCCGTGCTTGGCGATGCCGCCCGCCTCGTACTGGCGGCCCACCATGAACCCGGAGATGTTCTGCAGGAACACCAGCGGGATGCCGCGCTGGTCGCACAGCTCGATGAAGTGGGCGCCCTTCTGGGCCGACTCGGAGAACAGGATGCCGTTGTTGGCGACGATCCCGACCGGGTGTCCGTGGATCCGCGCGAAGCCGGTGACCAGGGTCTGCCCGAACTCCGCCTTGAACTCGGCGAAGCGCGAGCCGTCGACCACGCGCGCGATGACCTCGCGCACGTCGTAGGGGGTGCGGGAGTCGACCGGCACCGCGCCGTACAGCCCGTACGGGTCGACCTTGGGCTCGGCGGCCGCGGTGACCTCCCAGGGCAGCTTCCCGCGCGCGGGGAGGGTGGAGACGATGGTGCGCACGATCCGCAGCGCGTGCGCGTCGTCCTCCGCGAGGTGGTCGGTCACGCCGGAGACCCGGGAGTGGACCTCGCCGCCGCCCAGTTCCTCGGCGGTCACCACCTCACCGGTGGCGGCCTTCACCAGAGGGGGCCCGCCCAGGAAGATCGTCCCCTGGTTGCGGACGATCACGGCCTCGTCGCTCATCGCCGGCACGTACGCGCCGCCGGCCGTGCAGGAGCCGAGGACGGCCGCGATCTGCGGGATGCCGGCGCCCGACATCCGCGCCTGGTTGTAGAAGATCCGCCCGAAGTGCTCGCGGTCGGGGAACACCTCGTCCTGCATGGGCAGGAAGGCGCCTCCGGAGTCGACGAGGTACACGCAGGGCAGACGGTTCTCCAGCGCGACCTCCTGGGCGCGCAGGTGCTTCTTCACCGTCATCGGGTAGTACGTGCCGCCCTTGACGGTGGCGTCGTTGGCGACGATCACGCACTCGCGCCCGCTCACCCGGCCGATCCCGGCGATGACACCGGCGGCCGGGGCCGCTCCGCCGTACATCCCGTCGGCGGCGAGCGGCGCCAGCTCCAGGAACGGGGAGCCGGGGTCGAGCAGGGCGTCCACGCGGTCGCGGGGCAGCAGCTTGCCGCGCGCGGTGTGCCGCTCGCGTGCCTTCTCGCCTCCGCCGAGCCGTGCCTCGGCCAGCTTGCGGCGCAGCTCCTCGCCCAGCGCGCGGTGTGCCGCCTCGTTGGCCCTCCAGGCCTCCGACGCGGGATCCGCCGCGCTCGTCAGCTCCGGTGCCTCTTGCATCCTGCGGTCCCCTCACCAGGTGATCGACCAAGTTAATGAGCGTTAACGCATTTCCCTCAGGTTAACGAGCGCTAACCGCGATGTCTAGAATTGTTTTCATGGCCACCAGAACCGACGCCCCCACCCGGCGCGAGCAGATCCTCAGGGAGGCCGCGCGGCTCTTCGCCGAGCGCGGTTTCCACGGCGTGGGAGTGGACGAGATAGGAGCGGCGGTCGGCATCAGCGGCCCCGGTCTCTACCGGCACTTCGCCGGCAAGGACGCGATGCTCGCCGAGCTGCTGGTGGGGATCAGCGGGCAGCTGCTCACGGGCGGCCGGCGCCGGGTGGCGGAGGTCAGGGCGGGCTCCGGGGGAGGTGTCGAGGGGGGCGCCGAGGGGCTCCTCGACTCGCTCATCGAGGGGCACATCGACTTCGCCCTCGACGACCGCCCTCTGATCACCCTGCACGACCGCGAGCTGGACCGCCTGCGGGACAGTGACCGCAAGCTCGTGCGCCAGCTCCAGCGCCAGTACGTCGAGCTGTGGGTGGAGGTGGTCCGCGAGGTGTACCCGGACCTGGCCGAGCCCTCCGCCCGCTCCGCCGTGCACTCGGTCTTCGGCCTGCTGAACTCGACCCCGCACCTGGGGCGGCCGGGCGCGCTGCCCGGGCGCGCGGGGACGGCGGAGCTGCTGCACCGGATGGCGCGGGGTGCGTTCGGAGCGGCGGCCGTGACTCCCGGGGCGTGACGAGCGTCTCGGGGGGTGACCCCTGGACGGCACTCGTGACCGGCGGGTAACCTGATAAATGAGCAAGCGCTTAGACATGACTCAGGTATCCAGGCGGAGGTGGCGGCGGTGCGCCGTACTGTGTTCAACGAGGACCACGAGGCGTTCCGGGAGACCCTGCGCGCCTTCATCGAGACCGAGGTCGTCCCGGTCTACGACGAGTGGCTCGCCGCCGGCCAGGCGCCGCGCGACTTCTACCACAAGCTCGGCGAGCTGGGTGTCTTCGGCATCCGCGTCGACGAGGAGTACGACGGCGCCGGCATCGACTCGTACAAGTTCGAGGCCGTCGTGTACGAGGAGACCGCCCGCGCGGGCATCACCTTCGGCGGCTCCGGCGTGCACGTGCTGCTCGGCCTGCCCTACATCAAGATGCTCGCCAGCGACGAGCAGAAGAAGCGCTTCCTGCCGAAGTTCGTCTCCGGCGAGGAGATGTGGGCCCTCGCGATGACCGAGCCGGGCACCGGTTCCGACCTCGCGGGCATGAAGACCACCGCCAAGCTCTCCGAGGACGGCACGCACTACGTCCTCAACGGCGCCAAGACCTTCATCACCGGCGGCGTCCACGCCGACCGCGTGATCGTCTGCGCCCGCACCTCCGCGCCCACCGCCGAGGACCGCCGCCACGGCATCTCGCTGTTCGCCGTGGACACCAAGTCCGAGGGCTACTCCATCGGCCGCAAGCTCGACAAGCTCGGCCTGAAGACCTCCGACACCGCCGAGCTGGCGTTCGTCGACGTGAAGGTGCCCGTCGAGGACCTGCTCGGCGAGGAGAACAAGGGCTTCTACTACCTCGGCCACAACCTCGCCTCCGAGCGCTGGGGCATCGCCTTCGGCGCCTACGCGCAGGCCAAGGCCGCCGTCCGGTTCGCCAAGGAGTACGTCCAGGACCGCACCGTCTTCGGCAAGCCGGTCGCCCACTTCCAGAACACCAAGTTCGAGCTGGCCGCCTGCCAGGCCGAGGTGGACGCGGCCGAGGCCGTCGCCGACCGCGCCCTGGAGGCCCTCGACGCCGGTGAGCTGACCCCGGCCGAGGCCGCCAGCGCCAAGCTGTTCTGCACCGAGGTCGCGCACCGCGTCATCGACCGCTGCCTCCAGCTCCACGGCGGCTACGGCTTCATGAACGAGTACCCGATCGCCCGCCTGTACGCGGACAACCGGGTCAACCGCATCTACGGCGGCACCAGCGAGATCATGAAGACGATCATCGCCAAGGACATGGGCCTGTAAGGTCCGAGAAAAGACTGCGCGGTACAACTGCCTTATGAGCGAGGCACTCAGGTCTCTCCTCGATCTGCTCGATCTCGAGCGGATCGAGGAGAACATCTTCCGCGGCCGTTCCCGGTCCGCCGTCGTCCCCCGGGTCTTCGGCGGGCAGGTGGCCGCGCAGGCCCTCGTGGCCGCCGGGCGCACGGTCCCGGAGGACCGCCTCGCCCATTCCCTGCACGCCTACTTCCTGCGGATCGGCGACCCCGGAGCACCCATCGTGTACTCCGTGGACCGCATCCGCGACGGCCGCTCCTTCACCACCCGCAGGGTGGTCGCGGTCCAGCACGGACAGCCGATCTTCCACCTCTCCGCGTCCTTCCAGACGTACGAGGAGGGCATGGAGCACCAGGCCCCGATGCCGCCCGCGCCCGATCCGGAGTCGCTGCCCACGACCGCCGAGCAGCTGCCGCTGTACGCCGACGTCTTCACCGACGCCGAGGTCGTGGAACGCATCCTGGAGGCACGCGAGTCCGTCGACCTGCGCTACGTCGACGCGCCGCCGTACGCCACCGTCGGCGAGGCCCGCGAACCGCGCTCCCAGGTGTGGTTCCGCACCAACGGCAAGCTCGCGGACGACCCCCTGCTGCACGTCGTCCTCGCGACGTACGTCTCGGACATGACGCTCCTCGACTCCATCCTGCTCGCCCACGGGCGCGGCGGCTGGGTGACCGGCGACGTCGTCGGCGCCTCGCTGGACCACGCGATGTGGTTCCACCGCCCGTTCCGCGCCGACGAGTGGCTGCTGTACGACCAGGAGTCGCCGTCCGCGTCCGGCGGCCGGGGCCTTGGCCAGGCCCGCATCTACACCCAGGACGGCAGGCTGGCCATCTCGGTGATCCAGGAGGGCGTGGTCCGCGTCCCCCGGTGAGACCGGCGTACCGCCGGCGCCGGGGGCCGCTGTCCGAGAAGCCGGAACTCAGGCCAGGCCGGCTTCTCCCAGCAGGTACGCCGTCATCGGGTCGTAGTGGCGCGGGCTGAGGACGTGGTCGTCGAGCGGGACCACGACCTGGAGCGTGCCCTCCGACTCGGCGAGGAAGAGCGCCGGGTCGTTGCAGTCGGCGTAGCCCACGGAGTCCACGCCGTGCTGCCCCGCGTAGCCGGCCCAGCCGTGGTCGGCCACGACCAGGTCGGGCAGCGGGCGGCCCTCCCGCTCCAGCGCGGTGAGGATCGCGCGCATCGGCTCGCCCGAGTGCGTGTGCCACAGCGTGGCGCCGTGCTCCAGGACCGCCACGTCCGCGAACTGCATGACGTACCCCTCGTTCGTCTGCAGACCGTCCGGGATCACCACGATCTCGCAGCCCGCCGCGCGCAGGGCGGCGGCCGTGGCCCGGTGCACGTCCAGCAGCCCGCCGGGGTGACCGGTCGCGAACAGGACCCGCTGTCTGTCCTCGGCCGCCTTGCGCAGCCGGCCCGCGAGACGGTCCAGGGCGTCCACGGTCAGCTCGGGGTCGATGGTGTCCTGGCCGTAGCGGTGCTCCGGGTCGTCGTTGACGCCGACCCGCTCCGCCATCACCGCGAGCACGTCCTGCTCGTCGCTCCAGCGGTCGCCGAGTTCCAGGCCGAGCCACCAGTTGCGCTCGCCGTTCGCCAGTTTGCGGTAGTGGGACAGGTTGTTCTCGCGGGGGGTGGCGACATCGCCCGCGATACGGGTCTTCACGAGATGGTCGACGAGTTCGGCGCGGCTGGGCGTCCCGGGTATCGGCATAGCACCATTGTGCCGGTGCGCCGTCGCCCGGAGCGCGACCGCCCGGCCGCTGGGACGCGCGTCACTCGGCCGCCGGGGCCGCGGGGCCCTTCCCGGCGCCGCGCGCCCCCTCGTCCCTGAGCGCGAACCACAACTCCATCCGTACGTCCGGGTCGTCCAGGTCCGTGTCCAGCAACGCGGCGCAGCGGGCGATGCGTTGGCGGACGGTGTTGCGGTGGACCGAGAGCGCCACCGCGGTGCGGTCCCAACTGCCGTGCAGGGAGAGCCAGGTGCGCAGCGTCTCGGTCAGGGCGGGGGTCTTGGCGACGGGGGCGAGGAGCGACCTGGCGTGGGCCTCGGCGTGCGCCGGGGGGACGAGGTCGGCGAGCGCGGGACGCTCGCCGTGCCGGACCAGGACCGCCCGGGTGGCGCGGGCGCGGGCCAGCGCGCGGGCCGCCTGGGTGTCGGCGGCCGTCCACCCGTGCGGGCCCGTGGGCTCGCTGACCCCGCAGGTCCAGCCCGGCTGCGCGGCGGGCACGCGGTCGGCGGGGACGAGGACGCGGACGACGTCGTCGCCGGCGTCCACCAGCGCGGAGCCCAGCGCGGCCGCCAGCGCGGACGCGGAGACGGCGTCCGGCGCGGGGCCGTCCCCGGCGGGGCGCGCGTGCACGACCACCCACTCGTCACCGCCGAGAAGGGGTGCCACCGTCTCGGGCGCCGCGCCGAGCAGCAGCCGTACCAGGGCCGTCGACCGCGCGGCCCCGCTCGCGCTCTGGTGTTCCCCGGTGAGGAGGGAGAGCAGCACGGACGCGACCGAGGCGATCGTGTGGTCGCCGGGGTCGCGGCGCGGCGCGGCGACGCCCAGGACGAAACCCTGACCGCTGCCGAGGGCGTAGGCCGTGAGGTGGACACCGCCCACGGTGTCGGTGGCCGAGGCCGGGGCGGGGCCCCGGTCCTGACGGGGCCGCACGACACCGGCGAGCTCCCCGAGCACCGCCTCGGGAGCCGGCACCCCCACCGGGCGTCCGGAAGCCGCTGGGGCGCCGGGAGTTGCCGGGGCCTTCGGGGCCGGGTGGGGTGCGGGTGCCGGGTGGGGCCCGCCCGCGGGGGGCGTCGCCTCCGGTGGGACGGTCCCCGCGTGGGTCAGCGCCGTGCCCTCCGGGCCGTACAGCACCGCCCAGCCGTTCAGCCGCCGGGCGAGCTGCCGCAGCACGGCCGGCACCGGATCGGGACGGGCGGCGGCGACCGCCAGGCTCTGCTGGGCCTCCGTCACCCGGCGCAGCTCGGCCAGCCGGGCCCGGGCCATGAGCTGCCACACCGCGCGGGCGATCCCGGAGAACGTCGTCCGGGGCGGGACCTCCAGCAGGGGCAGCCCGTAGGTGTCGCAGGCGGCGACGAGGGCGGGCGGAACCGTGTCGTGGACCGGCGCCAGACCGAACCCCAGGGCCGCGCCGCCCGCCGCGACGATCCGGGAGACGTAGCCGTCGAAGTACTCCTCCGGCCCGGGCCCGCCGTCGCCGGAACCGGCCGTGGCGGGCACGTGGACCCCCGCCGTCAGCAGCAGCTCGCCGCCCAGCAGGTACGGATAGGGGTCGGCCATCTCCGAGGTGTGCGCCCAGTGGATCACCGTGCCGGGCTCCGCGGGCCCGGCGATCAGGCGCAGACCCAGGTCCTCGCGGGCCAGGAGTGCCGACAGCGGCACGGGAGGGGTCGGCGGCACGGCAGGGGCGGACGCGGCCGGGACGGACACCGGGGGGACGGACGCGGGCGGGACGGCCGGGACGGCCGACGGTGGTGAGTCCGGCGGTGGTGAGTCCGGCGCGGTGGACGGTTCCTCCATCCCGTTTCCTCCGTTCCTCCGTCCCGTCCGGACCGGGGTGGACGATTCATCCATTCCGGTCGGATCGAATGGATGAAACGTACACTTCGCAGCCGCCGTCCGGCCACTTAAGGTCGGTCCCGACCGGCAGTCGCGGGTACGTTCGTGTATGACCAGGCGCAGGAAAGTAGGCATTACCAGATGAGCAGCAACGAGACGCCCCGCGGCCCCGTCGACTCCTCCCGCGTCCCGCGGTACGCCGGTCCCGCGACCTTCGCCCGGCTGCCGCGCCTCGACGAGGTCGACACCACCGACGTCGCCGTCGTCGGCGTGCCGTTCGACTCCGGTGTCTCGTACCGGCCCGGCGCCCGCTTCGGCGGCAACGCGATCCGCGAGGCGTCCCGGCTGCTGCGCCCCTACAACCCGGCGCAGGACGCCTCCCCGTTCGCCCTCGCCCAGGTCGCGGACGCCGGCGACATCGCGGCGAACCCGTTCAACATCAACGAGGCCGTGGAGACGGTGGAGGCCGCCGCCGACGAGCTGCTCGGCACCGGCGCCCGTCTGATGACCCTCGGCGGCGACCACACCATCGCGCTGCCCCTGCTGCGCTCCGTCGCCAAGAAGCACGGCCCCGTCGCGCTGCTCCACTTCGACGCGCACCTCGACACCTGGGACACCTACTTCGGCGCCGAGTACACCCACGGCACCCCGTTCCGCCGCGCAGTCGAGGAGGGCATCCTCGACACCGAGGCGCTCTCCCACGTCGGCATCCGCGGCCCGCTCTACGGCAAGCAGGACCTCACCGACGACGAGAAGATGGGCTTCGGCATCGTCACCTCCGCCGACGTCTACCGCCGCGGCGCCGACGAGGTCGCCGACCAGCTCCGCCAGCGCATCGGGAACCGCCCGCTCTACATCTCCATCGACATCGACTGCCTCGACCCGGCGCACGCGCCCGGCACCGGCACCCCGGAGGCGGGCGGCATGACCTCCCGCGAGCTCCTTGAGATCCTGCGCGGACTGTCGTCCTGCAACCTGGTCTCCGCCGACGTGGTCGAGGTCGCCCCGGCGTACGATCACGCCGAGATCACCGCGGTGGCCGCGTCGCACACCGCGTACGAGCTGACCACCATCATGTCGCGCCAGATCGCGGAGGCCCGAGGCAAGTGACCCACGACCACGACCTGGTTCTCCGCCCCACGGCGGCGCAGACGGAGGCGGCACTCAACCCTCCCCCCGGCCGCACCGGCGGAGACCTGGTCGTGGAGACCCTCGCAGGGCTGGGTGCGACGACCGTCTTCGGGCTGCCTGGCCAGCACGCGCTCGGCGTGTTCGACGCGCTGCGCCGCTCCTCGCTGAGGTACGTCGGCCTGCGCGTCGAGAACAACGCGGGCTTCGCGGCGGACGCCTACGGCCGGATCACCGGCGAGGCCGCGCCGCTGCTGCTGTCCACCGGCCCGGGGGCGCTGACCTCGCTGGCCGCGCTCCAGGAGGCGCGCGCCGCCTCGGCTCCCGTCCTCGCCGTCAGCAGCCAGGTCCCGACCGCGGGACTCGGCGGCGGACGCCATGGCTACCTCCACGAACTCCCCGACCAGCAGGCGTCGTTCAGGGGCGTGGTCAAGTCCGTCCACACGGTCCGGGCGCAGTCGCAGATCCCCTCCGCGATCGCGGAGGCATGGGAGTCGGCGCTGACCGCCCCGCACGGCCCGGTCTGGGTGGAGATCCCGCAGGACGTCCTGCTCGCCGAGACCCTGCTGCCCCGGGTCACGGCGGTGGACGCGACCCCGCGGGACCTGGTGCCGCGCCCCGAACTGACCGCGCTGGCGGCCCACCTGCTGTCCTCGGCGGACCGCCCCGCGATCATCGCGGGCGGCGGTGTCGTCCGGGCGGACGCGTCCGGAAAGCTGAAGTCCCTGGCCCAGAGGCTGAACGCGCCGGTCGTCACCACCTACGGCGGCAAGGGCGCCTTCCCCTGGACCCATCCGCTCTCGCTCCAGTCCTGGCTGGAGGACCGGCACACCACGGACTTCCTGGAGGACGCGGACGTCCTGCTGGTCGTCGGCTCCGGTCTCGGTGAACTGTCCTCGAACTACCACACGTTCGAGCCCCGCGGCCGGGTGATCCAGATCGAGGCCGACCTCGGCAAACTGGAGTCCAACCACCCGGCGATCGGCATCCACGCGGACGCGCGCCTCGCGCTGTCGGCGCTCCTGGAGACGGTGGAGGAACGCCCCGACCCCGCCGCGGCGGACCGGGTGAGGGCGGTTCTCGCCCGGGTGGCCGAGCGCATCGCCGCACAGGAACTCACCCTGGAACAGGACGTGCTGGCGTCCGTGCGCCGTGCCCTGCCGGCCGGTTCGCCGTCCTTCTGGGACATGACGATCCTGGCGTACTGGGCGTGGGCGGCCTTCGACCCGCGCGGGACGAACACCATGCACTCCGCCCAGGGCTCGGGCGGTCTCGGCTACGGCTTCCCGGCGGCGCTGGGCGCGGCGGCGGCCGACCCCACCCACCCCGTCCTCGCGGTCTCCGGCGACGGCGGAGCGCTGTACTCGATCGCCGAACTCGCCACGGCCCGGCAGCACGACATGGACGTCACCTGGCTCATCGTCGACGACGGCGGCTACGGCATCCTGCGCGAGTACATGACCGAGGGCTTCGGCGAGACCACGGGCACGGAGCTGGCCCGCCCCGACTACGTGGCCCTGGCCGAGTCCTTCGGCGTCCCGGGAGTCCGTACGACCCCCGGGACGCTGGAGGCGGACCTGGCGAAGGCGCTGGCCGAGCCCGGACCCTCGGTGGTCGTCCTGCCGACGCGCCTGCGCATGTTCGCGCCGACCCACCTGGGCTGAGCCACGCCCTCGCCGGGCCGCCCGTCTACCAGATCGCCTCGACCCACTCCGGGTGGTCGATGAACGGGTTGCGGTTGTGCTGGTAGGTGTCGTAGATGACCTGGTTGCGCCGCTCCTCGAAGGCGCTCGGCGGGTCCGCCTCGTTCCACGCCTTGAGGACGGAGAGCTTGCCCATGTACGGGTTGCTCCCGTTGTTCACCTTCTCGTTGGGCTCCAGGTTGGCGAAGCCGTCGTCACCCTCGTAGCGCACGGCCATGTAGAGGATCATGCGGGCCACGTCGCCCCGGTCGGCGGCGCGCGGCGCGAAGGAGTCGGAGTCGACGGTGCTGCCGCCCCCGTTGGTGACCGCGCTGCCGCCGTTGTCGAAGTCCAGGTTGCCGCGGATGCTGTTGACCTGGACGTCGCAGGCGCGCAGGTGGTGCAGGTCGGTGCCGGGGCCGATCGCCTCGCCGAAGTCGCCGTGCGACTTGGCCCAGGTGTGCTCGCGGTTCCAGTCGCCGACGTCGCCGCCGTTGAGGGACTTGGCGCGCGAGACGCCGCTGTACAGCAGGATCACGTTGCTGGTGTTGTTCGGGTCCTGGTCGGCGGCCATCAGCGCGTTCCAGACCGCGGAGTACGAGATCTTGGTCTGGCTGCTGATGATCGTGTGGAGGGAGGACTTCAGGCTCGTGCCGGACTTGCCGACCGCGTTCTTGTAGTACGTGCTGTCGTACGCGGTGGTGGTGGCGCTCGCGGGGGTCGCGGTCATCGTCGGGAGGGTGATCCCGACGAGGACTGCGGAGGTGGCCACCGCCAGGGTCTTCCAGCGGCGTATTTGCGTGGCGGGCATCGTGGGGTGTCCGTTCTACGCGGGTTGAATGGAGCGGTTAACCGGGAGAGTGACATGCACATGCGGTTCTGTGGGTTAAGGGGACGTGTTGGTTCTGTGTCGGGATTCAACAATTCGCCCACCGCGTGCGAGACATGACGTAAAGGACGGGGCCCGGCCGGGACCGCGGGCCGGACGCCCGAACCCGGAACATCCGTACCTGGAACGCCAGTACAACTATCGGGTCCCCCTGGGAGTCATTGGAGGCGGCGCGCCCTCGGCGCGCTCGTATCGCTTCAAGGGGATGGGAAGCCTCCATGACTCACCGGATATCCCGGGGTGCCCGTGTGCTCGCAGCGAGCCTCGGTGCCGCGGTGATCGTGCCGATCGCGGTCGGCGCGACCCCGGCCTCCGCCGCGCCGGCGGTCACCTGTACGTCGAGCAAGGCCGGCCTGGCCGCCAAGCTCCAGACGGACATCACCGCGGCGCTCGCGAACCGCCGGGGCACCGTCGCGGTCGGCCTGTACGACCGTTCGACCAACACCACCTGCACGCTCCGCGCCACCACCTCGTTCGACTCGGCCAGCACGGTGAAGGTCACCGTCCTCGCCGCGCTGCTGTGGGACGCGAAGAAGCACAACCGCTACCTGACGAGCACCGAGACGTCGCTCGCCACCAAGATGATCACCCAGTCGGACAACGCCTCGACCACCAAGCTGTGGAACCAGCTCGGCATGACGAAGATCAAGGGCTTCCTGACCGCCGCCGGGATGACGAAGACCGTGCCGGGCACCGGAGGCTACTGGGGCCTGACCCAGATCAACGTCACCGACGAGCAGAAGCTGCTCAAGCTCGTCACCGCCAAGAACACGGTGCTGAGCGACAACGCCCGCGCCTACATCCTGAAGCTCATGGGCCAGGTCGTCTCCTCGCAGCGCTGGGGGACACCGGCCGGAGCGCCCTCGACCGTCGCCGTGCACGTCAAGAACGGCTGGCTCTCGCGCTCCACGGGCGCGTGGCGCGTGCACAGCCTCGGCACCTTCAACGGCGGCGGCCGCGACTACATGATGTCGGTGCTCACCGTCGGCAACAGCACCATGGACTACGGCGTCGCCACCATCCAGGCCGTCGCCAAGGTCATCCACAAGGACCTCGTGCCGACCACCGTCGCACCCCAGCGGTACACGCCGACCTCGCAGCCGACGGAGGCCTTCCCGGCCGTCCCGGCGAGCTGACCGGGGCGTATCCCCGCACCGTCACGCCCGGAGCCCCGCGTCCGCGCTCCGTCGCCCTAGGGCCTGTCGTCAAATTCCCGCCTGCCTCGCGACGCCTGGCACGCACTCTCGCCGCACCGGGCGAAAGCCCCAGTACGTCCAGTACGAGGACTTCCGCCCGGCACGCCGAGAGCACGCACCAGACGCCGCAAGGCCGCCCTTCGGGCGACGACGAGAATTTGACGACAGGCCCTAGGTCCTGTCGTCCGCCCGCCCGGTCCCGTACCGGGCGGGCGGACGCGCGTCCGGGGGCGGGCGGACGGATTGTTGCGGAGGGATGAAATCCGCTTCGTTCGGTGTTGGTGCCTTCCGGCGGAGTGAGATCTACGGAAGGTGCCGGAGTGGCGACGGAACGGGGATGGGCCCGGCGGCTCGCCGGGTACGCCTGGCGGTACCCGAAGGACGTGGTGCTCGCGCTCGGCTCCTCGCTGGGCGGCATGGCCCTGATGGCGGTGGTCCCGCTGATCACCAAGGTGATCATCGACGACGTCATCGGCGACCGCAGCCGGGGCATGGCCCCCTGGGCGGGCGCGCTGCTCGGCGCCGCCGTCCTCGTCTACGCCCTCACCTTCGTCCGCCGCTACTACGGCGGCCGGCTCGCCCTCGACGTCCAGCACGACCTGCGGACCGACATGTACGGGACGATCACCCGGCTGGACGGGCGGCGCCAGGACGAGCTGTCCACCGGGCAGGTCGTGGGCCGCGCGACCAGCGACCTCCAGCTCATCCAGGGCCTGCTGTTCATGCTCCCGATGACCATCGGGAACGTCCTGCTCTTCCTGATCTCCCTCGCGATCATGGCCGCGCTGTCCCTGCCGCTCACCCTGGTCGCGCTGGCCGTCGCCCCGGCCCTGTGGTTCGTCGCCAAACGCAGCCGCTCCCGGCTGCACCCCGCCACCTGGTACGCGCAGGCGCAGGCCGCCGCCGTGGCCGGTGTCGTCGACGGGGCCGTCAGCGGCGTCCGCGTGGTGAAGGGCTTCGGCCAGGAGGAGCAGGAGACCGGCAAACTGCGCGAGGTCGGGCGGCGGCTCTTCGCGGGCCGGCTGCGGACCATCCGCCTCAACGCCAGGTACACCCCGGCCCTCCAGGCCGTGCCCGCCCTCGGCCAGGTCGCGATGCTCGCCCTCGGCGGCTGGCTCGCCGTGCGCGGCCAGATCACGCTGGGCACCTTCGTGGCCTTCTCCACCTACCTCGCGCAGCTCGTCGGACCGGTGCGGATGCTGGCCGTCGTGCTCACCGTCGGACAGCAGGCCCGCGCGGGCGCCGAGCGCGTGCTGGAGCTCATCGACACCCGGCCGTCGATCAAGGACGGCACCAAGACCCTGCCGGCCGACGCGCCCGCCACCGTCGAGTTCGACGACGTGTCCTTCGGGTACGAGGAGGGCCGGCCCGTCCTGAACGGGCTGAGCTTCGAGATCCGGCCCGGCGAGACCCTCGCCGTCGTCGGCTCCTCCGGCTCCGGCAAGTCGACGGTCTCGCTGCTGCTGCCCCGCTTCTACGACGTGACGCACGGCGCCGTCCTCATCGGCGGGCACGACGTCCGCGAGCTGACCGCCGAGTCCCTGCGCGCCGCGATCGGCCTCGTCCCCGAGGACTCCTTCCTCTTCTCCGACACCGTCCGCGCCAACATCGCCTACGGACGTCCCGAGGCCACCCAGGAGGAGATAGAGACCGCCGCCCGCGCCGCCCAGGCGCACCGGTTCATCGCCGAACTGCCCGGCGGCTACGACACCAAGGTCGGCGAGCACGGCCTCACCCTCTCCGGAGGCCAGCGCCAGCGCGTCGCGCTCGCCCGCGCCATCCTCACCGACCCGCGCCTCCTCGTCCTCGACGACGCCACCTCCGCCGTGGACGCCCGGGTCGAGCACGAGATCCACGAGGCGCTCGGGCAGGTCATGGAGGGCCGCACGACCCTGCTGATCGCGCACCGCCGCTCCACCCTCAACCTCGCCGACCGCATCGCCGTCCTCGACGGCGGCAGGCTCGCCGACATCGGCACCCACGACGAGCTCCAGGCCCGCTCGGCGCTCTACCGGCGGCTGCTCACCGACCCCGACGAACTGGGCGGCGTCTCCCCGGGACACGCCCTTCCGGCCGCGCCGCACGAGGACACCTCCGTACGCGAGGAGCTGGACGCCGAGTTCGACGCCGAGCGCGGGGTGACACCGCACCTGTGGACCGGCGACCGCGAGCCCCGGGACACCGCGCTCGACGGGATGCCCGCCACCCCCGGACTGCTCGCCCAGGTCGAGGCACTGCCCCCGGCCACCGACGCGCCCGACGTCGACGAGGTCCGCGCCGTCACGCCCGAGGACTCCTACGGACTGCGCCGGCTGCTGGGCGGCTTCGGCGCCCCGCTGCTCGTCAGCCTCGCCCTGGTCGCCGTCGACGCGGTGATGACGCTGCTGCTGCCGGTCCTGATCCGGCACGGCATCGACCAGGGCGTCACCCGGCTCGCCCTCGGCGCGGTCTGGGCGGCGGCCGCCCTCGCGCTGATCACCGTGCTCGTGCAGTGGGCCGCGCAGATCGGCGAGACCCGGATGACAGGCCGCACCGGCGAGCGGGTCCTGTACGCGCTGCGTCTGAAGATCTTCGCGCAGCTCCAGCGCCTGGGACTCGACTACTACGAGCGCGAGCTCACCGGCCGGATCATGACCCGGATGACGACCGACGTCGACGCCCTGTCCACGTTCCTGCAGACCGGGCTCGTCACCGCGTTCGTCTCCGTCGTCACCTTCTTCGGCATCATGGCCGCCCTGCTCGTGATCGACGTACAGCTGGCGCTGGTCGTCTTCACGACGCTGCCGCCGCTGGTCGTCGGCACGTTCTTCTTCCGCCGGGCGAGCGTGAAGGCGTACGAGCTGGCCCGCGAGCGGGTGTCGGTGGTCAACGCCGACCTCCAGGAGTCGGTGTCCGGGCTGCGGATCCTCCAGGCGTTCCGGCGCGAGGAGGCGAGCGCGCGGAGGTTCGCGGAGGGCAGCGACAGCTACCGCAGGGCGCGCATACGCGGCCAGTGGCTGATCTCCGTCTACTTCCCGTTCGTCCAGCTCCTGGCCTCCGGGGCCGCGGCGGCCGTGCTGGTCGTGGGCTCCCACCGGATCGGCTCCGGCACGCTCACCACCGGCGCGCTGGTCGCCTACCTCCTCTACATCGACCTGTTCTTCGCGCCCGTGCAGCAGCTGTCGCAGGTGTTCGACGGCTACCAGCAGGCCACCGTCTCGCTGGGCCGCATCCAGGAACTGCTCCGGGAGCCGACCTCGACGAAGTCCGCCGACGCGCCGCGGGAGGTGCCCTCGCTGCGGGGCGAGATCGCCTTCGAGGACGTCGGCTTCGCCTACGGCCGCGCGGACGACGCCGAGGAGGCGCTCAGCGAGGTGTCGCTGAGCATCCCCGCCGGACAGACCGTCGCCTTCGTCGGCGAGACCGGCGCGGGCAAGTCGACGCTCGTGAAACTGGTCGCCCGGTTCTACGACCCGACCACCGGACGGGTGACGGTCGACGGCACGGACCTGCGCGACCTGGACATCACCTCCTACCGGCACCGGCTCGGCGTCGTCCCCCAGGAGGCCTACCTCTTCCAGGGGACCGTCCGCGACGCCATCGCCTACGGCCGCCCGGGCGCCGGCGACGCCGAGGTGGAGGCCGCCGCCCGCGCGGTCGGCGCGCACGACATGATCGCCACCCTGGACGGCGGCTACCTCCACGAGGTCGCCGAGCGCGGCCGCAACCTCTCCGCCGGCCAGCGCCAGCTCATCGCGCTGGCCCGCGCCGAACTGGTCGACCCGGACGTGCTGCTGCTCGACGAGGCGACGGCCGCGCTCGACCTGGCGACCGAGGCCCTGGTCAACCAGGCCACCGACCGGCTGGCGGGCCGCCGCACGACGCTGGTGGTCGCCCACCGGCTGACGACGGCCGCCCGCGCGGACCGGGTCGTGGTGATGGACCACGGCCGGGTCGCCGAGGACGGCACCCACGAGGAACTGCTCCGCCTGGACGGCCGTTACGCGGCGCTGTGGCGGACCTTCGTGGGTTCCCCGGAGCCCGAGGAGCCCGTCAGCTCCTCGGCCTGATGCCGGAGATCCTCTTCGTCGCCAGGTCCGACTGCACCGTCAGATAGGTGTACGTCGGGTGCTGCGGGGAGCCCCAGGTCAGCCGGACCGTCGACCAGGTGTGCCCGGCCCCGCTGTCGCCCGCCGTCACCTTCCAGGCGCTCGGCACGTTCTGGGCGCGCAGCACCCCGTCCGCGTGCTGCCGGTTCTCCCAGGCGGCGAGCTGGGCGCGCAGCGCCGGCGTCAGGTAGAAGGCGCGCAGCCGTGTGCTCAGACGGCCCGGATCCCCGTCGGTCACGGCGTCGATGTAGGCGCCGTAGAAGTCGGCCACCCGGTCGTAGGCGGGGCCGTTGCTCCCGCTGCGGGCGGGTGGCGCCGCGGTGGAGCTCGCGACGGCCGGCGCCGAGGCGCCGGCGGCGATCAGCAGGGCCGCGGCGACGACCGCGCGGCGGGTGGTGAGGGGGGAGTCGGTGCCGGACATGGTGAACCGCCTTCGTTTCCCGATGGGTTGGACCCATGGACTGGACCCGTGGGTTGGACCCGGGAGGAACGGGCGCGGTTGTCACCGAAGAAGGCAAAGACCTCGCAAGGGCGAGACGCGCCGACGCCGAGGCACAGCGGCACGCAACCATCCGCCGTACGTCCTGCGTCCGTACACCAGTACGCTGAATGCCGCGGGAGGGACGACAGTGGACAGTGGTGCGATACGCCGGCGGTTGGCGCTCGGCCTGGCCGTGCTGACCGCGGGCGGACTGCTCGCCTTCATGAGCCCGGCCAGCGCCCAGGCCGCCTCCTCTTCCTGCTCGGGCCGCAAGGTCCGCACCCTGCCCTTCACGACCGGTTCCGTGCAGGTGTACAAGCGCAGCGGCTACGTCTGCGCCGTGACCTTCCCCCAGTCGCGGGGATCACGCAAACGGATGTCCGTCAGCGTGCAGGCGCGCGGCGGCAGGCCGGTGGTGAACTCCGGGAACTTCGCGCATCACGCGGGTCCGGTGACCCTGTACGCGGGCCATCGCTGCGTCCGGGTCAAGGGCTCGGTCGGCTCGGGGTCGATCAGTTCCGGCTGGATCCTGTGCTGATCCACATATGACCCAAGACCCCCTGGCGTCACGGGAGTTGCTCCGCTAGGTTCCGGCGGACATCTGCGTATTCCCAGGGGAGGGTGCATGCGCAAGGCGCTCAGAGGGCTGCTCGTGCTCACGGTGCTCATCGGCACGCTGGGCACGGCCGGGACGGCCACCGCCGGCCCGCCGCAGGCCCACGGCACCAACGGCACCACAGGAGCAACCGGCACGGCCGACGAGGACAAGGACATCCTGGACCGGCTTCTCGCGGTCCCGGGCATGAGCCTCGTCCAGGAGAAGCCGTACACCGGCTACCGGTACTTCGTCCTGAACTACACCCAGCCGGTCGACCACCGGCACCCGTCCAAGGGCACGTTCCAGCAGCGGATCACCGTGCTGCACAAGGACACCGCGCGCCCGACGGTCTTCTACACGGGCGGCTACAACGTCTCGACCACGCCCAGCCGGCGCGAGCCGACCCAGATCGTGGACGGCAACCAGGTCTCCATGGAGTACCGCTACTTCACGCCGTCCCGGCCCGAACCGGCCGACTGGTCCAAGCTCGACATCTGGCAGGCCGCGAGCGACCAGCACCGCATCTTCGAAGCCCTCAAGCCGGTCTACGACAAGAAGTGGATCTCCACGGGCGGCTCGAAGGGCGGCATGACCGCCACGTACTACGAGCGCTTCTACCCCCGCGACATGGACGGCGTCGTCGCCTACGTCGCGCCCAACGACGTCGTGAACGACGAGGACTCGGCGTACGACCGCTTCTTCCGGCAGGTCGGCACCGAGGAGTGCCGCGACCGGCTGAACGCCGTGCAGCGCGAGGCGCTGGTGCGCCGCGAGCCGCTGGAGAAGAAGTACGCCCAGTACGCGGCCGACAACGGCTACACCTTCACCACGGTCGGCAGCCTGGACAAGGCGTACGAGGCGGTCGTGCTCGACTACGTGTGGGGCTTCTGGCAGTACAGCCTGCTGAAGGACTGCGAGTCGATCCCCGCGGACGCCGCGCACGCGAGCGACGACGACATCTGGAACTCCGTCGACGCGATCTCCGGCTTCTCGTTCTACACCGACCAGGGCCTGGAGCCGTACACCCCGTACTACTACCAGGCGGGCACCCAACTGGGCGCGCCCACCATCCACTTCCCGTACATCGAGAAGAAGTACGTCCGCTACGGCTACCAGGCCCCGCGCAATTTCGTGCCGCGCTCCATCCCGATGAGGTTCCAGCCCTCGGCGATGCGTGACGTGGACGGCTGGGTCCGCAGCCACGCGCACCACATGCTGTTCGTCTACGGCCAGAACGACCCCTGGGGAGCCGAGCGGTTCCGCCTCGGGTCCAAGACCCGCGACTCCTACGTCTTCACGGCTCCGGGCCTGAACCACGGCGCCAACGTCGCCGGGCTCGCCGCCGAGGAGAAGGCGCTCGCCACCGCCCGCATCCTCGACTGGGCGGGTGTCGCCCCCGCGACAGTGCAGGCGGACCCCTCGGCGGCCCGGCCGCTCGCGCGGTTCGACGCGAAGCTGGACGTCCGCGACACCGAACGGGACATGACCCTGCGCCCGTGAACGGAACAGGGCCGGCCCGCCCGCGTCACACGGGCGGGCCGGCCCTGCCGTCAGTAGCCCAGCCCGTACCCGATCGGGTAGAGCACCTGTGCCGGGTCGTCCGCCCGTTGCACGGGCACCGGCAGCCTGCCGCGCGGGTCCGCCCGGCCGGCGATCACCCGGGCGGCGGCGCGCACTTCGACGTCGGTCCAGGAGTACGAGGCCAGGAAGGCGCCGACGCCGGGGATCCGGGCGATGTCGTACGGGTTGCGGACGGCGACGGCGGTCACCGGGACCCCCGTGGCGACCAGACGTTCGACCAGGGTCTTCTGGGACCCGGTCGCCGTCAGGTTGTACGTCAGCGCGACCACCACGTCCGCGTCGGCCGCCGCCGTGACGGCCCCGGCGATCGTGGCCGCCGACGGCGCCGTGCCCGTGGACAGGGCCGTCGCCGTGAAGCCCAGTCCGGTCAGCGCGGCGGCCATGACGGCGGTGGGCGGCCCGTCGGACAGCGACGGCGAGGCGGGGTCGGCGCCCACCACCAGCACCCTCGGGGTGCGCAGCCGGGACAGCGGGAGCAGTTTCTCCTCGTTGACCAGCAGCGTGGTGGTGCGCTCGGCGATCCGGTCGGCGGCCCTGAGGTGCGCCGGGACGCCGACCACCCGGTCGACGTCCGCGTCACGGACGTACGGGTCGCCCAGCAGCCCGTGCTTCGCCTTGAGCCGCAGGACGCGCAGGACCGACTCGTCGAGCCGGGCCTCGGTCAGCTCGCCGCCGCGCACGGCGTTCAGCACCGCGTTCCACGCGACGCGCAGGTCGGGCGGGTTGAGGAGCTGGTCGACACCGGCCTTGAGCGCGAGGACGGGGACGCGGTCGTCGCCGTACTTCGTGCGCACGCCCTCCATGCCCAGGGAGTCCGTCACCACGACCCCGTCGTAGCCGAGTTCGCCGCGCAGGATGCCGGTGAGGATCGGGTGGGAGAGGGTGGCGGGGTCACCGGACGGGTCGAGCGCCGGGACCATGATGTGCGCGGTCATGATCGAGTCGATGCCGACGCGGATCGCCGCCCGGAAGGGCACCGCGTCGAGCTCCGACCACAGTTCGCGGCTGTGGGTGATGACGGGGAAGCCGAAGTGGCTGTCCACGGCGGTGTCGCCGTGGCCGGGGAAGTGCTTGGCCGTGGCCGCGACACCCGAGCCCTGGTACCCCTTCACCTCGGCCGCCACCAGGCCCGCCACCGCGTCCGGATCGGCCCCGAAGGAGCGCACGCCGATCACCGGGTTGGCCGGGTTGACGTTCACGTCGGCGACGGGGGAGTAGTCCTGCCGGATGCCGATCGCGCGCAGCTCGGCGCCGCCGATGCGGCCCACCGTCCGGGCGTCGGTCCGCGAACCGCCCGCGCCCAGCGCCATGGCGCCCGGGAACAGCGTCGCGGGCTTGCCCACCCGGGTCACTATCCCGTGCTCCTGGTCGGTGGAGATGAGCACCGGCAGCCCGCGCGGCAGCTCCAGCGAGGCCCGCTGGATGCCGTTCGACAGCGCGGCGATCTGGTGCGGATCGCGGGTGTTGTGCGCCCAGGCGAAGTAGATGATGCCGCCGACGCGGTACTCGGCGATCAGCTCGGCGGCCGTGCGGACGCCGATCTCCCTGAGGTTGGCGTCGACGTCGGCCTGGTCGGGCGCGGTGGCCGAATGGCCGTACACCCGCATGACGAAGAGCTGGCCGACCTTCTCCTCCAGGGCCATACGGGAGATCAGGGCGCGCAGGGCCTTGTCGGTGCCCGGGCGGGCGCCGGCCGCGTGGGCGCGGGGGCCGGCGGCGAGGGCGGCGGTGATGCCCGCCGAGGCGGCGAGGACCGTACGCCGGGAGGGCCTTGACGGTCTGTCCGGTTCGGCCGGGCCGGCCGGTCTTGCGGTGCTTCCCGTGCTGGAGTCGCGCACGAGCGCTCCTTCCCTCGTGAAGGAAACTTCCGAGGAGCCACGAATATCCGGGAAGTTTCTTCCAGTCAAGGGTGTGCACAGGGCGCGCCGGGCCGTGCCGGTCCGGTGGGTGGGTCGGGGCCGTGCCGGTACATCCGCCCGTCGCCGTCGGACGAGAGGTGGCCGTCGGTGGCGACGGGCATCTGATGTACCGGCACGGCCCCTTCCGCCGGATCCCGGCCGCGGGGGTGCGGTGGCTTGGGCCCAGTCCCTCACCGGCGTGGCTTTCAGCCCCTCCGGCGTTTGAGGAGCGGGGTCCGGGGCGGAGCCCTGGGTACGGGAAGGGTAGGGGCGGAGGGGGCGATGGAACCGTCCGGACCTGTGGAGCCGTGGGGTAGGCGGCGCGGACCCCTGCGGTGGGCTCCGGTTGTGGGTGTCAGGGGCGTTTCGACACGGTGGGCCAGTGGGATTGGAGGGTTCGGACCGTCTCGGCGATGGCCGGGCGCCGGGCCGCGCCCGCGCGCCACAGCGCGTACAGTCGGCGGGTCGGCAGCGGGTCGAGCGGTACCTCCACCACCCCGTCGGGAAGGGGGCCGCGGCCGAGGCGCGGGATGAGGGCGACGCCGAGACCGGCGGCCACGAGGGCGATGAGGGTCGGGTTCTCCTCGGCCTGGTGGACGATGTCCGGCTCGCTGCCCGCCGCACGCAGGGTGCGCACCAGCCAGTCGTGGCAGACCCGGCCGGGCGGCTGGCAGATCCACCGCTGGCCGCCCAGGTCCTCGCGCCGTACCGAGGCCCGCCCGGCGAAGGGGTGCCCGGCCGGGACGAGCAGATCGCACAGGTCGTCCCCGATCACCGCCTGCTCCACGCCCGGCGGGGCGGGCAGCGGGGAGATGTCCCAGTCGTGCGCGACGGCCAGGTCGACCGCGCCCCTGACCACCAGGTCGACGGACAGGTGCGGGTCGACCTCCGTCAGCCGGGTGTCCAGGGCGGGGTGCCGGACGGCCAGATCGGCCAGGACGGCGGGCAGCAGACCGCGGGCCGCCGAGGCGAACGCGGCCACCGTCAGCCGTCCCGCGGGCATCCCCCGGCGCTCCTCGAGTTCGGTCTCCGCCCGCTCCACGATCGCCAGCAACTCCTGTGCGGTGGAGGCGAGCTGTTCGGCCTGCTCGGTGAGCCGGACACCGCGTCCGCGCCGCTCCAGCAACACCGTCCTGGTCTCCCGCTCCAGTTTCGCGATCTGCTGGGACACGGCCGAGGGGGTGTAGCCGAGCGCGGCCGCGGCGGCGCCGACCGTGCCGTGCACCGAGACGGCGTGCAGGGCGCGCAGGCGCTGGAGATCGAGCATGGACGCCTCCCGGTCCGTGACGTGTCGGCCCGGGCCCGGCCGACGACGCGGCGGGCCCGGCCGCTCCCCAGCTTACGTAAGCATCGCTTCATCCATCCATGCAGACATTCGCGCTGGTGCTACATGGTGGTGGCATCCGATGCTCGGCGCATGCGACCCGCACACATCAGCCTCGCCGTCCTCGTCGCCGCCGTCTGGGGCGTGAACTTCATCGTCATCCAGGTCGGACTGGGCCACTTCCCGCCCCTGCTCTTCTCGGCCCTGCGCTTCCTCGTGGCGGCCCTGCCCGCCGTGTTCTTCGTCGGCCGTCCCAAGGTGGCGTGGAAGTGGATCGTGGCGGTGGGACTCGTCCTCGGAGTCGCGAAGTTCGGGCTGCTGTTCATCGGCATGGACGTGGGGATGCCCGCCGGACTGTCCTCCCTCGTGCTCCAGGTCCAGGCGGTCTTCACCGCGGTCGCCGCCTTCGTCTTCCTCGGTGAACGCCCCGGGCGCGTCAAGCTCTGCGGCATGGCGGTGGCCCTCGCCGGTGTGGGCCTGGCCGCCGTCGACGAGGGCACCTCAGGCCCCCTCGGCGCCTTCGCCCTGGTGATCGCGGCGGCGGCCTGCTGGGGACTGTCCAACGTCCTCACCCGCAAGGCGTCCCCGCCCGACCCGCTGAACTTCATGGTGTGGGTGAGCACCGTCCCCGTCCTGCCGCTGCTCGGCCTGTCCCTGCTCGTGGAAGGCCCCTCCCGCGACCTCGACGCGCTCGCCGGCCTGGACGCGCAGGGCGCCGGAGTCCTCGTCTACGTCGCCTGGATCACGACCGTCTTCGGCTTCGGCGCCTGGGGCTGGCTGCTGCACCGGTACCCCGCGTCCACCGTCGCGCCGTTCTCGCTGCTCGTCCCGGTCTTCGGGATGTCGTCGGCCGCGCTGTTCCTGCACGAGTCCGTCGGCCCGCTGCGGTGGGCGGCGGCGGCCCTGCTGGTGGGCGGGGTGACGCTCACCTCACGGACGCCGCGAAAGGTCCAGTCGGCGGACGTTCCAGCGCCGGAGCGGGCCGGCGCGCCAGCATGACCCCATGGCCGTCGTCGACATCCCCGGTTCCAAGTCCATCACCGCCCGCGCGCTCTTCCTGGCCGCGGCGGCCGACGGGGTCACCCGCCTCGTCCGTCCGCTCCGCTCGGACGACACCGAGGGGTTCGCGGAGGGCCTGACCCGGCTCGGATACCGCGTCGGCCGGACCCCGGAGAGCTGGCACGTCGACGGCCGCCCCCAGGGCCCGGCGGTGGAGCGGGCCGACGTGTACTGCCGGGACGGCGCGACCACGGCCCGCTTCCTGCCGGCCCTCGCCGCCGCCGGACACGGCACCTACCGCTTCGACGCCTCCGCCCAGATGCGCCGGCGGCCGCTCGGACCCCTGTCGCGGGCGCTGCGCGACCTGGGCGTGGACCTCAGGCACGAGGAGGCGGAGGGCCACCACCCGCTGAGCATCGAGGCGGCCGGGGTGGAGGGCGGCACGGTCGTCCTCGACGCCGGCCAGTCCTCCCAGTACCTCACCGCCCTGCTCCTGCTCGGCCCGCTGACCCGCACGGGCCTGCGCATCGAGGTCACCGGCCTGGTCTCCGCCCCGTACGTCGGCATCACCCTCGCGATGATGCGCGCGTTCGGGGCGGAGGTGACGGTGGACGGCGACGTCTTCGAGGTGGCGCCCGGCGGCTACCGGGCCACCACCTACCCCGTCGAGCCCGACGCCTCCACCGCGAGCTACTTCTTCGCCGCCGCGGCCCTGACCGGCCGCGAGGTCACCGTGCACGGCCTCGGCACGGGCGCGCTCCAGGGCGACCTCGCCTTCGTGGACGTCCTTCGCAGGATGGGCGCGCACGTGGAGACCGGGCCCGACCGCACGACCGTGCGCGGCACCGGCGAACTGCGCGGCCTCACCGTCAACATGCGGGACATCTCCGACACCATGCCGACCCTCGCCGCGATCGCGCCCTTCGCCACCGGCCCGGTCCGCATCGAGGACGTCGCCAACACCAGGGTCAAGGAGTGCGACCGCCTGGAAGCCTGCGCGGAGAACCTCCGGGGGCTCGGCGTCCGGGTGGAGACCGGCCCCGACTGGATCGAGATCCACCCGGGCGTCCCCACCGCCACCGAGATCAGGACGTACGGCGACCACCGCATGGTCATGTCCTTCGCCGTGACGTCGCTGCGCGTGCCGGGCATCGGCTTCGACGACCCCGGATGCGTCCGCAAGACGTTCCCGGACTTCCACGAGGTGTTCGGGGCGTGGGCCGCGGCCGGAGAGGACCGCTGAGCGGGCGCGGAGAGCCCCGCGGCCGTCTTGCCGCGGGGGTCCGGGACGGATAGCTTCCCGACGGACGGCGCCGACCGCGCCTGCGATCCGACCGGAAAGCGGTGAGCAGATGTCCTCCGTCCCCTCCGTCGTCACACTCGCCGTCGTCGGTGCCGGGGACCGCGGGACCGGTCACGCGCGCTGGGCCCTCGCCCACCCGCAACGGGCCCGGGTGGTGGCCGTCGCCGAACCCCGGCGGATCCGGCGGGAGCGGTTCGCGGCCGCCCACGCCCTGGAGCCGGACGCGGCGGTGGACGACTGGCGGGTGCTGGCCGCCCGCGGCCGCGTCGCGGACGCCGTGCTGATCTGCACTCTCGACCGCGAACACCTGGAACCCGTGCTGGAGTTCGCGGCCCTCGGCCACCACGTCATGCTGGAGAAGCCGATGGCCCTGACCGAGGACGAGTGCCGGCGGATCGTCGAGGCGGTGGAGAAGGCCGGCGTGATCCTCTCGGTCGGTCACGTCCTGCGGTACACCCGGTACACCCGCGCCGTGAAGGAGGTCGTGGACTCCGGCCGGATCGGCGACGTCGTCAGCGTCCAGCACCTGGAACCCGTCGGCTTCTGGCACCAGGCGCACTCCTTCGTCCGTGGCAACTGGGGCCGTACGGACCGGGCCACGTCCATGCTGATGGCCAAGTCCTGCCACGACATCGACTGGTTGCAGTACGTCCTCGGCCAACCCCCCGTCCGCGTCTCCAGTTTCGGACGCCTCTCGCACTTCCGGCCCGAGAACAGGCCCGCGGGCGCCGCCGACCGCTGCCTCGACTGCGCCGTGGAGCACACCTGCCCCTACTCCGCCCGGAGCGAGTACGGCGGACGGCTCGTCCGCGGCGAACACCGATGGCCGCTGAGCGTGGTCGTCGACGACTTCACCCCCGAGGCGCTGGAGACCGCCCTGCGCGAGGGCCCGTACGGGCGGTGCGTGTACGCCTGCGACAACGACGTGGTCGACCACCAGGTGGTGTCGATGGAGTTCGCCTCCGGGGCCACCGCCACCTTCACCATGACCGCCTTCACCGAACAGGCCGACCGCCGGACCCGGATCTTCGGGACCCGCGGCGAACTGCGCGGCGACGGCGGGAGTCTGAGCGTCTACGACTTCCTGACCCGCACCGAGGAGGCCGTCGACCTCGCCGCTCCGGGCGCCATGGACGCGGCGGGCGGCCACGGCGGGGGCGACGCCGCCCTGATGGACGCGTTCGTCACCGCCGTCGCCACCGGGAACCCCGGCCTCGTGAAGTCCGGCCCCCGGGAGTCCCTCACCAGCCACCTCACCGTGCTGGCCGCCGAACGCGCCCGGCTGGCGGGCACCGTCGAGACCGTATAACCGCTGGACACCGGCCGCCCCGGCCGCGTAGGAATCGCAGCGGACACGACCGGACCGGCGAAGGGACGCGGGGCGTTGGGTTTCCAGTTGGAGGGGCCGGTCCTCGAAGGCACGCTGGTACGGCTGGAGCCGCTCGGCCACCGGCACGCGGCCGACCTCGCCGAGGCCGCGGAGGAACACCGGGACTCGTACGCGTTCACCTGGGTGCCCCGGGCCGACGAGGTCGGGGACTACGTCGACGCGCAGCTCGCCCGCGCCGCGACGGGCAGGCTCGCGCCCTACGCGCAGATCTCCCTCGCCTCCGGACGGGCGGTCGGCGCCACCTCGTACTGGGAGCCGCGGTGCTGGCGGTCGGACGACCGGCTCGACGCCGTCGAGGTCGGCTTCACCTGGCTCGCCGCCTCGGCCCAGGGCACCGGCCTGAACGCCGAGTCCAAGCTCCTCCTCTTCCGGCACGCCTTCGAGGAGTGGGGCGTGGCCCGGGTGGACCTGAAGACCGACGCCCGCAACGCCCGCTCCCGCGCGGCGATCGCGGCCACCGGCGCCCGCCTGGAAGGCGTCCTGCGCAACTGGTCCCGTTCCTGGGCACCCGGCGAGGAAGGCATGCTGCGCGACTCCGCGGTCTTCTCGGTCACGGCGCCGGAGTGGCCCGGGTGCCGGGACCGGCTGACGGCACGGGTGGCCAGGGCGTCGTCCCGGGCGATCGGAGCGACGGCCCGCTGAGGGCAGGCCCGGCGCGGGCCGCGCGGGTGGCTCGACGGCTTCCGTCCTCACGGACGCCGGGTACGGGCCCTGGCCCGCGGTGCCGGAACGGTGCCTGGACGGGACGGCGCCGCTCACCGTCCGCGCGGGCCGGTGCCGGGGCGGACGCCGCCCGTCGTGGCACCGGTGCCGTGGTCCGCCGTGGTCCTGGCGTGCCGGCCCGGCTGCTGCTCCCGGGGGCCGAAGAGGGAGGCGGCGGGCGGGGCGTGGGCCGGACGCTCGGGCGCGACGGCCGTGCCCCGGTGCCGACGGGGGGAGGACCGGCTCCACTCCCCGTCGCCGAGGACGAGCTGCGGGTCGAACATCACCACCACTCCGGCCAGGATCAGGAAGACGACCGGCCCGATGAGCATCGGGAGCAGGATCGAGGCCGGTGAGCCGTCGCCGTACAGCCCGGTCGTGTACGACGCGTCCGTCGCGCCGCGCAGTTGCACCCCGACGGCGGCCATGCCCGTGTAATGCGCTCCGGTCATGGCGACCCCCATGAGGAGGCACGCGCCGAGGGTGGCCGGGAACCCCCGGCGGGAGGCGGCCGTCCGCAGGGCGGCGGTCGCGGCGGCGACGGCGAGCAGTACGGAGGCCGACACCGTCAGCGAGTCGTGCTCCAGGGACCCGTTCAGTTCGATCGCCGCCATGCCGGTGTAGTGCGTGCCCACCACGGCGAGTCCGGTGAGGATCCCGGCCGCGGTCAGGGTGGCGGGTGTGGCCCCGCGGTACCCCACGGTGAAGACGCCGAGGCCGACGGCCACGATCGCCACGACGAGGCTGAGCGAGACCAGGCCGGGGTCGTAGTCGATCGGGATGCCCTGGATCCTGAAGCCGACCATCGCGGTGAAGTGCATGGTCCAGATGCCGCAGCCGATGGTCGCCGCCCCGAGGGCCAGCCAGCCGGGCTTCCACGACTGCCGGTTGTTCAGGGAACGGACGATGCAGCGCAGCCCCAGGGCACTGCCCACACAGGCGACGAGAAAGGAGGCCGCCGGAGTCACCGCCCCGAACTCGAAGTCCTCCACGGTGCCTTGCATATATGCCAACTCCCCCAGAGATCGGGTTACTTGGGGGAGTACGGTCCCGCACCCAGGTTGCGTGAGTGGGTTCCTGCGGTAGGTGTTTGAGTTAACTCTGCGATGCGGGTTCGTTCAACCGGCGGACGGCGGTGTCCGCACTCCGGACGGTGCGGGTCACTCCGGGCCGGCGCGCAGGTCCAGCCGCCAGTCCTGGCCCGTCAGGTCCGCGCCGAAGGACCGGTGCGGTTTCTCGGCGACCAGGACGAAGCCGTGGCGCCGGTAGATCCGCCGGGCGGCGGTCAGGACGTCGTTGGTCCACAGGACGAGCTCGTGGTAGCCGACCTCGCGCGCGAAGCCGACGACGGCGCCGACGAGACGGTCGCCGATGCCGAGTCCCCGCGTCTCCGGCTCGACCAGCAGCAGCCGGAGCCGGGCGGTGCCGGGCGCGTCGTCCCGTACGCACATCACGCACCCGACGGGCCGGCCGTCGAGCTCGGCGATCCACACCCGCTCCAGGTGGGGGTCGTGGTCCTCGGCGAAGTCGGCCACGATCCTCGCGACCAGGCCCTCGTAGTCGGCGTTCCAGCCGTACTCGGCCGCGTACAGCGCCGCGTTGCGCTGCACGATCCAGCCGAGGTCGCCGGGGCCCGGTTCGCGCAGGAGGACGTCCTCGGGGCGCGGGGCGGCGCGCTCGTCCCCCAGGAGGGTCCGCACCGTGCGCATCGCCTCCGTGAGCCGCGGCCGGTCGGCGGCCGGTACGGTCGCCAGCAGCGTGCCGACGGTCCGGCGCGCCCGCTCGTCGAGGAGCGCGGCGGCTTCCCGGCCGCGTGCGGTGAGCGTGATCCGGCGGCGTCGTGTGTCCTTCTCGGAGGCTGCGCGCTCGACCAGGCCGTCCTGTTCGAACTTGTTCAGGATGCGGCTGAGGTAACCCGAGTCCAGCGCGAGTTCCGTCCGCAGGTCGGCGGCGTCCGCCTGGGGCGTGTGCGCCAGTTCGTAGAGGACGCGGGACTCGGTGAGCGTGTACGGCGCGTACAGGTGGCGGCCGTAGTCGAGTGCGCCGATGACGTTCGTGTAGAAGCGGTTGAAGGAGCGGATGTCCTGGACGGTCATGATCGGCCCCTGAGGTCGGCTGTGCGCGGTGGCCTGCGGCCCGCTCCGCCTGGATGTCTGACTCAGTCAGATATGTCGCCACGTCGAGAATAGCCCCGCGACGCCTTCGCGCCTACCTCCTCGCGCTCCGCGGGTCCGGTCCGGTGGGTGGGGCGGGGCCGTGCCGGTGCATCAGCCCGTCGCCGTCGGGTGAGGTGTGGCCGTCGGTGGCGACGGGCATCGATGTACCGGCACGGCCCCTCCCGAGCGTCGCCGGCTGCGGATGCGTCGTGGTTCCGCTCGTCCGCCGCGGGTGCGGATGCGTCGTGGGTCCGCTCGTTCGCCGCGGGTGCGGATGCGTCGTGGGGCCGCTCGTCCGCCGTGGGTGCGTGACGGCTTGGGCGCAGCCCCTTGCGGGCGCGATTTTTCGGCCACGGCTGGGGAAGGCCTCCGCCCCGGCCGGAGGAAGTTTCAGTCCCGGCCGGGAAAATCCAGCCCCGGTCGGGGAAATCCAGCCCCTCCGGCGTTTGAGGAGCGGGGTCTGGGGCGGAGCCCCAGGGGTGGGAAGGGCAGGGGCGGAGGGGGCGAAAGAAGCCTGGTCCCGGGGACTTCGAGAGCCCTGGCCGCCGGGAACCCCGGGAACCCCGGGAACCCCGGGAACCCCGGGAACCCCGGGAACCCCGGGAACCCCGGGAACCCCGGGAACCCCGGGAACCCCGGGAACCCCGGCCCCGGGAACCCCGGCCCCGGGAACCCCGGCCCCGGGAACCCCGGCCCCGGGAACCCCGGGAACCCTGGCCCCGGGGACCCCTCTGGGGAGCCCCGAGGTCAGCCGCGGGGACCCCCGGTCGACCCCCGCACCATCAGCTCGCCGCGCACCGTGGCGATCCCACCCGGCGGCGGCTCCTCACGCCCCATGGCGATCCGCCCGGCCCGGGCCCCCGCCTCGGAGAGAGGCAACCGCACGGTCGTCAGAGCGGGCACCGCGTCGATACTGAACGGCAGATCGTCGAAGCCCGCGACGGACACGTCGTCCGGGATGCGCAGCCCGGAGTCGCGCAGCGCCGCGCACGCGCCCAGCGCCACGGTGTCGTTCGCGGCGACGACGGCCGTCAGCGACGGGTCGCGGCGCAGGAGTTCGAGCGTCGCCTCGTACCCGGACCGGCGGTCGTAGCGGCCGTGCACGGTGCGCCGCGGGTCGTCCTCGACGCCGTGGGCGTCGAGCGCCGCCCGGTGGCCCTCCAGGCGGTGGCGGGTCGTCGTGCGCTCCTCGGGGCCCGCGATGTAGCCGAGCCGCCGGTGCCCGAGGCCGATCAGGTGCTCGGTCAGCTGCCTGCCGCCACCGCGGTTGTCGAAGGTGAGCGCGATCGCCTCGGGCGCCTCCGGCGCGGGCGGCCGGCCGCACAGCACGACCCGGGTTCCCGCCTCCGTCAGCTTGCGCAGCTTGGCCGCGACGGCGCCCGCGTGCGCGGTGTCCTCTATCGCGCCGCCGGTGAGCACGACGGCGGCGGCGCGCTGGCGCTGGAGGAGCGTGAGGTAGGTGAGCTCGCGCTCCGGGGAGCCGCCGGTGTTGCAGACGACCCCGAGCCGCTCCCCGCCCGCACGCCCCCCGGGCCCGCCGATCTCCGACTGGATGGCCGCCGCCATGATCCCGAAGAAGGGGTCGGCGATGTCGTTGACGAGGATGCCGACGAGGTCGGAGGTCGCGGCGGCCAGTGAACTCGCGGGCCCGTTCAGCACGTAGTCCAGCTCGTCCACGGCCCGCAGCACCCGCTCGCGCGTGGAGGAGGCCACCGGGTAGTTCCCGTTCAGCACGCGCGACACCGTCGCGGGAGAGACCTGCGCGCGGGCCGCCACGTCCGCCAGGGTCACCGTCATCTCGTCGTCCTCCGGTCGCGCGTCATGTCGTACCACTTCGTACGTCTCGTACGTCGTCGTGCCCGGCCGTGTCTCGTCGTACGGCGTCGAACACGGAGTCGAAGGCCGGGCGCGCCGTTTCCCGTGGGCAGGGTCCGTGCAGACCATACGGCCATCGGCCCCCGTTGTTCGCCCCCTCGAACAACTCGGCTTCGCGGTGGTCTTGTCCATACCGCTGCGCAGAGGCTAGCTTCTCAGGGATAGAAAGCGCTTGCTGTCACGCTCGCCTGCCAGCGTGCGCGGCGCCCGAGGCGTACGGAGGGAACGACGTGACACGCAAGACGGTGCGGATCGCCATGAACGGCGTGACGGGACGCATGGGCCACCGCCAGCACCTCGTCCGCTCGATACTCGCCCTGCGCGAGCAGGGCGGCCTCGACCTCGGCGACGGCACCGTGCTGTGGCCCGAGCCCGTCCTCGTCGGCCGCCGCGAGGACGCGCTGAGGGCGCTCGCCGAGCGGCACGGCCTCGCCCACTGGTCGACGGACCTGGACGCGGTGCTCGCCGATCCGTCCGTCGACCTCTACTTCGACGCCCAGGTGACGTCCGCCCGGGAGGAGGCCCTCAGGAAGGCGATTGCGGCGGGCAAGCACGTCTACACGGAGAAGCCGACCGCCACCGGGTTCGGCGCGGCCCTCGAACTGGCCCGCCTCGCGCATGCCGCCGGAGTCAGGAACGGCGTCGTCCAGGACAAGCTGTTCCTGCCCGGCCTGCTCAAGCTGAAGCGGCTGGTCGACGGCGGCTTCTTCGGCCGGATCCTGTCCGTCCGCGGCGAGTTCGGCTACTGGGTCTTCGAGGGCGACTGGCAGGGCGCCCAGCGGCCCTCCTGGAACTACCGCGCCGAGGACGGCGGCGGCATCGTCGTCGACATGTTCCCGCACTGGGAGTACGTCCTGCACGAGCTGTTCGGCCGCGTCACCTCGGTGCAGGCGCTGACCGCCACCCACCTCCCGCAGCGCTGGGACGAGCGCGGCAAGCCCTACGACGCCACGGCCGACGACGCCGCCTACGGCATCTTCCAGCTGGAGGGCGGCGCGGTCGCCCAGATCAACTCCTCCTGGACCGTGCGGGTCAACCGCGACGAGCTCGTGGAGTTCCAGGTCGACGGCACGGAGGGATCGGCCGTCGCCGGACTGCGCGACTGCCGCGTCCAGCACCGCGGTTCGACCCCCAGGCCGGTCTGGGACCCGGACGTCCCGGCCGCCCACTCCTTCCGCGACCAGTGGCAGGAGGTCCCCGACAACGCCGAGTTCGACAACGGCTTCAAGGCCCAGTGGGAGCTGTTCCTGCGGCACGTCCACACCGGCGCCCCCTACCGCTGGGACCTCCTCGCCGGCGCCCGCGGCGTCCAGCTCGCCGAACTGGGGCTGAAGTCCTCGGCCGAGGGCCGCCGCCTCGACGTCCCGGAGATCACGCTGTGAGCATCCGACTCCCGGACGCCGAGGGCCGGCTGCGGACCCACGAGCCGCGCACCGACCCCCTCCCCGTCCTCCCCGCGGGCGGCCCCCTCGCCTCCCGTACGGTCTTCGCCGCCGCGCACGTCGTCGCCGACCCCCGCGCGGACGTCTCGCCCGGCGAGCCCGCCGCCGTCGACTGGGACGCCACCCTCGCCTTCCGGCGTCATCTGTGGTCGTACGGCCTCGGTGTCGCCGAGGCGATGGACACCTCCCAGCGGGGCATGGGCCTCGACTGGGCCGGGGCGGCCGAACTGATCCGGAGGTCCGCCGCCGAGGCCGGGGCCGTCGGCGGCAGGATCGCCTGCGGCGTCGGCACGGACCAGCTCACCGGCCCGGCCACGCTCCCCGAGGTCCGGGCCGCCTACGAGGAACAGCTCGCCCTCGTCGAGGAGTCGGGCGCGCAGCCGGTCCTGATGGCCTCCCGCGCGCTCGCCCGGGCCGCCACCGGACCCGAGGAATACCTCGACGTCTACGGCCATCTCCTGCGCCAGGCGGCCGGCCCGGTGATCCTGCACTGGCTGGGCCCGATGTTCGACCCGGCCCTCGTCGGCTACTGGGGCTCGGACGACCTGGACGCGGCGACGGAGGTCTTCCTGGAGGTGATCGCCGCCCACCCGGACAAGGTGGACGGCGTCAAGGTCTCCCTGCTGGACGCCCGCCGCGAGACCGGACTGCGCCGCCGCCTCCCGGACGGCGTCCGCTGCTACACCGGCGACGACTTCAACTACCCCGAGCTGATCGAGGGCGACGAACGCGGCTTCAGCCACGCCCTGCTCGGCGTCTTCGACCCGCTCGCCCCCCTCGCCGCCCGGGCCGTGCGCGTCCTGGACACCGGGGACACCAAGGGTTTCCGTGAACTCCTCGACCCGACCGTCGAGTTGGCCCGGCACCTCTTCGAGCCGCCGACCCGCTACTACAAGACGGGTGTCGTCCTGCTGGCCTGGCTCGCGGGCCACCAGGAGCACTTCGCGATGGTCGGCGGCCTCCAGTCGGCGCGCTCCCTGCCCCACCTCGCCCGCGCCTACGAACTGGCCGACGGACTCGGCCTGTTCCCGGACCCGCAGCGGGCCGAGGCCCGGATGAAGACCCTGCTCGCCCTGTACGGAGTGACCTCATGACCGGCCTCGCCCGCTTCTCCGTCAACCAGATGACGGTCAGACAGCTCTCGATGCCCGAACTGGTCGCGGCCTGCCTGGAGACGGGCGTCCCCGGTGTCGGCCTGTGGCGCGAACCCGTGCGGTCCCACGGTCTCGACGCCACCGCGAAACTCGTCCGCGACGCGGGTCTGGCCGTCACCACCCTGTGCCGGGGCGGCTTCCTCACGGCGATCGACCCGGGGGAGCGGCGGCGCGCGCTGGACGACAACCGGGCCGCCGTCGACGAGGCCGCGGTCCTCGGCACCGACACCCTCGTCCTGGTCTCCGGCGGCCTGCCGCCCGGCTCGAAGGACCTCGGCGGCGCGCGCGAGCGCATCGCCGACGCGCTCGGCGAACTGGGCCCGTACGCCGCCTCGCGCGGGGTGCGGCTGGCCGTCGAACCGCTCCACCCCATGTACGCGGCCGACCGCTGCGTGGTGTCCACCCTCGCCCAGGCCCTGGACCTCGCGGAACGCTTCCCCGCCGAGCAGGTGGGCGTCACCGTCGACACGTACCACCTCTGGTGGGACGACACGGCGCCCGCCCAGATCGCCCGCGCGGGGGCCGGGGGCCGCATCCACGGTTTCCAGCTCGCCGACTGGACCACCCCGCTGCCCGCGGGCGTCCTCGACGGCCGCGGGCAGCTCGGCGACGGCTCGGTCGACTTCCGCGTGTGGCGCGCCCTGGTCGAGGCGGCGGGCTACACCGGACCCATCGAGGTCGAGCTCTTCAACGAGGCGCTGTGGGCCAGGGACGGGCGCGAGGTGCTGGCGGAGACGGCGGCCCGGTTCACGGAGCACGCCGGCTGACCGGTCTCCCGAAAAAATCTTCAGAAGTCCGTGCAACCCTTCCGCCACCTCGCGGGTCGTACGTGGCATCAGGACCTTTGGAGGGGGATCCGGGGGGATCGCGGGGGTTCTGATACGGAGGGGAAAGCCGAGGGGCCCGGTCGACGGACCGGGCCCCTCGAAATTTTCCGCCCCGGACCTCCGGGGGTCCGAGCGGGCACCCCGGGCCTTCGGGACCGAGCGTCTTCCGCGTCCTCGACCGGGTGAGTCCTCCACGGCACCGGAGCACTGTCGGTGGCGGGCGGTACCGTCGGATCATGAGCGATCAGGCGGGGGCCGCCCAGAAGGGCGAGCGGCGACTGGCCACGCTGGAAGGCGTGCTCGAACGCATCACGTACGCCAACGAGGAGAACGGGTACACGGTCGCCCGGGTCGACACCGGCCGGGGCGCGGGCGATCTGCTCACCGTCGTCGGCTCCCTCCTCGGTGCCCAGGTCGGCGAGTCCCTGCGCATGGAGGGCCGCTGGGGCTCCCACCCGCAGTACGGCAAGCAGTTCACCGTGGAGAACTACACGACGGTGCTCCCGGCGACCGTCCAGGGCATCCGCCGTTATCTCGGATCCGGCCTGGTCAAGGGCATCGGACCGGTCTTCGCCGACCGCATCACCGAGCACTTCGGACTGGACACCCTGCGGATCATCGAGGAGGAGCCGAAACGGCTCATCGAGGTCCCGGGACTCGGCCCCAAGCGCACGGGGAGGATCGCCGAGGCATGGGAGGAGCAGAAGGCGATCAAGGAGGTCATGCTCTTCCTCCAGACCGTGGAGGTGTCCACCTCCATCGCGGTCCGCATCTACAAGAAGTACGCCGACGCGTCGATCTCGGTCGTGAAGAACCAGCCCTACCGCCTGGCGTCCGACGTCTGGGGCATCGGCTTCCTCACCGCCGACAAGATCGCCCGGTCCGTCGGCATCCCGCACGACAGTCCCGAGCGCGTCAAGGCGGGCCTCCAGTACGCCCTGTCGCAGTCCACCGACCAGGGCCACTGCTACCTCCCCGAGGAGCGGCTGATCGCGGACGCGGTGAAGCTGCTCCAGGTCGACACCGGCCTGGTCATCGAGTGCCTGGCCGAACTGGCGGCCCCTCCGGACGAGGGCGAGGACCCCGGCGTCGTACGGGAGAAGGTCCCGGGCCCGGACGGCGGCGACCCGGTGACGGCCGTCTACCTCGTCCCCTTCCACCGCGCCGAACTCTCGCTCTCCGCACAGGTGCTGCGCCTGCTGCGCACGGACCGGGACCGGATGCCCGGCTTCCACGACGTGGACTGGGGCAAGGCGCTGGCCTGGCTGAAGCGGCGTACGGGCGCGGAGCTGGCCCCCGAGCAGGAGGCGGCGGTCCGGCTCGCCCTCACCGAGAAGGCCGCCGTGCTGACCGGGGGCCCGGGCTGCGGCAAGTCGTTCACGGTCCGCTCGATCGTGGAGCTGGCCCGCGCCAAGGGGGCCAAGGTCGTCCTCGCGGCGCCCACCGGCCGCGCCGCCAAGCGTCTGGCGGAGCTGACCGGGGCCGAGGCGTCCACCGTGCACCGGCTCCTGGAGCTCAAGCCGGGCGGCGACGCGGCCTACGACAAGGACCGCCCGCTGGACGCGGACCTGGTCGTCGTGGACGAGGCGTCCATGCTCGACCTCCTGCTCGCCAACAAGCTGGTCAAGGCGGTGGCCCCGGGCGCCCACCTGCTCTTCGTCGGTGACGTGGACCAGCTTCCCAGCGTCGGCGCCGGCGAGGTGCTGCGCGACCTGCTCGCCGACCGGAGCCCGGTCCCCGCGGTGCGCCTGACCAAGGTCTTCCGCCAGGCGCAGCAGTCCGGGGTGGTGACCAACGCGCACCGGATCAACTCCGGGCACCACCCGGTCACCGACGGCATGAAGGACTTCTTCCTCTTCGTGGAGGACGACACCGAGGAGGCCGGGCGGCTCACCGTGGACGTGGCGGCCCGGCGGATTCCGGCCAAGTTCGGGCTCGACCCCCGCCGGGACATCCAGGTCCTCGCCCCCATGCACCGGGGCCCGGCCGGCGCGGGGCACCTGAACGGACTGCTCCAGCAGGCCATCACGCCCGGCCGCCCGGACCTCGCGGAGAAGCGGATAGGAGGCCGTGTCTTCCGCGTCGGCGACAAGGTCACCCAGGTCCGCAACAATTACGACAAAGGGGAGAATGGGGTCTTCAACGGCACCGTCGGTGTCGTCGTCTCCCTCGATCCGGTCGAGCAGAGGCTGACGGTGCGCACGGACGAGGACGAGGAGGTGCCGTACGAATTCGACGAACTCGACGAACTGGCCCACGCCTACGCGGTGACCATCCATCGTTCCCAGGGCAGCGAGTACCCGGCGGTGGTGATCCCCGTGACCACGGGTGCCTGGATGATGCTCCAGCGCAATCTGCTCTACACGGCGGTCACCCGGGCCAAGAAACTGGTCGTCCTCGTCGGCTCGCGCAAGGCGATAGGCCAGGCGGTGCGCACGGTGTCCGCGGGGCGCCGGTGCACGGCCCTGGACTTCCGGCTCTCCGGTTCGTGAACCACCGTCCCGCAGAAGGCGGAACGGGCCGGTCCGGGTGTCGAACGGGGCCTTTCGGGCATCGGCCGGGGTTCATCGAAAAAAATGATCGATCAAATGAGTCATGAAGGTCACAGAGCCCTTCCGGTTGAGGGGCGGACGCGGCAGGATGAGCAGATTGGCGGCACTCAGTGCCGTCGACGGGCCCAATGGCCGACCCCGAGTGCACTCTCCAGGGCCAAGTGGGGGATGGTAGAGGCAGTCAGGGCACCTCGAAGAAGAGGCACAACGTCGGTGAGGGATGACGTGAGCGACAACTCTGTAGTACTGCGGTTCGGCGATGGCGAGTACACCTACCCGGTGATCGACAGCACCGTCGGCGACAAGGGCTTCGACATCGGCAAGCTCCGCGCCCAGACCGGTCTGGTGACGCTGGACAGCGGGTACGGCAACACCGCCGCGTATAAATCCGCGGTCACCTATCTCGACGGTGAGCAGGGCATCCTCCGCTACCGCGGCTACCCGATCGAGCAGCTCGCCGAGCGTTCCACCTTCCTCGAGGTGGCCTACCTGCTGATCAACGGTGAGCTCCCGAACGTCGACGAGCTCTCCACCTTCAAGAACGAGATCACGCAGCACACCCTGCTGCACGAGGACGTCAAGAACTTCTACCGCGGCTTCCCGCGCGACGCCCACCCGATGGCGATGCTGTCGTCGGTCGTCTCGGCGCTGTCGACCTTCTACCAGGACAGCCACAACCCGTTCGACGAGAAGCAGCGCAACCTCTCCACGATCCGGCTGCTCGCCAAGCTTCCGACGATCGCGGCCTACGCGTACAAGAAGTCGGTCGGTCACCCCTTCGTGTACCCGCGCAACGACCTCGGCTACGTCGAGAACTTCCTGCGCATGACCTTCTCGGTCCCCGCGCAGGACTACGAGCTCGACCCGGTCGTCGTCTCCGCGCTGGACAAGCTGCTGATCCTGCACGCCGACCACGAGCAGAACTGTTCGACCTCCACCGTGCGTCTGGTCGGCTCCTCGCAGGCGAACATGTTCGCCTCGATCTCCGCCGGCATCTCCGCGCTGTGGGGCCCGCTGCACGGCGGCGCCAACCAGTCCGTCCTGGAGATGCTGGAGGGCATCCAGGCCAACGGCGGCGACGTCGACTCCTTCATCCGCAAGGTGAAGAACAAGGAGGACGGCGTCCGCCTGATGGGCTTCGGCCACCGGGTGTACAAGTCCTTCGACCCGCGCGCGAAGATCATCAAGGCCGCGGCCCACGACGTCCTGTCCGCTCTCGGCAAGTCCGACGAGCTGCTGGACATCGCCCTGAAGCTGGAGGAGCACGCGCTCTCCGACGAGTACTTCGTCGCGCGCAACCTCTACCCGAACGTCGACTTCTACACCGGCCTCATCTACCGCGCCATGGGCTTCCCGACCGAGATGTTCACGGTCCTGTTCGCCCTCGGCCGGCTGCCGGGCTGGATCGCCCAGTGGCACGAGATGATCAAGGAGCCCGGCTCCCGCATCGGCCGCCCGCGCCAGATCTACACGGGCGTCGTCGAGCGCGACTTCGTGCCGGTCGAGGCCCGCTGAGGTCCACCCGTGACGCCGGGCTCCGCACGCGGGGCCCGGTGAACCCGTAGAACGAGAAAAACGGAAAGCGCCCTGCCGCCGGTCCCCCCACGGGCCGACGGTCAGGGCGCTTTCCTTGTCCCGGTGCGGATTCCCCCCACGGGATCCGGCCGGGCGCTTACGGGCAGCGCCTGAATCGCTGCGTGCCGGCACGGGGCCGGCGGTGAGCCGGGCGAGCTGGGCCCGCCCTGCTGCGGTGGTGCGGTGCGATCTGCCGGGACGCGTACGGATCGGGAGGGCCGCTCAAAGCTCCCCGCTGTACGTGCCCCGGCGACGCAATTTCCGGGAACGTCCCCCAAGACATCCCCAGATGCCAGTCGCGCCCCCCAAGACGCTTCTGACATCGCCAACTTAGACTGACGAACCCCTTCGGTGGTTACGTTCACATCACTGTGATCTGGATCTCTTGCATATGTCCTGAAGAAACGCAAGAGGTCCGAAATGGGAATCGCGGACCAATCGTAAGGAAGATGCGCGAGCCTTGTGAAGAGCTTATGTGAGCCTCTCGCTGGACTCTAGGGGGACTCGGCCCCTGTCGTCACGCGAATGCTCTCAGTCGAAGGCTGTTCGTGACCACGAAAACGGACGAGAAGGCCATCGCGGCTCCGGCGATCATGGGATTCAGGAGGCCGGCGGCGGCCAGTGGAAGGGCCGCCACGTTGTAGCCGAAGGCCCAGACCAGGTTTCCCTTGATCGTCGAGAGCGTGGCGCGCGCCAGCCGGATCGCGTCCGCGGCCACCCGGAGGTCCCCGCGCACGAGCGTCAGGTCGCTCGCCTCGATCGCCGCGTCCGTCCCGGTGCCCATCGCGAGGCCCAGATCGGCGCCGGCGAGCGCCGCCGCGTCGTTCACCCCGTCGCCGACCATCGCGACGGTCCGCCCCTCGTCCCGCAGCCGCCGGACCACGGCGACCTTGTCCTCGGGCAGCACCTCGGCGATCACGTCGGCCGGGGCGATGCCGACCTCCCGCGCCACGGCCTCCGCGACCGCCCGGTTGTCCCCGGTCAGCAGCATCGGCGTGAGCCCGAGGTCCCGCAGTTCGCGTACGGCCTCGGCGCTGGTCTCCTTGACCGTGTCGGCGACGGCCAGCACGCCCGCCGCCGTGCCGTCCAGCGAGACCACGACGGCCGTACGGCCCGCCGCCTCGGCCGTGCTCTTCGCGTCCGCAAGCGTTGCCGGCAGCGTGTCCGTGAACCGGCCCACGGTGACCTCGTGGCCGTCCACCCGCCCGCGCACGCCCCGCCCCGGCACGTTCTCGAAGTGCTCCGGCGCCGGAAGGGCGCCGACGCGCTTCTGAGCGCCTTCCGCGATCGCTCGGGCAACCGGGTGCTCGGAGGCGTGCTCCAGGGCTCCCGCGAGCCGCAGGACGTCTTCCTCGGCCCGTCCCGCGGCGACGTACACCTCGTGCAGGCTCATGCGGCCCGTCGTCACCGTGCCGGTCTTGTCCAGGAGGACGGTGTCGACGCGGCGGGTGGACTCCAGGACCTCGGGTCCCTTGATCAGGATGCCGAGCTGGGCGCCGCGGCCGGTGCCGACCATCAGGGCGGTCGGGGTGGCCAGGCCGAGCGCGCACGGGCAGGCGATGATCAGCACCGCGACGGCGGCGGTGAAGGCCGCGACCGTGTCCCCGGTGGCCGCGATCCAGACGCCGAAGGTGCCGAGCGCGATCAGCAGGACGACGGGCACGAAGACCCCGGAGATCCGGTCGGCCAGGCGCTGCACCTCGGCCTTGCCGTTCTGCGCGTCCTCGACGAGCCGGGCCATCCGCGCGAGCTGGGTGTCCGCGCCGATCCGGGTGGCCTCGACGACGAGCCGGCCCCCGGCGTTCACGGTCGCACCGGTCACGGCGTCCCCGACACCCACGTCCACCGGCACCGACTCGCCGGTCAGCATGGACGCGTCCACGGCCGACGTGCCCTCGACGACGGTCCCGTCGGTGGCGATCTTCTCGCCGGGCCGTACGACGAAGCGGTCGCCGACCGCCAGCCGCGCCACCGGGACGCGGACCTCACGGCCGTCCCGCAGGACGCTGACGTCCTTGGCGCCGAGCTCCAGCAGCGCCCGCAGCGCCGCTCCCGCACGCCGCTTGGAGCGGGCCTCCAGGAAGCGGCCGAGCAGGATGAACGTGACGACGCCCGCGGCGACCTCCAGGTAGAGCGTGGAGGCGCCGTCCGTGCGGGAGACGGTGAACTCGAAGCCGTGCCGCATGCCCGGCATCCCGGCGTCGCCGAAGAACAGCGCCCACAGGGACCAGCCGAAGGCGGCGAGCGTGCCGACCGAGACCAGGGTGTCCATGGTGGCCGCGCCGTGCCGCGCGTTCGTCGCGGCGGCCCGGTGGAAGGGCAGCCCGCCCCAGACCACGACGGGCGCGGCGAGCGTCAGGGAGAGCCACTGCCAGTTGTCGAACTGGAGGGCCGGGACCATCGACATGAGGACGACGGGCACGGCGAGCAGCGCGGAGACGGTCAGCCGCTCGCGCAGGGAGGCCGTCTCGGGATCGTCGGTGCCGGTGCCGGTGCCGGTGCCGGTGCCGGTGCCCGTGTCGGGCGCCTCCTGCTCGGGGGGCGCGGGCGGCGGGGGCTCCTCGGCGGTGTAGCCCGTCTTCACCACGGTGGCGATCAGATCGGCGACCCGTACCCCCTCGGGGTAGGAGACCTTGGCCTTCTCCGTCGCGAAATTGACCGTGGCGGTGACGCCGTCCATGCGGTTGAGCTTCTTCTCGACGCGGGCCGCGCAGGAGGCGCAGGTCATCCCGCCGATGGAGAGTTCGATCTCCGAGGTCGCGCCTATCGGCGTCTCGGGTGCTGCGGTGGTCATGGTGCGGCTCCAGGGAGGTGCCGGGCCGCGCGGAGCCGGTATCAGCCGGTCGGCGCGGCCCGGTGCGGAGAACGAGAGCTGCGGGCTCGCTCAGGCCAGGCCGACGAGCTCGAAGCCCGCCTCGTCGACGGCGGCGCGGACGGCGCCCTCGTCGAGCGCGGCCGCGGAGACGACGGTGACCTCGCCGGTCGAGGCGACGGCCTTCACCGAGCTCACGCCGGGGATCGCGGAGATCTCGCCGCTGACGGAGCCTTCGCAGTGTCCGCAGCTCATACCGCTCACCCGGTAGACGGTGGTGACGGAACCAGGGGTGCCTGTCTGGGCGGTCATGGCGTTACTCCTCGTCGAGACGTTCTGAGGTGTGCGTGTGAGGGAGGGATCCCCGGGAACCCAGGGTTCCCTCGACGCTCACCACGTTATACCCCTAGGGGGTATTTCTCCAAGCGGTGTCGCGGTGTGCCGGAGGGGGTCGTCGTGACCTGGGGTGCGGGCGTGGGGCCGGGGCGCGGGGCGGGGCGATGTCGTGGATCGCCGATCGATTTGCCCGAACCTTATGGCAGATGTCCCCGATGTCGCGGGCCGGAGCGCTGGCGCAGCCCCGTCCGGCGCGGCTCGGTGTCGGGCGGGGCGGGGTGGTGCCGGACGGGCGGGACGGTGTCAGGCGGGCGACGCGCTGTCGAGCAGTGGCTCCAGGTAGCGGTGCATGACCGTCTTCAGCTCCGCGATGTAGGCGTCCCGTTCGGCGCCCTCGTGGGACATGACCAGGGTGAGACCGGCCTTGAACAGGTGGACCGCCATGTTCGCCGTACGGGTGCGCCCGTCGGCCGGCAGGCCCGGCAGCCGGGTCGCGATCATCTCCTCGACGCGGGTGAGGAGGGCGCCGTGCAGGGTGCCGATCTCCTCGACGATCACCCCGGGGGTGTCGGCGCCGTGCATCAGGACGGCGAAGGCCGGGTTCTCGACGTTGAACGCGATCAGCGGGTCGAGGACCGCGTCGAGCATCCGGTCCAGCGGGAGGCCGGCGTTCTCCCGGGCGAGCGCCTGGCCGTGCGAGCGGGCCCAGTGGTCGAGGAGCTGGTCGCTGAGGCCGACCGCGATGGCCTCCTTGTTGGGGAAGAACTGGTAGAGCGTGCCGGGCGAGACGCCGGCCTCGCGGGCGATGGCGTTGGTGCTCGCCGCGGTGTAGCCGGCCCGGCAGAACACCGAGGCCGCCGCCTCCAGGAGCTGGGCGACGCGGCGCTCGCCGCGGGCCTGGCGGCGGCGCGGCTTCTCCTCGGCCCGCTGCCGGCGCTCCGACGGCTCCTCGGTCTGCTGCTTCTCGGGCACGGTCATCCCCAGCTTCTCGGGACACGATTGACAAATGCGAGCGGTCACTCGCATTCTTGAAAAACGCGAGCGACGACTCGTGTTTGCCAGTCTATTGGCAATGGGCGATCCATGATGCCTGCGCGGACGCAGGTCATCGGGTCACGGTGAAGGGGACACCGCAACATGTCCGAAGTCGACGGCGCGGACGACGGCCCCGCGGCGGGGCGCGGCGAGCGCCCGGGCGGGGGCGGGGACACGGGCGCGGGCCCGGCCTCGGACGGGGGTACGGACCGGGGTGCGGGCACGGCCTCGGACGGCGGTACGGAAGGGGGCGCGCGCCTCGGCGGCTGGACCCGGTTCGTGACCGCGCGTCCACGGCTCTCCCTGCTCGTCGCCCTCCTGCTGACCGCGCTCGCCGTGGTCGCCGGCAGCGGGGTCGCGGACCGGCTGGGCAGCGGCGGCTGGGAGGACCCGGCCGCGCAGTCCACGTACGCGACCGAGGCGCTGGAGCGGGAGTTCCCCGCCTCGCAGCCCAATCTGCTGCTCCTCCTCGACGCGGGCGAGGCGTCGGTCGACGACCCCGCGGTCGCCGCGGAGGCCGGACGGATCGCGGCACGACTGGCCGCCGAGGACGGCGTCACCGGCGTCGGCTCGTACTGGCGGTCCGGTTCCCCCGCGCTCAAGGCGCACGACGGCCACGAAGCCCTGATCGCCGCCCGGCTCACCGGCGACGAGACGGCCGCGGCCGACACCCTGGACCGCCTGGCACCTTCCTTCCGGGGCAGGAGCGGGCCCGTCGAGGTCGCGGTCGGCGGACCGGTCGCCGTACGGCACGAGATGCAGACGACCATCAAGGAGGACCTCACCCGGGCCGAGATGATCGCCCTCCCGGTGACCCTCCTGCTGCTGGTCATGGTCTTCGGCAGCGCCGTCGCGGCCCTGCTGCCGCTCGGGGTCGGGATCATCGCGATCCTCGGCACCAACGCCGTGCTGCGCGGACTCACCGAGGTCACGGACGTCTCGGTCTTCGCGATGAACCTGACGACGGCCCTCGGCCTCGGCCTCGCCATCGACTACGCCCTCTTCATCGTCCGCAGGTTCCGCGAGGAGCTGGCCGGCGGCGCCGTGCCGCGCGCCGCGATCGGTGTCACCCTGCGCACCGCGGGCCGGACCGTGCTCTTCTCCTCCCTCACGGTCGCCGTGTCGCTGGCCGCGATGCTGGTCTTCCCGCAGTACTTCCTGCGCTCCTTCGCCTACGCGGGCATCGCCGTCGTGCTGCTCGCCGCGGCCGCCGCCCTGATCCTGCTCCCCGCCGCGCTCATGCTCCTCGGCGACCGGGTGAACTCCCTCGACCTGCGGCGTCTGTTCCGGCGCGGGAAGCCGGACCCGGCCGAGGGCGGGGCCGTCTGGGGCCGCACGGCCCTGCTCGTCATGCGCAGGGCACCGCTCTTCGCGGTGGCCACCACCGCCGGCCTCGTCGTCCTCGGACTGCCCTTCCTGGGCGTGAAGTTCGGCACGGCCGACGACCGGCAGCTCCCCTCGGGCGCGGAGTCGCACATCGTCCAGCAGCACATCCGGGACGGCTTCCCCGGCAGCCCCGGCGGCACTCTGGAAGTCCTGGCGGAAGGGGGCGCCACGGCCACGGAGTACGCCCGGTACCGCGAGCGGATCGCCGCGCTGCCCGAGGTGCTGCGCGTGGACGGTCCGCTGGTCAAGGGGGACGCCGCCTACTTCTCGGTGCTGCCGAAGGGTGAGGCCGTGGACGAGGGGGCGCAGCGGCTGGTGGGCGAACTCCGGGCGGCGAAGGCTCCGTTCGACACCTCCGTGACCGGCACGGCGGCCGTCCTGGTCGACTCCAAGCACGCGATAGCCGACCGGCTCCCGTGGGCGGTCGCCTTCATCGCGGTCGTCACGCTGTTCCTGGTGTTCCTGCTGACGGGCAGTGTGCTGATCCCGGTCCAGGCGGTCCTGCTCAACGCGCTCAGTCTGACCGCGATGTTCGGCGCGGTGGTCTGGGTCTTCCAGGACGGCCACCTCTCCGGCCTCCTCGACTTCACCAGCTCCGGTTCGATCGAGACGACCCTCCCGGTCCTGATGTTCTGCGTCGCCTTCGGCCTCTCCATGGACTACGGCGTCTTCCTCCTCTCCCGGATCAAGGAGGAGTACGACAGCACCGGCGACCACCGGGAGGCGGTCCGCTTCGGACTCCAGCGCACCGGAGGACTGATCACCGCGGCCGCGGTCATCCTCGCGGTGGTGATGGTCGCCATAGGCACCTCGCGGGTGGCCAACACCAAGATGCTCGGCCTGGGCGTCGCGCTGGCCGTCCTGATGGACGCGATGGTCGTCCGCAGCCTGCTGGTCCCGGCGGTCATGCGCCTGACGGGCACGGCCACGTGGTGGGCGCCCGGACCCCTGCGGCGCTTCCACGACCGGTTCGGCCTCAGCGAGGCGGAACCACCGGCCCCGGCCCCGGCTCCGGACACGCTGTCCGAGGCGGAGCGGGTCCCGGCCGCGGAGCCGGAACCCGACACGGAGCCAGCCCGGGACACCGCTGAAGCGCGCCGCTAGCGTTCTCGCGGAAGCTGATCTCCGAGCGGAGGGCGGGAGCCGATGCGGGCGGTGGTGTTCGAGCGGTACGGGGAGCCGGCCGAGGTCCGGGAAGTGGCGGACCCGGTGCCCGCCGAGCACGGGGTGGTGGTGCGGGTCGAGGCCACGGGGCTGTGCCGCAGCGACTGGCACGGCTGGATGGGCCACGACCCGGACGTCACCCTGCCGCACGTGCCGGGCCATGAACTGGCCGGGGTGATCGAGGTGGTGGGCTCCGGGGTGCGCGGCCACCGCCCCGGCGACCGGGTCACCGTCCCGTTCGTCTGCGCCTGCGGAAGCTGTCCCGCCTGTGCGGCCGGCGACCAGCAGGTGTGCGAGCGGCAGACCCAGCCGGGGTTCACGCACTGGGGCTCCTTCGCCCAGTACGTGGCGCTCGACCACGCCGAGGTGAACCTGGTCCCGCTGCCGCCCGAGCTGTCCTTCGCGACGGCGGCCTCGCTGGGCTGCCGGTTCGCCACGGCGTTCCGCGCGGTGGTCGCGCAGGGGAGGACTGCGCCGGGGGAGTGGGTCGCGGTGCACGGCTGCGGCGGAGTGGGCCTCTCGGCGGTGATGATCGCGGCGGCCTGCGGCGCACGGGTCGTGGCCGTCGACGTGTCCGCCGCGGCGCTCGATCTGGCGCGGAGGTTCGGGGCGGCGGAGTGCGTGGACGCCTCCGTCGTGGCGGACCCGGCGCAGGCGGTCCGTGAACTGACCGGCGGGGGCGCGCACGTGTCGCTGGACGCCCTCGGGTCGCCCGGCACCTGCGCGGCCTCGGTCGACGGACTGCGCCGCCGCGGCCGGCACGTCCAGGTCGGCCTGCTGCCCTCCCCGGCCGGTGTCACCCCGGTCCCGATGGCCCGGGTGATCGCCCTCGAACTCGAACTCCTCGGCAGCCACGGGATGGCCGCCCACGCCTACCCGCCGCTGCTGGAACTGGTCCGCGCCGGGGTGCTGCGCCCCGACCTCCTCGTGACCTCCGCCGTCACGCTGGACGCCGCGCCGTCCGCGCTGGCCGCCATGGGGTCCGACCGGGGTCCGGGCGTGACGGTCATCGAGCCGTGGTCGTGAGTGCGCCGGGCCGGTCCCGGGTGACGGGGCCGGTCCGGCGCGAGGGCGACCGGGCCGGGCGGTTGCGTCGCTCCGGGTGACGTACCGCCCGGCCCGACGCGTCAGACGTCCTTGCGGCCCCGGTTTCCCGGACGGGCGGCGGCCCAGGCGCGGACGGTGTCGGCGTACCAGTAGGGCTTCTTGGCCTCGACGTGGTCGGGCGGCGGCAGCAGCCCGTGCTTGCGGTAGGACCGGACGGTGTCCGTCTGCACCCTGATGTGCGCGGCGATCTCCTTGTACGACCAGAGCCGACGGTCGGTCATGAACGGCACCTTCCCGCGCGCGCCGCGGCGGCGGCCCGGAACGGCCGTCGGGGGAGCCCGGCACTGCGCTGGTGATCACCAAGCGTGTGCCCGGTGGACGACGCAGTGTGATCTCCGGGCCGCGACCGTCGACCGGCTGTGACGGAAAACCCGCGTATACGCGACATGCGTGACACGGGAGTGTTTTTTGTGACACGGGTGATGCATGGGAGGTAGCGGGGCGCACGGAAGCCCGTCGGGCCCGGGCGCCCGGCGGGCCGGGGACCCGGGTGCCCCGGGCGGCGGGAGTCAGGCTCCGCAGGACCTCAGGTACGCCCGGGTGCGCCGGGCGATCGGCAGCGGCTTGTCCGGCGGGCACGGGTACATGTCCTGCTCGACGATCGCGAACAGCTCGACGCCGAGGTCCTGCGCGGCGGCGAGGACGGGTTCCAGCGCCGGCACCCCGGAGGGCGGTTCGCACATCACGCCGCGCGCGACCGCGGGCCCGAACGGCAGCTCCTCGTCGCGCACCCCGGCCAGCACCTCGGGATCCACCTGCTTGAGGTGGAGGTAGCCGATGCGTTCGCCGTACGTCTCGATGAGCTTGACGCTGTCGCCGCCGCAGTAGGCGTAGTGGCCCGTGTCCAGGCAGAGCGACACCAGTGAGGAGTCGGTCGCGTCGAGGAAGCGGGTGACGTTCTCCTCGCTGTCGATGTGCGTGTCGGCGTGCGGGTGGACGACGACCCTCAGCCCGTAGCGCTCGCGCACCTCGTGGGCGAGCCGCTCGGTCTGGGTGGCCAGATCGCGCCACTGGGCCGGCGTCAGCTCGCTGTCCTCCAGCACCGCGCCGGTCTTGTCGTCCCGCCAGAAGGCCGGGATGACCACGAGGTGCCCGGCGCCCACCGCCTGGGCGAGCGCCGCGATGTCCGAGACGTGCGCCCAGGTGGACTCCCACACGTCGGGCCCCCGGTGCAGTCCGGTGAAGATCGTGCCCGCCGAGACGCCGAGCCCGCGCCGGGCGGTCTCCTCCCGCAGGACGTCCGGGTCGGTGGGCAGATAGCCGTACGGGCCGAGCTCGATCCACTCGTAGCCGGATCCGGAGACCTCGTCGAGGAAGCGCCGCCAGGGGACCTGCAGGGGGTCGTCGGGGAACCAGACGCCCCAGGAGTCCGGAGCCGAACCGATCCGGATGCGCGACAGTGGGGACGGAGACGACGACTTCGGCGAAGGTCCGGGGGATGACCGGTGCGATGACTGCGGCGGCAACGACGTCATGGGCGCCAGCTTCCGGCGGCTCCCGAAAGCTGTCAAGCCATGGTCCGAATGTCTGGACAAAACGTTGACAGGGTCCCCTCGCGGGACTAGACCTGGGGGCAGCCGCAGGGACCGCGCGGAAGGGAACTCGATGGCGTACGAGCTGATCACCATGGGGCGGATCGGTGTGGACCTCTACCCGCTGCAGACGGGGGTCCCGCTGTCCCGGGTGACCTCCTTCGGCAAGTTCCTCGGCGGCTCGGCGGCCAACGTCGCGGTGGCGGCCGCGCGGCTCGGACGGCGTACGGCCGTCGTCACCCGGACGGGTGAGGATCCCTTCGGGACCTATCTGCACGAGGCGCTGCGCGGCTTCGGCGTCGACGACCGCTGGGTCACCGCGGTCCCGGGACTGCCGACCCCGGTCACCTTCTGCGAGATCTTCCCGCCGGACGACTTCCCGCTGTACTTCTACCGGGAGCCCAAAGCCCCCGACCTGGAGATCGGCGCCCATGAACTCGACCTCGACGCCGTGCGCGACGCCCGCGTCTTCTGGGTGACGGGCACCGGACTGAGCGCCGAGCCCAGCCGCACGGCCACCCTCACCGCCCTGGCCCACCGCGCCCGCTCCGGTACGACGGTCTTCGACCTCGACTGGCGCCCCACGTTCTGGAAAAACGCAGCCTGGAAAAACGCAGCCCGGAAAGGCGCGGCCCAAAAAGACGCTGCCCAGGAGGGCCCCGCCTTCGCGCGCCCCTTCTACGCGGAGGCCCTGCGCCACGCCACCGTCGCCGTCGGCAACCTCGACGAGGTCGAGGTCGCCACGGGAGAACGCGAGCCGCACGCCGCGGCCGCCGCCCTCCTCGACGCCGGCGTCGAGCTCGCCGTGGTGAAACAGGGCCCCAAGGGCGTCCTCGCCGTCCACCGCGACGGCACCACGGCCGAGGTCCCGCCCCTGCCGGTCGAGGTCCTCAACGGCCTCGGCGCCGGCGACGCGTTCGGCGGCGCCCTCTGCCACGGACTGCTCGCCGGCTGGGACCTGGAGAAGACCGTGCGTCACGCGAACGCGGCGGGCGCCATCGTCGCCTCCCGGCTGGAGTGCTCCTCCGCGATGCCCACCCCGCACGAGATCGAGCGGACCCTCGCCGCCGGAGCCGTGCGGTGAGGGCGGGCCATGTCCGGGGGGTCCGCCCCGAACAGGGCGGCGACGGGCCCGCGTCCGCGCGCGTCGACGTCTCCGCGCTCGTCCGCACCCGCGCCCGCCGGCCGGAGGCGATCGCGGAGGCCGCCGCCCGGCGGGTGCGGCGGCCCCTGGTCGACGGCTCGGGGCGGTTGATGATCGTGGCCGCGGACCATCCGGCACGCGGCGTGCTGGCCGTCGGCGACCGGAAACTGGCCATGGCGGGGCGCGCCGATCTGCTGGAGCGCCTGTGCGTCGCGCTCTCCCGCCCCGGCGTCGACGGCGTGCTCGCCACCGCCGACGTCCTGGACGACCTGCTGCTGCTCGGCGTCCTCGACGGCAAGGTGGTCATCGGGTCGATGAACCGGGGCGGCCTCGCGGGCTCCGCCTTCGAGCTGGACGACCGGTTCACCGGCCACCGTCCGAGGGACATCGAACGGCTCGGCTTCGACGCGGGCAAACTGCTGCTGCGCATCGACTACGACGACCCCGGTTCGCTGCGCACCCTGGAGTCCGCCGCCCGCGTGATCGACGACATGGCCGAACGGCGACTCCCGGTCTTCGTCGAACCGTTCCTCTGCCGTCGCCGGGAGGACGGCACCCTGCGCAACGATCTGAGCGCCGAGGCCGTCACCAGGTCCCTCGCCATCGCCGGCGGCCTGGGCGGCAGTTCGGCGTACACCTGGCTGAAGGTCCCCGTCACCGAGAACCCCGACGACATGGCCCGCGTCATGGAGACCTCCACGCTGCCCGCCGTCCTGCTCGGCGGCGATGTCGGCGAGGACCAGGAGGGCGCGTACGAGAAATGGCGCGGGGCGCTCCGACTCCCCACCGTGCAGGGCCTGGTGGTGGGCCGTTCGCTGCTGTACCCCGCGGACGGCGACGTCGCCGCGGCCGTGGACACCGCCGTAGGACTTCTGTGAGGGCCGCATGAGTCGTCCGAGCCATGAGCTGCACGTGCCCGCGGGTACCACCGCGGACGCCTACTACGCCCTCGACATCGACCCCGAACGGGCCGGCTGGACCCACAGCAGCCTGCGGATCGTGGAGCTGGCGCCCGGTGGCACCCACACGTTCACCACCGGGGACAGCGAGTGGATCGTGCTCCCGCTCGGCGGCGGCTGCACGGTGCGCACCAAAGACGGCACTGAAGAGGAGGAGTTCCAACTCCTGGGCAGGCGGAGCGTGTTCGACGGAGTCTCCGACTTCGCGTACGTTCCCCGTGAGGCCCGGGCCCAGATCGCCTCCGGCGCGGGAGGCCGCTTCGCCCTGGCAGGAGCGAAGTGCGAGCGCCGACTCCCCGCCCGCTACGGCCCCGCGCCGGAGGTTCCCGTCGAAGACCGCGGCAGCGGCACCTGCGCCCGCCAGGTGCGCAACTTCGCCGCCGCGGACGTCTTCGACTGCGACAGGCTCATCGCCGTGGAGGTGGTCACCCCCGGCGGCAACTGGTCCTCGTACCCGCCGCACAAGCACGACGAACACCTCCCCGGCGTCGAGTCCCTGCTGGAGGAGATCTACTACTTCGAGATCGAGGGGCCGGACGGTTTCGGCTACCAGCGGGTGTCCCCTTCCCGCGAGGGAGGTTCGGACGTCCTCGCCGAGGTCCGCACCGGCGACGCCGTCCTCGTGCCCGACGGATGGCACGGCCCGTCCGTCGCCCAGCCGGGACACGCCATGTACTACCTGAACGTCATGGCGGGGCCGGGGCGGGAGCGGGAGTGGCGGATCCGGTTCCACCCGGAACACGCGAAGAGCACGGGGGGATACCGATGACCTCGACGACGAGGCTGACGGTCGCGCAGGCGCTGGTGCGGTTCCTGGCCGCCCAGTACACCGAACGGGACGGCGCGCGCCGCCGGCTGATCGGCGCCGTCTGGGGCATCTTCGGGCACGGGAACGTCGCCGGGATCGGCCAGGCGCTCCTGGAGCACTCCACGGTGCCCGCCGGGGGGACGCACCCCGTGATGCCGTTCCACCAGGGGCGCAACGAACAGGCCATGGTGCACGCGGCCGTCGGCTACGCCCGTCAGTGCGGCCGGCTCTCCGCGCACGCCGTGACCACCTCCATCGGGCCCGGCGCCACCAACCTCGTCACCGGCGCCGCGCTCGCCACCGTCAACCACCTTCCGGTGCTGCTGCTGCCCGGCGACGTCTTCGCGGCCCGCCCCGCCGACCCGGTGCTCCAGCAGCTGGAGGTCCCCTTCGCCGGGGACGTGTCGGTCAACGACTGTCTGCGCCCGGTGTCGAGGTACTTCGACCGGATCACCCGCCCCGAGGCGCTGATCCCGGCGGCGCTCCAGGCGATGCGCGTGCTCACCGACCCCGTCGACACCGGCGCCGTCACGCTCGCGCTGCCCCAGGACGTACAGGCGGAGGCGTACGACTGGCCCGAGGAGTTCTTCGCCGAGCGGACCTGGACCGTACGGCGCCAGGCGCCCGACGCCGGTGAGCTGGCCCGCGCCGTCGCGGCGGTCCGCGGGGCCCGGCGCCCGCTGATCGTCGCGGGCGGCGGTGTCCACCACAGCCGTGCCGAGGAGGCGCTCGCCGACCTCGCCTCGGCCACCCGCATCCCCGTCGCCTCCACCCAGGCGGGCAAGGGCTCGCTCCGCTGGGACCACCCCCAGGACGTCGGCGGCATCGGGCACACCGGCACGGCGACCGCCGACGACCTCGCCCGCACCGCCGACCTGGTGATCGGGGTCGGCACCCGCTACACCGACTTCACCACCGCCTCGGGCACGCTGTTCGCGGCCCCGGGCGTCCGTTTCGTCAACCTCAACATCGCCGCGTACGACGGTCACAAGCTCGCGGGCTCCCCGCTGATCGCCGACGCCCGCGCCGGTCTCCAGGCGCTCGCCGGGGCGCTGCTGGAACACCGCCACCGCGCGGATCCCGCGTACGTCACCGAGTACACGGAAGGGAAGGAGCGCTGGGAGTACCGCGTCGACGCGGCCTACGAGGTGCACGACACCGCTGTCCGGCCCACCCAGACACAGGTCCTCGGCGTCCTCGACGAACTGGTCACCGAGGACGACATCCTGATCAACGCGGCCGGCTCGCTCCCCGGTGACCTGCACAAACTGTGGCGGGCGCGGTCGCGGGACCAGTACCACGTCGAGTACGGCTACTCGTGCATGGGCTACGAGATCCCGGCCGCGATCGGCGTGCGGATGGCGGCCCCGGACCGGCCGGTGTGGGCGCTGGTCGGTGACGGCACGTACCTGATGATGCCGACCGAGATCGTCACCGCCGTTCAGGAGGGCGTCGCGATCAAGGTGGTCGTCCTCCAGAACCACGGGTACGCGTCCATCGGCGGGCTCTCGGAGTCCGTGGGCGGCGAGCGGTACGGCACGGCGTACCGCCGTCTGGCCGCGGACCGTACGTACACGGGGGTGCCGCTGCCGGTGGACCTCGCGGCCAACGCGGCCAGTCTGGGTATGCGGGTCCTGCGCGCGGGAACCGTGCGCGACCTGCGGGCGGCCCTGGCCGAGGCGCGCGGGGCGGACACTCCCACTTGTGTCTACGTGGAGACCGAAACGGCAGACACAGTGTCGGGCGCGCCCCCGGCCCAGGCCTGGTGGGATGTACCCGTGGCCGAGACCGCGACCCGACCGTCGGCGGTCAAGGCCCGCGAGGAGTACGACCGGCACGTCGCCGCCCGACGACGCCATCTGTGAAGGAGTGCATGGCCATGACGAAGACCGTCGACCACTGGATCGGTGGCAAGTCCGTCGAGGGGGCGTCGGGTGCGTACGGGCCGGTCACCGACCCGGCGACCGGCGCCGTGACCAGCAGGGTCGCGTTCGCGAGCGTCGAGGAGGTCGACGCCGCGGTCGCCGCCGCGAAGGACGCGTACGCCACCTGGGGGACCTCGTCGCTGGCCAGGCGGACCGCGGTCCTCTTCAAGTTCCGCGCGCTGCTCGACGCCCACCGGGACGAGATCGCCGCGCTGATCACCGCCGAGCACGGCAAGGTGCACTCGGACGCGCTCGGCGAGGTCGCGCGCGGTCTGGAGATCGTCGAGCTGGCCTGCGGGATCACCACGCAGCTCAAGGGCGAGCTGTCGACCGAGGTGGCCTCCCGGGTCGACGTGTCCTCGATCCGCCAGCCGCTGGGCGTCGTCGCGGGCATCACGCCGTTCAACTTCCCGGCGATGGTCCCGATGTGGATGTTCCCGATCGCCATCGCCTGCGGCAACACCTTCGTCCTCAAGCCCTCGGAGAAGGACCCGTCGGCCGCGATGAAGCTCGCCGAGCTGCTGGCCGAGGCGGGCCTGCCCGACGGTGTCTTCAACGTCGTGCACGGTGACAAGGTGGCCGTCGACCGGCTCCTGGAGCACCCGGACGTCGCCGCGGTGTCCTTCGTGGGTTCGACGCCGATCGCCCGCTACATCCACACCACCGCCGCCGCGAACCACAAGCGGGTCCAGGCGCTCGGCGGTGCCAAGAACCACATGCTGGTGCTGCCGGACGCCGACCTGGACGCCGCGGCCGACGCCGCCGTCTCGGCCGCGTACGGCTCGGCCGGCGAGCGCTGCATGGCGATCTCCGCGGTGGTGGCGGTCGGCTCCGTCGGCGACGAGCTGGTGGCGAAGATCCGCGAGCGCGCCGAGAAGATCAAGATCGGTCCCGGCACCGACCCGGCCTCCGAGATGGGCCCGCTCATCACGGCCGTCCACCGCGACAAGGTGGCCTCCTACGTGAAGGGCGCCGCCGACCAGGGCTGCGAGGTCGTCCTCGACGGCACGGGCTACACGGTCGAGGGCTACGAGGACGGCCACTGGATCGGCCTCTCGCTCCTGGACCGGGTGCCGGTGACGGCGGACGCGTACAAGGACGAGATCTTCGGCCCGGTGCTGTGCGTGCTGCGCGTGGACACCTACGACGAGGGCGTGGCGCTGATCAACGCCTCCCCCTTCGGCAACGGCACCGCGATCTTCACCCGGGACGGCGGCGCCGCCCGCCGCTTCCAGCTGGAGATCGAGGCGGGCATGGTCGGCGTGAACGTGCCGATCCCGGTGCCGGTCGGCTACCACTCCTTCGGCGGCTGGAAGGACTCCCTGTTCGGGGACCACCACATCTACGGCAACGACGGCACGCACTTCTACACCCGCGGCAAGGTCGTCACCACCCGCTGGCCGGACCCCTCGGAGGCGCCCGCGGGCGTCGACCTGGGCTTCCCGCGCAACCACTGAGACCCGCCCGCACGACCCCGTCGAGCCGTCCGCATAGCGGACGGCTCGACGTTTTTTTGATGCTCCCGCAACGATTCCCGTTCATGGGGATCAACCGGGTGACGCAGGTGCCTGGATTTATTGACCTTTGAAAGCAAGGTCATTACCGGCAAGATCTTGATGATTGCGACATGAAGGCTTTGTATCCTGGGAAATCAATGTGAAGTGCGTCGCTCCGGTCTTGCGGATTCCGTAGGTAAACGGCTATTGACGCCACGGTTTCCGTCAAGGTTCCATCGGCGCGGGAGCGGACGAGAACGAAGAACGACACGAGCCGCCGGAGGCGATATCGCTCCCGCTCGAACACCTGACGCACGAGTCGATCGGAACCGCTTCATGACCGACACGCTCCGCCCCGTCGAGACCGCCGTCCTGGACGCGGCCCCGACGGAGACCGGGAACCCCAAGACACTCAAGCGTTCCATCGGCGTCGTCGGCGGCACCCTGCTGACGCTGTCCTGCGTGACCCCGGCCTCGACGCTGTTCGTGGTCATACCCGACCTCTTCGGCTCGCTCGGCACCGCGACCGCCCTCACGATCGCGATCGGCTCGCTGCTCTGCGTCGCCGTGGCGTTCTGCTACTCCGAGCTGGGCACCCTCATCCCCAGCGCGGGCGGCGAGTACGCCATGGTCTCGACGATGGCCGGACGGCTCGCGGGCTGGCTGGTCTTCGTGATGTCCCTGCTGGTGGTCATGATCGTCCCGCCCGTGATCGCCATGGGCACCGCCGACTACCTCGCGCCGATCGTGCACCTCGACCCCGCGATGACCGGTGCCGGCGTGATGCTGCTCGCCACTCTCGCGGGCCTGCTCGACCTGCGCGCCAACGCCTGGATCACCGGCATCTTCCTGGTCCTCGAAGTCGTCGCCGCCGGTGTCGTGGCCCTGCTCGGCTTCACCCACGCCCACCGCGGCCTCGGCAGCCTCACCTCGATGCAGGTCGCCGGCGCCGAAGGACACACCGACCCCGTGACGGCCATGCTCGTCATCTCCGGGCTCGCCATCGCCCTCTTCGCCACCCAGGGCTTCTCGACCGCCGTCTACCTCTCCGAGGAACTGGAGAACCCGCGCCGCAACGTCGCCCGCACGGTCCTCGCGACCCTCGCCATCTCCACGGTCGTCATCCTGGTCCCGGTCGTCGCCATCACCATGGGCGCCTCCGACATCGCGGAGCTCACCGGCGGCGACATCAGCAGCATGGTCACCGCCTGGTCCAACTCGGCCGTCGGCACCTTCGTCAGCCTCTGCGTCGCCCTCGCGATCATCAACGCGGGCATCGTCATGGTCATCCAGAACTCGCGCGTCCTGTTCGCCTCGGCCCGCGACAAGGCGTGGCCCGAGCCGGTCAACAACGGCCTGTCCAGGCTCGGCCGGTTCGGCTCCCCCTGGGTCGCCACCCTCCTGGTGGGCGTCCCCGGCGCCGGCCTCTGCTTCGTCAACCTCGACACCCTCTACGGCGTCACGGGCGTCTCGGTGACGGCCATGTACCTGCTCGTCGCGGTCGCCGCCCTGCTCGCCCGGCGCGGCCACCACCGCCACACCGCCGCCTGGCGGATGCCGCTGTGGCCCGCGGTGCCGGTCCTGCTGATCGTCGTCCTCGCCTACGTCCTCACCCAGCAGGAGACCGAGTACCTGCTGTGGACCGGCGGCATCACCGCCGTCGCCACCCTGTACTGGGCCTTCTACCTGCGCCCGCGCCGCGACACCCGCTGGCTGGTGTCGATCCCGGAGGACGCGCAGGCGTAACCGCCGCGTCCGGCCCGGCGGGTTTCCCCCGCCTGCTCCGCCGCCGCAGGGGAACGGTCCCGCGACCGCTCCCCGACGGCGGCGGAGCCGTTCCACGGGGCGTACCGCGGACGCGGTACGCACGACCCCCGCCGTACTCCCGTGGGAGGGGTGCCGGTTCAGCCCGGCGGCTGCTCCCGTCGTCGGCGGGCACCCGTACCGTTGAGCCATGGATCTTCGACTGCCCCGGCCGCGCGGGCCGCGCCGGGGGCCTCTCGCCGCTCGCACGACGGCGCGGGCCCGCGGGAGACTGGCGGCCGCCGCCGCGGCCCTCGTGGTACTCGCCGGCGCGGGCACCTGGACGGCCGTCGCCGACGACGACGCGCCCGCCGTCCACCGCAGCGACCGCGTCATGGCCATGAGTGGTGGAGTGCGCCTCGACACCTCGTACTTCACCGAGGGCCCCTCCTCGCACCGCCGCCCCGCCGTCCTCCTCGCGCACGGCTTCGGCGGCAGCAAGGCGGACGTCCGCGACGAGGCGGAGGAACTCGCCCGCGACGGATACGCGGTCCTGACCTGGTCGGCGCGCGGCTTCGGCAGGTCCACCGGACGGATCGGACTGAACGCCCCCGAGGGCGAGGTCGCCGACGTCTCCCGGCTCCTCGACTGGCTCGCCCGGCGCCCCGAGGTCCGGCTCGACAAGGGCGGCGACCCGCGCGTCGGTGTGGCGGGCGCCTCGTACGGCGGGGCGATCTCCCTGCTCGCCGCCGCGAACGACCCGCGCGTCGACGCCGTCGCCCCCTCGATCACGTACTGGAACCTCGCGGACGCCCTGTTCCCGAACGGCGTCTTCAAGAAGCTCTGGGCGGGGATCTTCATCAACTCCGGCGGCGGCTGCGCCCGCTTCGAGCCCGAGCTGTGCGCCATGTACAACCGGGTCGCGGAGTCCGGGAAGCCCGACGCGGCGGCGACGGAACTCCTCCGGGAACGCAGCCCCTCCGCCGTCGGCGACCGCATCAAGGTCCCCACCCTCATCACCCAGGGCCAGTCCGACTCCCTCTTCCCGCTCGGCCAGGCCGACGCGACGGCCCGGGCGATCAAGGCGAACGGCGCTCCCGTCGACGTCGACTGGATCGCCGGCGGACACGACGGCGGCGACATGGAGACGGAGCGCGTCACCTCCCGCGTCGTCTCCTGGTTCGACCGCTACCTGAAGGACGACAAGAGCGCCGACACCGGCCCCGCCTTCCGCGTCACCCGCACCGGAGGCGTCGACTCCACCGACGGCGCCGCCACGCTGCGCGGCGCGAGCTCGGACACCTACCCCGGACTGGACAGCGGCCGCCGCACCATCGCCCTGACCGGCCGCGAGCAGCGCTTCCAGAACCCGGCCGGCTCCAGCCCGCCCGCCATCTCGGCCCTGCCCGGACTCGGCGGCTCCGGCGGCCTCGCCCAGCTCTCGAGCCTCGGCGTCGGCGTCTCCCTCGACTTCCCCGGCCAGTACGCCCGCTTCGAGTCCGCGCCCTTCCGGGACGACCTGCGGATCACCGGCTCGCCGACCGTCACCGTGCACGTCGAGTCCAGCACCGACGAAGCGGTCCTCTTCGGCAAGGTGTACGACGTCGGCCCCGGCGGCACCCGGCAGGTCCTGCCCTCCCAGCTCGTCACCCCCGTCCGCGTCGAGGGCGCGAAGAACGGCAAGGACGTGTCCCTGGCCCTTCCCGCCATCGACCACGCCGTCCAGAAGGGCCACCGGCTGCGCCTGGTCCTCGCCTCGACCGACCTCGGCTACGCCTCCCCGGCGGCCCCGGCCACGTACACCGTGTCGCTCACGAGCGGCGGCCTCCAGGTGCCCACGGCCCCCGCGGTGAAGACCGCCGCCGCGCCGCTGCCCTCCTGGGTGTGGTGGCTGCCGCTCGCCGCCGTCCTCGCCGCCGTCGCACTGCTGGTGACCGGCCGCCGCCGCACGAGCACCCCGGCACCCGACCCCGCACTCGCCGACGTCCCGCTCCAGATCACCGGCCTGAGCAAGCGCTACGCCGGGTCCACCGACCGGTACGCGGTACGGGAGCTCTCGTTCCGCGTGGAGAAGGGCCAGGTCCTCGGCCTGCTCGGGCCGAACGGCGCCGGCAAGACCACCACCCTGCGCATGCTCATGGGCCTCATCAAGCCCGACGACGGCGAGATCCACGTCTTCGGGCACGCGGTCCGCCCCGGCGCGCCCGTCCTCTCCCGCGTCGGAGCCTTCGTCGAGGGCGCGGGCTTCCTCCCGCACCTGTCCGGCCGCGAGAACCTGGAGCTGTACTGGCGGGCCACTGGCCGTCCTCCCGAGGACGCCCACATGGAGGAGGCCCTGGAGATCGCCGGCCTGGGCGAAGCGCTCGCCCGCGCGGTGCGCACCTACTCCCAGGGCATGCGCCAGCGCCTCGCCATCGCCCAGGCCATGCTCGGCCTCCCGGACCTGCTGATCCTCGACGAACCCACCAACGGCCTCGACCCGCCCCAGATCCGCGAGATGCGCCAGGTGATGATCCGCTACGCCGCCGCGGGCCGCACGGTCATCGTCTCCAGCCATCTCCTCGCCGAGGTCGAGCAGTCCTGCACCCACCTCGTCGTCATGGACCGCGGCAGACTCGTCCAGGCCGGCCCGGTCTCCGAGATCGTCGGCTCCGGCGACACCCTGCTCGTCGGCACCGCGACACCCGTCGACGCGCCGGTCGTGGAGAAGGTGGGCGCACTGCCCGGCGTCCTGTCGGCCGTCGCGGCCGAGGGCGGACTCCTGGTCCGCCTCGACACCGGCGGCAGCGCACAACGCCTGGTCGTGGAACTCGTACGCCTCGAAGTACCGGTGGCGTCGGTGGGCCCCCACCGCCGCCTGGAAGACGCGTTCCTCACCCTGATCGGAGGATCCGCATGAGCACGCTCCTGGAGCGGACCGAGGCGGCCGACGGGTACCGGGCGCGCCGCACCCTGCCGTTGCGCGTCGAACTCGCCCGCCAGTTCAAGCGCCGCCGCACCCTGGTGATGGGGGCGGTCCTCGCGGCCCTGCCCTTCGTCCTGCTCGTCGCCTTCGCGATCGGCGGACAGCCCGGCGGACGCAACGACCGGATCACCCTGATGGACACGGCCACCGCGTCCGGCGCCAACTTCGCCGCGGTGAACCTGTTCGTGTCGGCGGGCTTCCTCCTGGTGATCCCGGTCGCGCTGTTCTGCGGCGACACCGTCGCCTCCGAGGCGAGCTGGTCCTCCCTGCGCTACCTGCTGGCGGCACCCGTGCCCAGAGCCCGGCTGCTGTGGTCCAAGCTCACCGTCGCGCTCGGCCTCAGCCTCGCGGCGATGGTCCTGCTGCCGGTCGTCGCGCTCGCCGTGGGCACCGCCGCCTACGGCTGGGGGCCCCTGGAGATCCCCACCGGCGGCGCGCTCTCCGCGTCCACCGCCGCCCAGCGGCTGCTCGCGGTGATCGCGTACGTCTTCGTGTCCCAACTGGTCACCGCCGGGCTCGCGTTCTGGCTGTCGACGAAGACGGACGCCCCGCTCGGCGCGGTCGGTGGCGCGGTCGGCCTGACCATCGTGGGCAACGTCCTGGACGCGGTCACCGCGCTCGGCCACTGGCGCGACTTCCTGCCCGCCCACTGGCAGTTCGCCTGGGCCGACGCCATCCAGCCGACACCGGAATGGGGAGGAATGATCCAGGGCGCGGCGATCTCCGTGACCTACGCGCTCGTCCTGTTCGCCCTGGCCTTCCGGGGTTTCCGGCGCAAGGACATCGTGTCCTAGGGCCGGGCGGAGTCCTAGGGCCGGGCGGACAGGAATTGTCAGACAGGCCTTGGATATCCGGAAGATCACCGACCGGTCTCGACGACCCCTCACCGTGGCCGCTTCGCAATCCTTCCGCAACCGGTCCGAGCGCACGTCACGGCCCCCTCGGCCGTCACAGTCACACAAGTCGGCCCGCACGGGGGCCGTACGCCGAGGGGGCACAGATGGGGATGAAGCACACAGGGACGGCGGTCGACGCGGGCCGCCCACGCGGCGGTGCGCGGAGGCGGAGGGGGATCCGGCGAGGGCCGGTCGGCGCGCTGCTCGCCCTGCCGCTGGCGGGCGCGCTGCTGCTCACCGGATGCGGCGCGAGCGGCGGCGGCAACTCCTCGGACGGCGCGGACAAGTCCGGCGGCCGCAACAACCTCCCGCTCCCGGCGCCCGACCGGCCGAGCGGCGGCGCCGCCGAGCGCGACGAGCAGGGCGAGCAGTCGGACGCCCCGGAGGTCGCGCCGTCGCCCGACTACCTCTCCACCTTCGCCCTCGACGTCGACACCGCTTCGTACGGCTACGCCCGCCGCACCCTCGCGGGCGGCCGGGCCCCCGACCCCTCGACGGTCCGCCCCGAGGAGTTCGTCAACAGCTTCCGCCAGGACTACGAACGCCCCGACGGCAACGGCTTCTCGCTGTCCGTCGACGGCGCCCGGACGAACGACGGACGCTGGTCCCTCGTCCGGGTCGGACTCGCCACCCGGCCCGCCGAGAGCGAGCGGGAACGCCCGCCCGCCGCCCTCACCTTCGTCATCGACATCTCGGGTTCCATGGCGGAACCGGGCCGCCTCGACCTGGCCCGGGAGTCCCTCGACGTGATGACGGACCGGCTGCGCGACGACGACTCGGTCGCCCTGGTGACCTTCAGCGACGAGGCCGAGACCGTGCTGCCGATGACCCGGCTCGGCGACCACCGCGCCCGCGTCCACCGGGCGATCGCCGGCCTGGAGCCGACCGACTCGACCGACCTCGGCGCGGGCGTGCGGACCGGGTACGCGACCGCCGTCGACGGGCTGCGCGAGGGGGCCACCAACCGGGTCGTCCTGATCTCCGACGCCCTCGCCAACACCGGCGACACGGACGCGGACGACATCCTCGAACGGATCTCCTCCGCCCGCCGCGACCACGGCATCACCCTCTTCGGCGTGGGCGTCGGCAGCGACTACGGCGACGCCCTCATGGAACGCCTCGCCGACAAGGGCGACGGCCACACGACGTACGTCTCCGACCGGGACGACGCCTTCACCGTCTTCTGCGACGAGCTTCCGCGGAACATCGACCTCACGGCACGCGACGCCAAGGCGCAGGTCGCCTTCGACCCCGGGACGGTCGAACAGTTCCGGCTGATCGGCTACGACGACCGGAAGGTCGCCGACGAGGACTTCCGCGACGACCGGGTGGACGGCGGGGAGGTGGGCCCCGGCCACACGGTCACCGCCCTCTACGCCGTCCGCACCCGCCCCGGTGCCTCCGGTCATCTGGCCACCGCGACCGTCCGCTGGCTCGACCCCGACTCCCGCGCCCCGCACGAGGAGTCCGGCGGCCTGGAGACCGGCGACCTGCGCGACGGCGTCTGGACCTCGCCGTACTCGTTCCAGGTCACCGCCGTGGCCGCCTACTTCGCCGACGACCTGCGCGCGGGCGACGCCCGCCGGAGCTCCCTGCCCGGCGTCCCGCCCCTCGGCGAACTCGCCTCGCGGGCCCGCTCCCTGGCGAACGTGACCGAGGACGAGGACGTCGCGGAGCTCGCCACCGCGATCGGCCAGGCCGACGAACTCGACGTCTGCGCCGGCGACTGCGCGATCCGCTGACGCGGCCCCTCGGCGACACGGACGGCGGGCCGCGCGGCTGCTGCGGTTCACCCCGACGGCCCATGCGAACGCGTGACGGTCGAATTCCCGGGCCAGGGGTTCCGTCGATTCGGAGCGGAAAGGGAACGCGGAGAAACGTCCAGGAAGGCAATGGCCGTGGCGGCGGTCGCGGCTTCCGCCGTCGGAGTCTCGGCGGCGGAAGCCCGCAGGCGCCGGCCATCGGCAATGACGACGGCGTCACCACGGTGAACGGGAACGGTGCCGGGCAGACGTACGGCAACGCCCTGACCAAGGGCGACGAACCGCTCCCGCACACGTCCCGGACGACATCCCGGTCCGGTCGGGCCCCGACGCGCGTTCTCGTCGTACATATGAATTCCTTTTCTGTCGCGCCGGCATTCCCGCTCCGGACGAAACGCTTCTCCTTCGGCGGTGTTTCACCTGTCGTGAAGCTTCCGTGTCGATTTCCGGCGGGGCGATTCGAGTGAATTACCCGTGGGCGTACGTTCCGCAGTTTCTTCGGCGCTCCGTCCCTCGTTCACAGCCTGCGGGTCATGGTGCGAGCCGCCCAAGTCGCGCTCGCTCGGTCTCGGCCGACAAAGGGGCATGACCGCAGAGAAGGGAAAGCACGTGAAGCTCAGGAAGAGCACTTCCGTGGCCATCGGCGCGATCATGGCCCTGGGCATGGCCGCCCCGGCCTTCGCGGACTCGGGTGCCGAGGGCGTCGCCGCCCACTCCCCCGGTGTCCTCTCGGGCAACGTGGTCCAGATCCCGATCCACATCCCCGTCAACGTGTGCGGCAACTCGGTCAACGTGATCGCCCTGCTGAACCCGACGGCCGGCAACGTCTGCGCCAACCTCTGACGTTTCGGCACTTCAGCCGCCCTGGCTGTGCCACGGCCGACCTTGGACCACCTCGCGGACCCCGGGGCCGGCTCCCTCACTTCTCCCAGCAGGAAGACAGACAAGAGTGCGACAGAACCTGAGTAGGGGAGTGGTCCTGGCCGCGGCTGCGACAGGCATCATGTCCCTGTACGCCAGTCCGGCCCTCGCGGACTCCAACGCGACCGCGACCGCTTCGAACTCCCCCGGCGTGGGGTCGGGAAACAACGTCCAGGTTCCGGTGAACGTGCCGCTGAACATCTGCGGCAACACGGTCGACATCGTCGCCGCCCTCAACCCGGCGTTCGGCAACTCCTGTGCCAACGGCCCGGTTTCGCAGGGCAGGCACGCGGCGCCGCACCACCCCGCCCAGCACGACGCGGGCCCCGCGCAGCACCTGGGACGCGGCGCCGACCACGGCGGCCGGCCGGACGGTGACACCGCGGGCCGCGGTGCCGAGCGCGGTGGTCACGGCGGTCCCTCCGGCGAGCACGCCGGTCAGGGCGGCCACGGCGGTGAGCACCGTGGTCAGGGTGGCTACGGTGATGAGCACCGTGGGCAGGGCGGCTACGGTGATGAGCGGGGTGGCTACGGGGACTCCGGCTACGGGGACTCGGGTTACGGCCACTCCGGTCGTACGAGCCCGGGGAACGGTCACCCGGGTGCCCGCCACGCCGACGACCGGAGCGGTTCCTCGTCGTACGGCGGGACGCACGGATCGCCCGGTGTCCTGTCGGGTGACCTGGTCGCGGTGCCGGTGGACGTCCCGGTCGAGCTCTGCGGCAACACCCTGGACGTGATCGGCCTGCTGAACCCCGTGTTCGGCAACTCGTGCGGTCACCACCACACGCCGCAGGCACACCAGCGGACCCCGGACGACTGCCCTCCGCCCGCGGCCCCTCCGCGGACGCCGGCGCGCCACACGCCGCCCGTGAAGGTCCACGAGCAGCCCCCCGCCCCGCCCACGGTGCCCCGGCAGTACACCCCGCCCACGCTGGCGGAGACCGGCAGCGAAGGGGTGCTCATCAACGCCGGCATCAGCGCCGCCCTGCTGGTCGGCGGCACCCTGCTGTACCGGCGCAGCCGGGCCCAGTCCCGCCCGTGACGCCCGGCTCCGGGTGCCGCTCGCGTTCGCGCGCCCGGCACCCGGAGCCCCCCGGCCGACTCCTCGCCCGGACCGCCCGCCGCGAGGGTGACGGCGTCATCCGACGGGACCAGTACGGCGGTCCGGGAAACCCGGGCGGCCACCTGGCGCAACACCGCGGTGGCGCCGGCGAGGGACGAGCGGGGTGGAGGCGCGGACACGGTGACCGGATGGGTCACCCCTGAGAGTGATCGTCAGAACGTGAGACCGGAACCCCGGTTGGCTGAACAGACATACGTGTGACTGGGTGTCACTAGTCGGAAAGGAAAAAACCGAGGATCAAGAGGGAGAGGAGCAGGCATGGCTCCAGAGCGGCGGCGTCCCCGCAGCGGAAGACTGGCGTTCATCGCGGTCGGCGTCGTCACGTCGGTCGCCCTCGCGTCCGGTCCGGTGTACGCCGTGGGCGCCGGGGCGGTGCGGGTGGGCGATCCCCCGGCTCCGACACCCGCGGCGGCGAATCCGCCCGTGACCTCCTCGGCCGACGGCGGTGCTCCGGCCGCGGACGGGAGCCCGGCCGCGGTGCCGGCGCCGACGTCCACCGGGCCGCCGACAGCGGCCGCCGCACTCCCCGCGAAGTCCGGTGCGGCCGCCGCGAACCCGGCGGGGCCCGTCCGCCACGGCGCCCCCGCGCCGCCGACCTTCGGCGCCTACCTCCACTACGGTCCCGAGGGCGTCGCCCGTATCGAGCAGCTCAGCCGGTGGCTCGGCGGTACCGAACTGCGGGTCGGGCACACGTATCTGCCCGGCGACCTCTGGAGCAACATCGAGGGCGCGCACGGGTTCCTGGACGCCTGGGCGGACTGGCGCCGCCGCCAGGACGACCGGCTGCTCGTCCTGAACGTCCCGATGATGGAGCGCAACGAGGAGGGCCTCTCCGACGGCCAGGTCCGCCGGCTGCTGGGTGAGGCCCGGACCGGTGCCTTCGACCACCACTTCCGCGTGCTCGCGGAGCGGCTCGTCCGGCTGGGGGTGCCCGACACCGTCATCGTGCTCGGCTGGGAGATGAACGGCACCACGTACACCCATCGCTGCGGTCCCGACCCGGAGGCGTGGAAGCAGTACTGGAACCGGATCGTCACCGCCATGCGGTCGGTGCCGGGCCAGAGGTTCCGGTTCGACTTCGCCCCGAACCGCGGCCGGGACGCCGTTCCCTGGACCGAGTGCTATCCCGGTGACGACACGGTCGACATCATCGGAATGGACTCGTACGACCAGCCGTCGGGCCTCTCGTTCGGCGAACAGGTCACGGAGCCGTACGGGCTCCAGGCGCAGGTGGACTTCGCCAGGGCCCACGGCAAGGCCGTCTCGTACCCCGAATGGGGCCTCTACCGCAACGGCGACAACGCGGCGTACATGAAGGACATGCTCGCGTGGATCGCCGAGCACAAGCCGCTGTACAACACGCTCACCGACTACTGCCCGCACGGCGTGTGGCAGTGCGAGGACAACCCGCTGGCGGCCGAGGCCTACCGGGCCGCGCTGTCCCACGTCACCGATCCGGCGTCCACCGCGACGACCCCGGCCCCGCCGCCCGGACCGGCGCCGACCCCCGCGGCCTCCACCCCGTCCCCTGCTCCGACGCCGACCTCACCGGCCTCCACACCCGCACCGGCTCCGACGCCCGAGCCCGCCTCGACGCCGACGCCGCCCCGGACCGAGGTCCCGGCCGCGGAGCCCGTCCCGGTCAAGACCCCGGCCGCGGAGCCGGTTTCCACGCCGGCCCCGACAGCCGCGCCGACGCCGGCTCTGACGGCCGCCCCGACACCCACGCCCACGCCCACACCGACCCCGGCACGCGAGTCAGTCCCGGAGGCCGCACCGGACCCGGCCGCCTGTCTGTCACCGGACCTCGGTGACTGGGTGGAGTACTGGCTCGGCGGGAAACTGTGCGTGCGTCTCGACCGGCCGTCGGACGACCAGCCGTCGGAGGACCGGCCGTCCGACGACTGGTCGGCGGACGGGTGGTGGCCGGGCTACTGGTCGTCCGACGGCTGGTGAACCCCGGGTGGCGGCGCGGCCGGTCAGGCCCCGCCGCGTTCCCGCCAGCTCCGCAGCAGTTCCTTGCCCCGCCGACGCGCGGCGACGTCGTAGACGACCGCCGACATCAGCGGCGCCGTACGCCGGCGGGCGAGGAGGAGCCGCTGGTTGACGACCCGGTCCGGGCGCCAGTGGTGCTTGTACGGTTCGTCGCCGCGCAGCAGGCTCAGCGTCCCTCGCTCACCGCCGCCGGTGTGCCGGGAGCAGGCGTCGAGCAGCATCACCGCCACGTCCGCCTTGCGTTCGCGCAGCCCCGGATGGGCCCCGTACAGATAGCCGCCCGCCAGGCGCCGGGACAGCAGGGTGAGGTCCACGGCCATCACCGTGCCGTCGAGCCGGAACTCGGTGACCACCGCGTCCCCGGAGCGCACCATCGGGCCCACCGAGCGGACCAGGTGCTCCGAGAACCGTTCATGGAGGTGCTCGGACGTCACCTTCCGGCCCTCCCACTGCAGCCGGTGCAGTTCGAGCAGCCGCCCGAGGGCCGCGTCCACCTCCTCGTGGCCCACCACCCGCCGCTCGACCCCGAGCGCGGTGAGCTTGCGCAGCTTGGCCCGGACGCGCTGGGCCTTGGCCGAGGGGAGACGGCCGACCAGCTCGTCCATCGAGGCGGCCGGAAGCTCCAGGCACAGGGAGTCCCCGACCCGGCGGCGCGGCCCGCGCCAGTGCTCGTAGACCCGTTCCGCCGCGCCCCCGGGGCGGACCTCGCGGAAGTCGATCAGCGCGGTGCGGGCCGCGGCCGACAGCCCCTCGGCGAGCAGGGCCGCCACGCGGTCGGTGTGCTCGTCGTCGAGGAGCACGTCCGCGTAGTCGGAGATGGGACCGCCGAGCGGCACGAGCGTCGGCAGCGGACGGCGGGCCCGCATCAAGGGCGCGACCGCGAGCAGTTCACCGCCCTCGCGCACGACCACCAGACGCAGTCGCCCCGGCGTCCCGTACGACAGCCACCAGGAGTGCAGCCAGGCGTGGCTCTGGAAGGCGGTGGCGGCGCCGCACCGGCGGTACAGGCGGTCCCAGGCCGTCGCCAGCTCGGCGAACTCCCGCTCCCCGGTGACGAGTTCGGTTCTCGTGGTGCTGCGCGCACCGGCCTGGAGCGTCGTCGCGCTCACAGCTGGCCGTGCACATCGGCGGCCGTGGCCGGGCTCGGCACCGAGGCCGGGCGGACCGTGCCGGCCGGCCGCCGGGGGCGGACCAGCAGCACGAGTGCGCCGAGCAGTCCGCCCGCGCTCGCGCCGACCAGGCCCGTGACCGTCGGGGACGGCGAGGACGGCGACGCCGGTTTCACCGCGCGGGAGAACGACAGGAGCTGGACGTGCGTGCTCTTCTGGCTCGCGTTGGCGTGCCGGGTCAGCGAGCGGGTGACCGCGTTGGCCATGTCGGCGGCGCGGTCGGGCCGTGAGGAGGTGGCGGAGACGGCGACCATCGGGGCGTCCGGGGAGGTCGCCGTCCGCACGCTAGCCTCCAGCGTCTTCACCGGCACACCGGCCCACACCTGCGCGTCCCCGAGCACCGCGAGCTGGGTGGCGACCCGGCCGTAGGCCTGGGCGAAGCCGAGCGCGGCCGTGGGGTCGCCCTTGTCCGTCGGCACGGCGATGACGTAGCCGGTGGCCGTGTAGGACGGGGGCTTCACCACGCCGTACGCGCCGCCGAGCACGCCGCCGAGCACGGCCGTGGCCGCGAGCAGCGACCACGCCGGCAGGGTCCTCGCCCGGGAGAGGGCCGGACCCGCGGGGCGGTGGCCCCTGGTGAGGTTTTCGGACATGTGGGACTCACTCCAGTCAGGTGCGCGAGACCGCGGCCGCGTACACGTCCATGAGCCGTGCGGCGCTGCGGGTGATGCAGTAGTGGTGGGCCGCCTCCGGGGCCGAGCGGGGGGCGGGGCCCGCGGCCCGTACGGCGGTCAGCGCGCGGACGAAGGAGTCCGCGCCGCCCTCGACCCGGGTGGCGCCGCCCGCCGCTCCGTCCGGCAGGTCCTCGACGGCCGGGCAGGAGACGTACAGCACCGGCAGTCCGGCCGCCAGCGCCTCCACGACGGCCAGCCCGAACGCCTCCTCGGGGCTGGGCGAGGCGAGGACGTCCATGGCCCCCGTCAGCGACGGCAGGTCGGCGCCGGGCGCGCCGCCGGAGGGGCGCTCGCCGGCGAACAGGACCCGGTCCGCGACCCCGGCGTCGTGCGCGGCGCGCCGCAGCGCGCTCTCCTGCCGGCCGCCGCCGACCAGCAACAGCCGGCAGTCGCCGGGCAGTTCGGCCAGCGCGCGGATCAGGACGTCGAACCGTTTGCCGGGCGCGAGCCGGCCGACCCCGCCGATGACGTACGCGTCCTCGGGGAGCCCGAGCCGGCGGCGGGTGTGCTCGCGCAGATCAGGGTCGAAGCGGAAGCGGGCGACGTCGACACCGTTCGGCACGATCTCGATGCGCGGCGCGGGCACGCCCCAGCGGCGCAGCCGTCCGGCGACCGTGGGCGAGACGGCGACCGTGGTGCGGCCGAGCCGCTCCGTGGCCAGGTACAGGGCGCGTACGCCGGGCCCGAGTCGGCGGCCCTCCATCTGCGAGTCGCCGAGCGAGTGCTCGGTGGCCACGACCGCGCGCACCCCGGCCAGCCGGGCGGCGAGCCTGCCGTACACGCAGGCCCGGTAGAGATGGGTGTGCACGAGGTCGTAGCGGCCCGCGCGGATCACCTTCACCAGGCGGGGGAGCGCGGCGAGGTCGCGGTTGCCGGACATGCCGAGGTGCACCACGCGCACACCGTCGGCGGCGAGTCCCTCGGCGACGGGGCCCGGGTCGGTGAGCGTCACGACGTCGCAGGTGGCGGGCAGGTGCCGCAGCAGCAGCCGCAGCTGCTGCTCGGCGCCGCCGATCCCGAGGCCGGTGATGATGTGCAGCGCCCTCACCGGCCCGCCCCGACCGGGCGCCGCCGCAGCCGGTGCAGCCGGTGCTTGAGGAACAGGCGCGCGGAGGTGTCGTTCTCGCCGATGTGCACACGCGGGAGGGCGTACGGGCCGGTCAGCCGGCCGGGGTCGATCGCGCAGCCGTAGCCGTACCCGGCGTCGCGGACGGCGTCGACGACCCGGCGGTCGACGGTCCCGTACGGATAGCAGAAGCCGTCGACGTGAGCACCGATCAGTTCCGAGAGCACCGCTCTGCTCTCGGCGACCTCGGCGCGCAGCACGGCGTCGTCGGCCTTCGTCAGGTCGACGTGGGTGAGTCCGTGCGAGCCGACCTCCACGCCCTCGGACGCGGCGGCCAGCCGGATGCCCTGCTTGCCCAGCAGCGGCTTGCGGGGGCCCAGCGGGTCCCAGGCGTTGTCGCCGTCGAGCCGGCCCGGCAGCACGAAGAGGGTGGCGCCGAACCCGTGGCGCCGCAGGAGGGGGAGGGCGGTCTCGACGAAGTCGGCGTACCCGTCGTCGAAGGTCAGGCCCACCAGGTCCTGTCCCCGGCCGCGGGCGCGGGCCGCGAGCAGGTCCGCGACGCTCACCCCGCGCAGACCGTGCCGGACCAGCCAGCGGAGCTGCCGGTCGAGACGGCCGGGGGAGACCGTGACGTGGTACGGGTCGTCGGAACAGTCCCCGACGGAGTGGTACATCGCCACCCAGGGCGGCGCGCCGGGGGAGCGCGTACCGGTGCGTCTGCTGCTGTCAGCGGAAACGGGCACGGGAAACCCTTCGTGTGACGGAACGGAGTGCGGAGGCGAACCCCTCGACCCGGAAGGCCCAGGCCAGCAGGGCGAAGACGGTGACCACGACCGTGCAGCCGACGACGAGTCCGAGCAGCGGGGAATCCACCCCGCTCGCGCACAGGGCACCGGTCACGGCCGCGGTCAGGGCGGCCCGCAGCGGTTTGCCGATCTCGGCCACCACCTCGCGGGTGCGGATCGGCACGCTGCGCGGGCCCGTGCCGTACAGCAGGAGCACGGCGGTGAGGGTGATGCCGGCCGCGTTGGCCGCGGCGATCCCGCGGATCCCCCAGGGGCCGACGGCCAGGACCCCGGCCCAGCAGGTCGCCACGATCCCGGCGGTCATCGCGAACAGCGGGTACCAGGTCGGCCGCCCCGAGCAGAAGTACGAGCGCACGAGCGCGCCGACCAGGGTGTGGCCGAGCAGTCCGAGGGCGTACACCCGCATGACCGCCGCCGTCGCCGCCGTGTCCCGGGCGGTGAACGCGCCGCGCTGGAAGAGCAGTTCGATGATCTGCGGGGCGCACGCCACGACCGCGGCCGTGCCGAGGAGCACCGTGCAGGCGACGAGCGTCAGATCGCGTTCCACCCGGGCGCGGGCCCGCTCGGTGTCGCCCTCGGCGATGGCCTGCGCGACCACCGGGAAGGTGACCGTGCAGAGCATCAGCGAGAGCACCATCGGCATCTGGGCCACTTTCTGGGCGTAGTTCAGATGCGAGATGGCCCCGGCGGGCAGCGAGGACGCCAGGAAGCGTTCGACGAGGACCTGGGACTGCCGGCACAGCGCGAAGAGCAGGACGGTGCCGACGAGGGCCAGGCCCATCGGGCGGGCCGGCTCGGCGTCCGGGGCCCCGGACGCCGGTTCCCCGCGCCGGAGCCGCCGCCACAGCGACGGTGCCTGCACCGCCACCATGAGCACGCCGCCGACCGCGACACCGAGTGCGGCCGACCGTACGCCGTAGCGCGTGCCGAGGACGAACATCACCGCGATGATCCCGGCGTTGTACGCCGTGTAGATCGCCGCCGGCGCGACGAACCGGTGGTGCGCCCGCAGGGCCGCGCTGCAGTACCCGGCGAGCCCGAAGGAGAACACGCAGGTCGCGGTGAGCCGGGTGCAGTCCACCGCGAGCCGGGGATCGGGCAGGCCGGGCGCGAGCGCCTCGACCAGGTACGGCGCGCCCGCGATCAGCAGGGCGCCGACGGTCGCGAAGGCGAGCGCCAGCCGGGGCAGGGTGGCGGCGACCAGCGCGCGCACGGGATCGCCCGGGGCTCCCCGGGCGCGCCGGGTCATGGCCACGCCGAACGCCGGGATCAGCACGAAGGCCAGCCCGTCCTCGATCAGCAGCGTCGCCGCGAACTCCGGCACCGTCCAGGCGACGAGGAACGCGTCCGTGTCCGACCCGGCCCCGAACAGGTGCGCCAGCGCCTGGTCCCGGCCGAGGCCCAGCAGGGCTCCGGCGATCGAGAGGGTGATGGTGACGAGAGCGGCCTTGGCTAGGAACCGGTCGGAGGCGGCCCCGCCCCGGCCCGCCCCCTCCCGGGCCCCGGGCACCCACCCGGCACGCACCCCACCACCCGCACCCGCACCCGAGCCCGTTCCCGGGCCGGCACCCGCATGTGAGCCCGGATCCGAGCCGGCACCCGCATGTGAGCCCGCATCCGCATCCGAGCCCGTTCCTGAGCCCGCACCCGAGCCTGAGCTCACGCCCGAACCCGAGTCCGAGCCCGCACCCGCGCCGGTCCCCGAGCCCGTCCTCGTGCCCGTCCCGAAGTCCGGGCCGGTGCCCGGACCGTCCCCCTCCTCCGTTCTGGGCGGTGTCACCGTCATCGCGTCGCCGCCTCCTCCCGTACGGCGGGGGACGGCGCCGACGCCCCGGCGCCGGGCGTCGCCGACGGATCCATCAGGGCCCACCAGCCGACGACGCCGAGGACGACGGCCGTCAGGACCGTGGAGGGGCCGCCGATGTCGGCGTACAGGAAGTCGACCAGCTGCCAGACGAGCAGCCCGCACGCGACGAGCGCGCAGTCCGTGCCGCGCGGGACGCGGCCCGTCACGGAGCCGGGTCCCTCGGCGAGACCGGCTCCGCCCGCGTCCCGCGCGGCACGGCGTACGCGGACGAGTCCGCGCAGCGCGCCCACCAGCAGCACGAGCCAGCCGCCCGCCAGGGCGAGCAGCCCGACGAGGCCCTGTTCGCTCAGCACGAGGAGGTACATGTTGTGCGGAGAGAGCAGCGCCTGCTTGTGATAGGCGGAACCCGCGCCCGCGATGTCGCTGCCCGAGGACAGCGCGAGCGAGGCGTGACCGTCCCGGTACTCGGGGAAGCCCTTCAGCCCGACGCCCGTCAGCGGGTGCTCGCGCCACATGTCGGTGGCCGCCGCCCACATCGTGTACCGGTCGGTCACCGACTGGTCCGGCGCGTCGGTGACCTGCGTGATGCTGGTGACGCGCTCCTGGAGCATCGCGCTGCCGACGCCCAGCCCGCCCACCAGGACCACTCCGGCCGCGGCCAGCACCGCGACCGTCCGCGCCGCGCGCCGCAGCCCCGCCAGCACGAGCTGCGCGCCGCAGGCCAAGGCCGTCGCGATCCACGCCCCCCGGCTGAACGAGAGGGCGAGCGGCGGCAGCAGGGCCAGCGCGCACACCACGGCGGCCGACCGCCGCCGTGCCTCACCCGCTCCCAGGGCCAGCCCCACCGCGCACACCACCCCGAACGCGACCACCGTCGCCATGCCCATCACGTCGCCCGCCCCGAAGGTGCCGACCGCCCGGACGTCCTCGCCCTGGTACGAGGCGCCCGTCCCGGTGACGTACTGCCGCACCCCGATCGCCCCCTGCCACAGCGCCAGCGCGACGAACGACCAGGCCAGCAGCCTGAGGTCGCGCCGGTCACGGACGAGCAGCAGGACCGCGGCCGGCACCAGCACGAAGATCTGCAGATAGCGGGCGAGCCCGGTGAACCCCGCCCCCGGGTCCGCCGCCCCGGCCGCCGAGAGCGAGATGCCGACCACGGGCAGCCCGAGGACCAGGGCGGCGGTCACCGGCAGGGGGCGTCGGCGGGCCCGTACGAGACGGACCGCGCAGCAGAGCACCACGAGGCCGGACATGGCGTCCGCGGCGTTCGCGCCGCCCTCGCCGCCCGGCGCGACCGGCAGTCCGAGCAGCGCGATCACGGCGACGACGGGCAGCACCGGCAGGGCGCCCCGCAGGGCCGCGGCCGCGGTGTCCAGGGGGGTGACGGGCAGGGCCTGGCTCACCGGATCAGCTCCCCGTCGGGCGCACCAGCGCCGCGGCCGTGCGCAGCAGGATGCAGATGTCCTGCCACATCGACCAGTTGTCGATGTACGTGTTGTCGAAGCGGCAGCGGTCCTCGATCGAGGTGTCGCCGCGCAGCCCGTGCACCTGGGCGAGTCCGGTGATGCCGGTCCGCATCCGGTGACGGGCCGCGTAGCCGGGGTAGGTCTGGCTGAACTTGGCCACGAAGTAGGGCCGTTCGGGACGCGGGCCGACCATGCTCATGTCGCCCCACAGGACGTTCAGGAGCTGGAGCAGCTCATCGAGCGAGGTGCGCCGCAGGAAGCGGCAGAAACGGCTCATCTCCTGCTCGCCCGCCACGCTCCAGCGGGTCGCGGCCTCGTGCGCGTCGACCGGACGGTGGGTGCGGAACTTCAGCAGCGTGAACGGCAGTCCGTCCTTGCCGATGCGCTCCTGCCGGAACACCACACCGGGTCCGTCGGTGACCCGCAGGACGGCCGCGCACACCAGCAGCAGCGGGCTGACGAGCAGCAGCAGCGCTCCGGAGACGGCGACGTCGAGGAACCGCTTCGCGAAGCCGGCGTGCGGTCCGCCGATCGGCAGGGGGCGGCAGGCGAAACCCGCCAGCGTGTGCCGGCCGGCACGGTCGTACGACGGGGAGTCCGGGTCGACCTCCCACAGCTCGCAGCCCGCGAGGGCCAGCGCCCGCAGCATCGGCCCGCGCCGGCTCGGCGGTTCCACCACCAGAACGGCCCGCACGCCGTTCTGGACGATCGCCCGCTGCACCTCCTCGCCGGTGGTGAGCACCGGCAGTCCGCCGGGGCCGGCCTGCCGGTCGGAGACGACACCGACCGGGCGCACACCGCAGGCCGGGTGGCGCAGGAAGGCCGCGGCCACCCGCTGCGCCGTGCCCGCGGGGCCGATCACCAGGGCGGCGCCGGGGTGCCGGGCGAGGACCCGGCGGCGCCGCCAGTGCACCGTGCCGCGGCCGGCGCAGCTGATCACCGACTGCGCCGCGCATCCCAGGGCCAGCGTCCGGGCCGAGAGCGCCTGGCCCGGGGCGAAGGCGGCGAGGACGGCGGCCAGGGCGCACCAGGCGACCGCGATCCGCGCGCAGACGGCGGGCAGTTCGTCGAGCAGGGCGGGCAGCGGCGCCGGCCGGTACAGGGAGGCCCAGGTGTTCAGCAGCGCCACGCCGAGCAGCAGGGCGACGACGGCGAGCAGGTGCCGCTGGACCTCCGTGAGCGTCTGTCCGGCCGTCAGCGCCGCGACGGCGTCCACGGCGGCCAGCGGCAGCCAGGAGGCGCGCCGGGCCGTTCTCCGCTGTCCGGCCGGGAACCTGAAACCGTCGGCGGTCCCGCGCGAGGACAAGACCGAGACGGCTGAGAATCCGTACTCCCGGGGCTGTCCGCCGGGGGAGGGAACGGTGCTTTCCGCAGTCACGAGTGGATGGACTCCCTGCATTCGGTGTGGTCCGCGCACGTGAAGCTCCTGGCGTGCTGCGGCTGTCGCCCGGTCAGCAGTTCGTGGTACACCTCGGCGACCGCGTCGGTCGTGAGGCGTACGTCGTGCGTGGTCAGTACGTGGTGGCGCCCCTGGAGGCCGAGGGAAGCGCGCAGCGGGGGATCGGCCAGCAGCGTGCCGATCGCCTCCGCCAGCGGCGCCGGTTCCGGCGAGGCCACGAGACAGCGGGGGTCGTGCCCCGGCGGCAGGCTCTCGCGGGCTCCGTCCACGTCCGTCATGACGACCGGACGCCCACAGGCCATGGCCTCCAGCGGGGCCAGTGCCATGCCTTCCCAGCGGGACGGCAGCACCACCAGGTCGGCGGCCTGGTACCAGGGCACCGCGTCGTCGGCGGCCCCGGCGAACAGCACGTCACGCGGCGCCCCGGCGCGCAGCCGTGCCGCGTCCGGCCCGTCCCCGACGAGCACGAGCCGCGCCGTGGGCACCCGCCGCAGCACCGAGGGCCACGCGTCGAGGAGGATGTCCTGCCCCTTCTGCCGGCACAGCCGCCCCACGCACACCACCAGCGGAGCCGTCGGTCCGACCTCCGCGAGCAGCGGCATCCCGGCCCGTACGGTGTCCGCGGCCGCGGGGCGGAAACGCTCGGGGTCGACGCCGTTGGGGATCACCCGCCAGGGGGCGCGCACTCCGGCTCGTACGCCGGTCGCGCGCTCCGCCTCGCTGACGCACACCACCCGGGAGGCCCAGCGGGCACCCCACCGCTCCCAGCGCAGCGCGAGCGCCGCGGCGGCGCCGTCGACGGCCTCGAACGACCAGGCGTGCGGCTGGAACACCGTCGGCACCCGGCCGCGCAGCGCGAGCCTGGCCGCGAGTCCCGCCTTCGCGCTGTGCGCGTGCACCACGTCGGGCCGCACCCGTGCCAGCACCCGGCCGAGCCGCCGTACCTCCTGGGCGAGCTGCGGACCGGGCGCCCGCGTCGCGTGCCACGGCCGTACGTCCGCGCCGAGCGCCCGCACCTGCCGGGCGAAGCGGTTGCCGTCCGGGCAGGCGACGGTCACCCGTGTTCCGGCGGCGAGCTGGGCGCCGACGAGGTCGGTGACCACGCGGGCGACGCCGCCGTCGACCGGCTGCGTGACATGGAGGACCCGCGGCGGAGGGTCTGTTGGCAGATGCATGCGCGGTTCCTCGTTCACGGGCGGCGCGCCGGGGCGCGCGTCACTGCTTCGCGTCGACGGCGGCGAACAGTGATCCGGTCCTGGCCGCGTCCCGCTGCGAAACGATCTGGAAGGCCAACTGGTCACCCCCGTCACGGATTTCTCCGCCGGGTCCGAGGGCGTCCGGGTTCCGGCCGGGCGCATCGGCGGACGCGGAACCGGCGGGCGCACTGAAGGCGGCGGGAACGGGGCGGCCCGTGACCGCACGGCGCGGCGGCAGGCCCGGGGAAGTACGCATGACCGACGGTTCCCTTTCGGGGAAAGGTTCTTGACCAGCGGACGGGCAAAGATCCGAGGATCGGATCGATCTGATGAATCGGACGCGTGCGCTTCGGCTCCCCGCGAGCTCCCGGCGCTCCTCGGCGCCCGCTTCGGGACGTCCTCGGAGAGCCCGACTCTAGCTGGTATCACCGCTTATCGGTGAAAGCGGCCATGTGTGTCGGATTTGTGAAGCCCGACCGTCCGGGACATCACCCTTTCGGGTGCACAACCCGCGTGTGCTCCGCGCGTTGAATCCAGAGCCGGGCAGCCCGCCCGGATGTTGTGTCGATTTCCAAGGAGCACTTCTCCATGTCGCGTATCGCTAAGGGCCTGGCCCTGACCTCCGTTGCCGCCGCCGCCGTGGCCGGTACCGCCGGTATCGCCGCCGCCGACAGCGGCGCGCACGGTGCGGCCGCCAACTCCCCGGGCGTTCTGTCGGGCAACGTCGTGCAGGCTCCCGTTCACGTCCCGGTCAACGTCTGCGGCAACACCGTCAACGTCATCGGTCTGCTGAACCCCGCCTTCGGGAACGTCTGCGTCAACGACTGACGCCGTCGCGGACCCTTCCGGCCGGCCGCCCTCCCGAGACGGAGGGCGGCCGGTCCGCTTCGTGGCCCATGGCGGCGGGAGTCCGCGCGGTGCGGGAATTTTCTGCACGTGGGGTTTCCGTCGCGTCCGGGGCTCGTTAGGCAACGCGCAAAGGAATTCCCTCCGGTGACGTCCGTCGCCGAAGAAAGGAACACGATGAAGTCCCTCAAGGCCGCCGCTGTAGTCGCCGGGTCCCTGGTCGTCGCCGGTGCCGCCGCGCCCGCGTTCGCCGCCGGAGCCACCGACCTCGCGCCCTCCGGTCTCAACGGCGCCCTGGAGACCGTCACCAGCCAGCGTTCGATCAACGCGCGGGACGCCCTTCCCCTGCAGCACCAGTCGAACGCGCTCGACACCGAGAACAAGGACTCCGCGCTGAGCGACGTGAACGACACGACGAAGAAGCTCAACAGCGCGGCCACCCCCGCGCGGCTCCTCGGCGGACTTCCCCTGCAGGGTTAGCCGTTCCCTCTGCGCGCGTGTCCTTTCCGCAATGCCCGCGGGCATTCCACCAGGCGTCCTGCCGGGCGACGTACTGAAGATTCCCGTACCCGTCCCCATCGACGTTCGCGGCAACACCATCGACATCGTCGGTCTGTTGAACCCGGATTTCGGCAACACCCGTCCCAACGGCCGACACCGTACGGTCGATGCGGCCGGAAGGGCTGATTTCCCGGGCGGGGAATCGGCCCTTCACGCTGTTCGAGCCGCATACCTCGTTCGTGTGGTCGCGTTCCCGGACATCCCCCGGCCGGGTGATATCGAGACAGAACCCGAACGGCGCATCGATAAGGTTCCGCGGTGACTTCAACCTCAAGCGGAACGAGCCCTCTTCGGGTCGCCGATCTCGGCACGCTCGCCGTCATGGCATTCAGCGGAGAAGCCCCCGACGGCGACATGCCCTATCTCCTCGCCTACTCGCTGGGAGACGGCGCCGGGGGCCCCGAGGGATCGGCGGCCGCCGTCCGGCAGCTCCTGGTCGACAACGGACTGCCCGTGGGCGACACGCTCATCGACGGATCCCGGCAGCCGGGCCTGCCTCTCACCCTGCTCGTCGAGGCCGGCCAGGCCGTCGTCAGCATGCCGTACCTCAACGCCCGGTGCGTCGCGCCGCGGGAGTGGCTCGCGGCGGTCGCCGAGCGCGGCTACGCCTACTTCCTGTTCGCCACCCGCGCCTGGCCCGTGGCCCGGCCCGGCAAGCCCGTCGCGCCCGAGGACCTGACGGCCTTCGCGGGCGACGAGGAGACCCTGCTCAGCGCGTCCCACGTGCTGCTGCCCGCGCGTACCCCGCGCGCCTGATGGCGGCCGCCGCGGGGCGAGGGGCGGGCGACGGCAGCGCCACGCGCGGGTGCACCGCGGGCAGCGGCCGGGCCCTGGCCCTGTTGCTGGTGATCACCGGCGCGGCCGGTCTCCTCGCCGCGTGGGTCATCACGATCGACAAGTTCAAGCTGCTGGAGAACCCCGGCTTCGTCCCGGGGTGCAGTCTGAACCCGGTCGTCTCCTGCGGCAGCGTCATGAAGAGCCCGCAGGCGTCGGTCTTCGGGTTCCCCAACCCGATGCTCGGCCTGGTGGCGTACAGCGTGGTGATCTGTGTCGGTGTCAGTCTGCTGACCGGGGCGGGATTCCCGCGCTGGTACTGGCTGACCCTCGACGCGGGCATGCTGTTCGGCGTCGGATTCGTCGGCTGGCTCCAGTTCCAGTCGCTGTACCGGATCAACGCGCTGTGCCTGTGGTGCTGTCTGGCCTGGGTCGCCACGGTCGTCATGTTCTGGTACGTCACCTCCTTCAACGTCCGCAACGCGTTCCTGCCCGCCCCGGAATGGGTGAGGACGTTCCTGGCGGAGTTCACCTGGGTTCTCCCGGTGCTGCACATCGGCGTCATCGGAATGCTGATCCTCACCCGCTGGTGGGATTTCTGGACGAGCTGAATCTCCCTATCGGACGACTAATGATTCCGTCGGGGGAATCTTGAGATGATGACGCTCCCGGAATCGTTACCCGGTACGGAGGCCGAGCACCAGCATGAATTCCTCGAGGGGAGAAGCATGTTCGCCAGTTGGATTCCGGGCAGGGTACCGAGGCGCGGGCGGAGCGGCCGGGGTCAGGCCGCCCCGGCGCGCGGCCGCGGCACGGAGCGGGTGGCGGGTGGACTGGCGCTCACCCGGCGCGGTGCGATGCGAGGACTGCTCGTGTCGGCCGTAGGCCTGGCGCTGGCCCCCGTCGTCGCGGCCTCACGGCCATCGCGCCGCCGCCCCCAGGACCTCTCCTTCGACGAGGTGTACCGCGGCCGGCACATCCTCGGCACACAAGGCGGATCGGACGGCCGGGCCGCCTTCGCGGGCGGAGACTGGTGGGTCACGGTGGACGGTCGGCCGCTGCATCTGATGCGCCGCGCGGACGGCAGCTATCTCAGCATGGTCGACCACTACGGGTCGTATCCGACACCGCTGGCGGCGGTACGCGCGGCCGTCGACGAACTCGGCCCGGCCGAGCAGCTCAGGGGCATGGATCACGGCGCGGGCCCGGCAGAGCGGGGAACCGGCACACCGAAGAGCGGTACAGAGGGGAGCGGCCACCACCATGGTGTACACGCGTAAGAACGTCAGCGCCCTCACGGGCGCCGAGCGGCGCCGTTTCGTCACCGCGATGCTGGAGGTCAAACGCCGCGGGGAATACGACGAGTTCGTCCGCAGGCACATCGACCACTACGTCTCCGACGGCGAGGGCGGACTGCGCACGGCCCACATGGCGCCGTCGTTCCTGCCCTGGCACCGGTGCTTCCTGCTGGACCTGGAACAGGCGCTGCAGCGCGTGGACCCCGGTGTCAGCGTGCCGTACTGGGACTGGACGCGCGACCGCGCGCCGGCCTCCGCGCCGTGGACCAAGGACCTCCTCGGCGGCAACGGGAGGAGTTCGGACCGCCAGGTCATGACCGGCCCCTTCGCCTACGCGGCGGGCAAGTGGACGATCAAGGAAGCGGTGACCGACGGCGAGTTCCTCATGCGGGAGTTCGGCCGCCCGCGCAGGCCGATCCAACTGCCCACGAGGGAAGAGCTGAACGCGGCCCTGGCCGACCCCCTCTACGACAAGGCGCCCTTCGACTCGACGACCAGGAGCGGCTTCCGCAACCGGCTGGAAGGGTGGGGACACGGCACGGGGAACGCCACCTGGGAGAACCACAACCGTGTCCACCGCTGGGTCGGCGGCCACATGCTGGGCGGTGCCTCCGTCAACGACCCCGTCTTCTGGCTGCACCACGCCTTCGTCGACCTCCAGTGGTCCCGCTGGCAGAAGAAGCACCGGGGCGCCCGCTATCTGCCCGAGCGGCCCCCGGGGCCGAGCGACCCCCAGCACCGGCGTGTCGTCGCCCGGCACGAGAAGATGCCCCCCTGGGGCGTGACACCGGCCTCGATGGAGGACCACAGCCGCATCTACCGGTACGTGTAGCGGCGGTTCCCGGAGTGCGCAGGGGACGGCGAAGCCCCCGGCGGTGACGTACCGCCGGGGGCCCCGTGCGCGTGCCGGGCTCAGCTGCCGTAGCCGCTGCGCTCCTTGGTGGTGTGGTGCTTCTTGGTGTCGTGGTGCTTCTTGGCGGCCTTGTGCTTCTTGACGTGGCCGTCGCCGTTCACGCAGGTGTTGCCGAAGGCCGGGTTCAGCAGACCGACGATGTCGACCGTGTTGCCGCACACGTTGACCGGCACGTGGATCGGGACCTGGACGACGTTGCCCGACAGAACACCGGGGGAGCCGACGGCCCCGCCCTGGGCGCCGGCGTCAGCCATGGCCATGCCGGCTCCGCTGAGGGCCACGGCACCCGTGCCCACGACGACTGCGGCGGCCTTCGCGATGCGAGACATCACGTTCTCCTTAAGACTCGACGAGTGCGATGGCTCGGACGCGACCGCACTTCCCCTTCAACGCGTCGGTCCACACCTGGTCACGGGCGTTCCGCCAGGGGATCACCCTTCGAACGGGGGTCGTGCGGGCGGCCGTTCGGGAGTTCGGCCGGGTGGCCGAACGGGCGCGGCCGGCCGGGGTGGCGCAGGGGCTCGCCGGCCAGGAACGCCCGGATGTTCTCGACGGCCGCCCCGTAGTACGTCTCGTGGCCGGAGCGCGACACATGGCCGAGGTGCGGGGTGGCCGGTGCGTCCTCGTCGCCGAAGTGCCGGTCGAAGCAGGTGACTTCCACGGTGTCGGCGACGGGCGACCGGCCGGCGACCCGGGTCGCGACGCTCTGGTCGGTCGTCCGGCACGGCACAGCGAGGACGCATGACGGGTCCCTCCCAGGTTCAGCCGGACCCTCCCCGAGCGGTGACCGGAAGAGCCGCGCGGACCATGACGGAGCACCGCGGGGGACGCCGTGACGGCCCGTTCCGCCCCATGGCAGTATCTGGGAACCATGAACGCGTCGCCGGCGGTACGGAGTCTGCGCGCCGCGGTGTTCGCCGTGCTGTGCGTGCTGCTGGCCGCCGGGGGGCACGCGCTCGCCACCGGGCAGGCACCGCCGCTGTGGGCCGAGGGCGCGGGAGTCCTCGCCGTCTTCGCCGCCGGCTCCGCGCTGGGCGGCCGCGAACGGTCCCTCGCCGGGATAGGCGGCGCCGTGCTGGCCGCGCAGGCCGGACTCCACCTCGGCTTCGGCGCGGCCCGGCCGCACACGGCGATGAACACGCACGGGGCGCACCTGGCCCACCCGTCCGCACACGTCCTGGCATCCCACGCCCTGACCTCCCACGCCACGGCCGCGCACGTCGCCGCCGCCGTGCTGGCCACGTGGTGGCTGCGGCGCGGCGAGGCCGCCCTGTGGTCCCTGCTGCGCCGGGCCGTGACGTTCGTGCCGGGCCTCGCCGCCTGGTGGAGGACGAGGACGGGACCGCCCGCGCCAAGGCCGTACGCGGGTGTTCCGGGCAGGACCCCCGCCGAACCGTGGCCGCTCGGCCGGGCGCTGCTGCGTCACGCCGTCTCGCGCCGGGGACCGCCGGCAGGGCTCGCTCCCACGCCCTGACCACGCCTCCCCTCAGTACGGAGTTCCCCAGATGTCCCCGATCAGCACCGCCCTGCGCCGCACCGGCACCGTCGCCGCCCTCGCCGCCGCGGGCCTCCTGACCACCGCGGGCGCGGCCTTCGCGCACGTGACGGTCCACCCCGAGAGCTACGCCAAGGGAGCCACGGACGGTCTCCTGAGCTTCCGCGTCCCCAACGAGGAGGACACCGCCAGCACCACCAAGGTGCAGATCTTCCTGCCCGCCGACCACCCGGTCGTGGGCGTCCTGGTCACCCCGCAGCCGGGCTGGACCGCGAGGACGACGACCGTCAAGCTGAAGAAGCCCGTCAAGACGGACGACGGCACGATCACCGACGCGGTCTCCGAGATCACCTGGACCGGAGGCCGGATCCGCCACGGCGAGTTCCAGGACTTCCAGGTCGCCTTCGGCTGGCTCCCGGACGACGTCGACCAGTTGGCCTTCAAGACGCTCCAGACCTACTCGGACGGCAAGGTGGCCCGCTGGATCGAGCAGCCGCAGAAGGGCGGGGAGGAACAGGAGAGCCCGGCTCCGGTGCTCACCCTCACCGCCGGGGGCGCGGGGGAGGAGCCCGCCTCGGACGGGGCCTCCGGCTCCGACACGTCCTCCTCCTCGGAGTCGTCCTCGTCCGCCGAGGAGTCGACCGCGAGCGCCGGGAACAGTGACTCCACGGCCCGTGCCCTGGGCACCGCGGGCCTGATCGTCGGTGTTCTCGGTCTGCTCACGGCCGCCTTCGCCGTCGTGCGCGTCCGGAACGCCCCCCGCTCCTGACGCGGCTCCCGCTGCGGCCGCCTCGTCGACCCCCGTCGGCGGGGCGGCCGGTCCCCGGTCACCCCCGGCGTCGCGCGGATCGCCCCGTGAGACGCCGGACCGGATCCGGGCGCCGGTCCGTCAGACCTGCGGCGGCGTCTGCTTCCTGCCGACGAGGACCACCACGGCGCCGCCGACCAGGACCAGGGCGATGGCCGCGCCCGCGATGACCGGGGTCAGTCCGGAGCCGCCGGTCTCGGCGAGGTCGGTGCCCCCGTCGGAGCCTCCCACCGACGCCGGGCTCGGCTCGCTGAGCGTCTGGGCCGCGATGCCGCTCGCGCCGCCCTGGGTCTTGCAGTCCAGCACGCCCTTGAACCGCTTCCCGCCGCCGTCCGCGCCGCCGATCGTGAAGTCGTAGACCTGGTCCTCCTGCAGCGGGATGGTGAGGGTCTCGGACACCCCTGCCGCGACGGTGTGCTCGTCGCCCATCAGCTCGAACGTGAACGCCGCGTCGCCCTTGTTCGCGGCCGTGATGTCCACACCGCCCTTGGCGCAGTTCTTCTGGGCGGCCAGGGCCGTTATCGCGCCCTTCGCCGCCCAGTTCGCGCTCGCCGCGGCGGAGACGGTGGACTCGCTGGAGCCGGCGAGGATCTGTGTCTGGCTGTGGGTCTCGGAGGTGAAGGCACGGCCGACCGGCACGGTCGTCGAGGCCTGCACGGTCAGGGAGGTGGAACCGTCCGCCCCCTCCGCCGGCACGTCGAAGAAGAGCCGGCTGCCGTTCGTCGCGGAGGTGACCGCCCTGCCGTCCTGGTCGACGACCCTCACTCCGCCGGCGGCGATGTCCGTGGGCGGGGTCACCGTCACGCTGCCCGCGTTGGTGTGCACCGTGACCGGGCCGAGCCGCTCACCGGGGCGACCGGACACCGCGGCCGGGGCGAGCGTCAGCGAGACCTCGGGCTCCGCCAGGTCCCGCGCGTTCTTCTCCAGATAGTCCGCGAGCTTCTGTGCCTGCGGGGCCGCGGCGTCCACGTCGGCGCCGTCCGAGTACCGCCAGATCGCCACCTGGGTGCCGGCCGCCGCGTCCTGCTCGGTGAGACCGGTGACACCGGCCTTCCCGGCCAGCGCCGCCAGGTCGTTCACCTGCGGGTAGGAGTTCTCGAGGATCCAGCGGATCCGGCCCGCCTTCGCGTTGCCGCTCAGCGACGTGCCGTTCCAGGAGGTCTCCTGATAGCGGGCGTCCCGCTGGGTCGGGCTGTGGAGATCGACACCGTAGGTCTGCAGCATGCCGCCGTTCTCGACGGACATCTCGAACAGACCGGCCGAGACCCAGGAGTCCTCGCCGTTCTCGTGGATGACCGCCGAGCCGTACGTCTTCAGGTCTCCTATGGTGGCGGTCGCTCCGCCCTGGTTCTGCGGGATCTCGTCGGCGGTGGCCGTACCGGCCGCGGCGATGGTCCCCGCGGTGGCGAGCCCCCACACCAAGGCCGCGGCGGCGAGACGGGCGGCCCCTCGCCCGCGCCCGGACGACAGAGAGAACGCAGAAGACACAGAATTCCCCTTCGCGCAGGACCCTTTGACATGGGGGACGGTCCCGCCGGCAGAATCAGAAGCCCCGATAGCTGTGTTCGGCATCCTAAAGAAGCGCCGCATCGCTCCCCCCGGTCATGTCGTCCGACAACCGATCTGACTCGGAATCGTTATCGCGATCACTTCCGTGAGCTGCGCCTATCGACAAATCCATAAGGGTGTTTCGTCATGTATTTGTCGATAAGCCGCAGTCCGGTCAGATCGTGACGCCCGCTGACATCACGTCACCCCGGCCGGTTCCGGGCGAGGTTGGGGCATGCCCTCCGGCGGGGTGTCCGGGGCCGATTCCCAACTCGGCTCGGGGCGCTGCGTCCCGGCGGGCTCGCCCTCCTTGGACGGGCGCCGGAACGCCGACGTACCGCGGGAGAGGTCGTGGCCGATCGCCACCGCGTCGATGTCCGCCGACGTCCAGCTCTGCCCGTCGCGCGTCTCGGTGCGCACCTTGAGCCTGCCCTGCACGATGACGGGATCACCCACCGACACCGAGGCCCCCACGTTCGTGGCGAGCGCGCGATTGGCCCACACCGTGAAGAAGTTGGTGTGCCCGTCGGTCCACCCGTTCTTCTCCCGGTCCCAGTACCGCGAGGTCACCGCCAGCCGGAACCGCGCCGACGCGCCGTTCGCCAGGTCCCGGTACACGGGCCGTGTCGCCACGTTGCCCACCGCGCACACCATCGTCTCGTTCATCGTGAATCCCTCCCGTACGGATGCGTCTGCCGCGGCGAGCGCATGCGCTGCGATCGCCGCGGGATCAGACTGCCTCCGCAGGGCCGGGCCCGCTGGGCGCTGTGGACCGACGGACGGTTGTGGAGAACCGCGTCACCCGGCCGGGGAACCCGCCCCCGCCGTCACGGCCCCTCCCGCCACCACCTTCTCGCCGTCGCCTTCTCGCCGTCACCTTCCTGCCGTCACCGTCCCCATGACCCGCCCGTACTGCTCCCGCACCTCGCGGTACCGCAGCAGCTCCGCGGCCACGGGATCCAGCACCCGGGCTCTTCCACAGGCGGCGGCCGCGTCGCGCAACCGTCTCTCCGCCTCCATGCCGTAGCGCCTGGCCGGCCCGCGGGCCGCCATTCTGCTGGCCCACTCGACGGCCGGGCCGCCCACGATGCCCGACACCATCAGCAGCACCGGAACCCCGAGGTTCGGAGACATGACCCCGATGATCTGACCCACCAGCCAGAGCCCGCCGACGACCTGGACGATCGTCATCGCGGCCTGCGCCAGCACCGCGACGGGCCACCAGCCCGGCCTCGGCGGCCGTCCCGCCGGTGCCGCCGCGCGCGCCGCCATGTCGTCCAGCGCCTCGGGCAGCCCCTGCGCGCCCCGTACGGCCGCCTCGCGCACCGCCTGCGCCCAGGCGGTGGGAAGCCCGTAGGCGGCCCGGTCGGCGACGGTCCGCACCGCCTGCTCGACGCGCTGGCGGGCGGTGGCCTCCTCGTCCGCGGGAGCGCGTACGGGCAGACGCCCGGTCGGGGGTTCGCGCCGCTCCAGATACCAGCGCCACAGCCGCAGCCAGGGAGTTCCGCAGGCGCGGTTGGCGTTGCGGAGCCAGGCCCGTTCGGCGCCCTCGCCGGTCGCCACGGCGCCGACCGCGTCCGCGAGCCGGTCCGCGAACTCGTCCCGCGCCTCCTCGCTGAGCCCGACCCGCCGTCCCGTCGCGTAGACGGGCCGCAGCCGTGCGGCGGCCGCGTCGAGATCGGCCGAGATCCGCCGCGCGGCGGCACCGCGTTCCGCCACGAACTGGCCGAGACACTCGCGCAGTTCGGGGACCCCGGCTCCGGTGAGGGCGGACAGCGACAGGACGGTCGCACCCGGTTCGCCGTACTCGCCGAGCGCGATGCCGTCCTCGTCGAGCAGCCGCCGCAGGTCGTCGAGCACCTGGTCGGCGGCTTCGCCGGGGAGCCGGTCCACCTGGTTGAGGACCACGAAGGTGACCTCCGCGTGCCCGGCGAGCGGCCGCAGATAGCGTTCGTGGAGGACGGCGTCCGCGTACTTCTCCGGATCCACCACCCAGATGACCGCGTCGACCAGCCCGAGGACCCGGTCCACCTGCGCGCGGTGCTGGACGGCCGCCGAGTCGTGGTCGGGCAGGTCGACCAGGACCAGGCCGCGGAGCTGGGCCTCCGCCTCCGGGCTCTGCAGCGGGCGCCGGCGCAGCCGCCCGGGGATGCCGAGCCGGTCGATGAGGGTCGCCGCGCCGTCGCTCCAGGTGCAGGCGATGGGTGCCGAGGTGGTCGGCCTGCGTACGCCGGTCTCCGAGATCGCCACGCCCGCGAGCGCGTTGAAGAGCTGCGACTTGCCGCTGCCGGTGGCTCCGGCGATGGCGACGACGGTGTGCTCCCCGGAGAGCCTGCGGCGGGCCGCCGCCTCGTCCAGGACCCGGCCCGCCTCGGCGAGCGTTCCGCTGTCGAGACGGGCGCGGGAGAGACCCACCAGCTCGCGGAGCGCGTCCAGGCGCGAGTGCAGCTGTCCGTCGTAGGAGAGGGGGGCGGGCATCGCCGGGACGACGGTCCTGGCCTCCGGCGACGGTGCCTGGTACCGGGCCGGGGCCGCCTCGGCCACGCGCCGCGCGATGAGGCCGTCGTCCCAGACGGGGCCGTCCTCCGCGTGTGCGGGGTCGTCGTCCCCACGCGCGCGGGACTCCGCTCCGGAGGCGTCACGCGAGGCGCCCTGTCCGGCCGGGCCGTCCTCGGGGCGGCTGTTCCCGGTGCTTCCGGCGGCCACGGCGCCCCCGTCACGGTTGTCGCGGTCGGCACGCCTGTTGCCGGAGGCGACAGAAGTGCCAGAAGTGCCAGAGACGCCAGAGGTGCCAGAGGTACTGCTGGTACTGCCGGTGCTCAGGGTGCCTGTGGTGCTTGAGGTGGCCGAGGCGCCCGGGGTGCCCACTTGGGACGGGTCGTTCTCGTGGCCGCCGTCCCTGGAGGGGGCCTCCGCGGGACGGCCGTTCTCCGGACGGCCGTTCCCGGGGCGTCCGTTTCCGGAGCGTCCGTCTCCGGGACGGTCGGCTTGATCCGCGTGGTCAGTGACGGCAGTCACCGCGGTCACCTCTCCTTCTGCAGTACGGACAGCGCGGCGATGAGTTCGGCCTGGGGTTCCGGATGGACGTCGAGCGCTTCGAGGGGTGCGAGCCGGCGTTCACGCTCGGCCTGCAGGGCCTTGTCGACGAGTTCCGTGAGCAGCCGCCCGCTCTTGTCGCGCAGCCGCAACGCGCCGTGGGCCCCGATCCGCTCGGCCAGTTTCTCGCCCGCGCTGCGCGCCCTGCGGCCGCCCAGGAGCGCGGTGGCGACCAGCGCGGCCACCACCGCGGGGTCCGGCGCGACGCTCTTGTCGAGGTCGCGCACCTCGTCCTCGGCGTACTCCTCCAGGACGCGCCGCCAGCGTCGTACGGCCAGGCCGATCCGGTGCTCCGCGCTCTCCAGCGCCGGATCACGGTCCGTCAGTCCCGGCGCGCCGGAAGCCGGTTCACGGCGCCAGGCGTCGTCCACGCGTTCGTCGGCGGCCGTGACGGAGCACAGCAGCAGGGCGGAAAGGCTTTCCACGAGCGCGTCCAGCAGTTCTTCGGCGGTGCAGTCGAGGGGATAGGCGCGCCAGCGCTTGAGGGCGTCCCCGGCGAGCACGGCCCCGGCCTGCAGGCGCCCCTTCGCGCGCGCGTGCTCGCTGTCGTAGGCGCCGTCGACGGCCGCGGTGAGCCGTGTCGCCGCGGCGTACTGCGCGGCGGTGGCACTGGCCAGTTCCGGCATCCGCGCCTTCAGGGAGTCGAGGACGCCGTGGGCCGTACGGGCCATGGCCCCGTGGCGGGATCCCGGGTCCTGGGCCTGGTGCGTGAGCCACGTGCGCAGCGGTGCGACGGCCGTGGCGGGCAGCAGACCGCCGCCCCAGGCGGACTCGGGCAGCTCCGGCACGGTGAAGCGGGGCGCCTCGCCGAGTCCCGCCTTGGCGAGCAGGGCGCCGTACTGCCGCGAGACCTCGGACACCACCTGGTGCGGCACCCGGTCCAGGACCGTCACCAGGGTCGCCTTCTGCTCCTTGGCGGTACGCAGCAGGTGCCAGGGCACGGCGTCGGCGTACCGCGCGGCCGTCGTGACCGTCACCCAGATGTCGGCCGCGCAGATCAGCTCGGCGGCCAGCACCCGGTTCTCGGCCACCAGGGAGTCGATGTCGGGCGCGTCGAGGAGGGCGAGGCCTCGGGGGAGCGTCTCGGCGGTCTCGATCCGCAGCACCCGCTCCCCGCGTTCGGTGAGAGCGGGAAGGTCGTCACCGGATTCGCGGTGGGGCATCCACACGCGCGTGAGCCGGGGCAGCACGCGCATGCCGCTGAACCAGTGATGGTCCTCCGGATGGCACACCAGCACCGGGGTGCGGGTCGTCGGGCGCAGTACGCCCGCCTCGCTGACCTTGCGCCCCACGAGGGAGTTGACGAGGGTCGACTTGCCGGCACCGGTGGACCCTCCGACGACGGCGAGAAGAGGCGCTTCGGGTTCTCTCAACCGGGGCACCAAATAGTCGTCGAGCTGTGCGAGCAGTTCGTCGCGGTTGGCACGCGCGCGTGGAGCCCCCGCCAGGGGCAGCGGAAAGCGTGCGGCGGCGACACGGTCGCGCAGGGCGGAAAGTGTGTCGAGCAGCTGGGGCCGTACGTCCAAGGTCACCACATGCGAAGAATGCCCAATTTTAGAGTCTTTCTGAAGCATATGGGTGCGCCTGCGCGCCGACAGGACACACGGGGCGGAAGGGATGACTGGGGCGCAGGCATAACGAGTGCACAACACCCGATGCGCGAGACGCCAAAAGCGGTGCGCGATTCGTACCCGCCTGCGATTATCAGGACCGCTTCACTGAACCTCCACATCGAGCCACGGAGGCGCAGTATGAGGGGCGGGGACGCGGGAGCCCTATCCTTGTCCCCGGCAAGGTCACGGATCCGCCCACACCCGGGCACCAGGACACAGGCCGGTACACCCGGCCCCCGTAGCTCAGTGGATAGAGCAGGCGCCTTCTAAGCGCTTGGCCGCAGGTTCGAGTCCTGCCGGGGGCGCCAGTCTCCGCCCTCCCCTTCGGGAGGGCTTTTTGCTGGTCGGAGCATGTCTCAGTCGATACGGCGAGGCCCCGAACGCTTCCCGACGATCAAGGGAAGGGTCCGGGGCCGTCCGGTCGTCACCGGGTTTTCGCGGGTGGTCCTGTCGAATGCGTGTCGAAGTTCGGGCGGGGAGCCTCAGCCCGCGCCGGGTGGCTCGGGAAGGTCTCCCGCGGCTTCGAGGCGCCTTTTCAAGTCAGGGAGCTGTCCCTCGACGCGTAGGTCTGTGCCGTCGCTGGTACATCTTTCGAGCGGCCCGGCCGACCGGGCCGCAGCGCTTCTCACGGAGGACCGTGCCGGCCTGAGCGGACAAACCTGTTGGATCTTGTGGGTTGGACGAGGGGGAGACGAATGAGCAGCCGCAGAGGGACCCGCAAGGCCACCGCAGTCGTGACTGCGACTGTGCGTGAGTGGAGGGACGAGGAGGGCTGGGGCGTCCTCGACTCGCCCGAGACCCCCGGAGGGTGCTTCGGCCACTACTCCGACATCCAGGCGCCCGGCTTTCGCACGCTGTCACCAGGGCAACAGGTCGATCTCACCTGGGAAGCGCCCGGCTTCAAGCAGGACGGGTACGACTACCGCGCGGTGAGCATCGTTCCCCGCCCCGTCTGACATCCACGGCTGACATCAACGAGCCCGGACGGTGGCATACGCCGGCGCCCGCGCGACCACTGGACCAGTCGACAGCGGCGCCAGGGGAGGGTGTCGACCCCGAGGTCTACCGGCGGCCGCAGCGAACCCCGGGCCCTGTCGAACGCGTGTCGAGGGACGGCCGATGAGGAGTCGGGGCGGCTCGGGGGACCTCCGGTGGCTTCGAGGCACCTTTTCGAGTCAGGGAGCCACCCCGACAGCCACCGTGCCGGCTCCGGCGGCTGTCGGACCCGGCACGGTGGCCGCTGGGTCTCAGCCCGCCGTCGCCCCGCTCCTGGAGGGGGTCCCGCGAGGTGTCGTACCGTCCAGGTGGACCACCACGCCGGTGTAGAAGCGGTGCACCGCGTCGTCGACGCTGCGGATGAAGCCGGACTCCGCGTTCCCGCGCGTGCTTCCCATGCTCTTGAGGAGGGACAGCCGGAAGCCGGTGATCTGGGTGGTGGACTCCTTGGGCAGCATGTCGCCCGGCTCGGGGCGGAGGCGTTCGAGCGTTCCCCGGGGGCCGGCCGCGTCTCCCTCGACGAGGGTCTCGACATGAAGGTCCGCCGGTGCCTCGGCCAGGCGCCGGACCAGCCGTTTCGCCCACGACAAGGGGTAGCCCTGCTCGGGTGCCGGGATCTCGATCGACGTCCGGAGCTTGCCCGTACGCAGATCCGCGCTGATCGCCAGGACACCGGGCGTGCCCTCGATGCGCAGCTCCGACCGGAGTCGTCCGTCGAGGCAGAACTGATCCGCGAGGCGACCGCGGAGAGCCTGCGGGTCGGTCCCGCGTCTGGTGCGCTGGACCGGCAGCACCTTCTGGCCCAGTTCGCCGCCCAGCCGCAGGCATACCTGGCGGACGAGGCGCTCCCAGCTCTCGACGACCTCCAGTGCGCGCGGGTCTCCCTGGCACAGGGTCTCGTCGTCGATTCCGTTGCGCACGGGCACCCAGGCCGGTCCCATGTTCTGGAAGCCGTGGCATCCGGAGTTCTCGTGCCGCAGGTAGTGCAGCAGTTCCTGGAGGAGCCAGGCATGCGCCGCGTTGCCGACGCCCTCGTGCCTGATCAACAGCTGTGCCTGATGGGCGACTTCCGCCCACGACAGGTGCCACAGGGCCACCTTGTGCTTGCGCCTCTTGTCGATCTTGACCTCGACGAGGGGGCTGCCCTCCAGCGCGACGTCGTTCGACAGCGTGATCACGGCCTCGTAGCCACGGCGCGCGGCGATGTCCATGTACGCCTGGACCTGCTCCGCCTTGAGCGCGCTGCCGTTGGTCTTCGTCTCGACGAGTGCCGTCCACAGCTTTCCGGCCCGTTCGACCCGGATCACTCCGTCGGGGCGACGCGGGGTGTCGCCGTGCGGCAGGGTGACCTCGGTGAAGGTCTCCATGTGACCGGCCGGCGCTCCGAAGGCGGCGGTGAGTCTCCTGCCGAATTCAGGGACCTGGGCCATCACGGAGAGCAGGACCGAGGTCGCACGCGTCTCACGCTCCCGGTCGCTCTTGAGCGCCGACGCGGGGAAGAGCCGCGCGTCCTTCCACGACTCGTTCTCGGCCAGCGTCTTCTTGGCCGCCTTGGGCAGGGTGACCTTCTTCTTGGCCGTACGGGGCCGGGCCGCCGCCTTCCTCGGCCGGCCCTCGTCCTCGGGCCGACGCGGGGAGGGGACCGCCGCCAGGGCCTCTTGCTGCCGGGGTTCACCGGCCGGCGCCGTCGCCGTGGCCGACACCGTCATGTCCGTCCGGTCGTCGCCCTCGGCCTCGTCCGGTGCCTCCTCGGCCGCCGCGTCGTCGTCGATGTCGACCCCGAAGTCCGTGGCCAGGCCGGCGAGACCCGCCTCGTAACCCTGGCCGACGGCGCGGAACTTCCATTCCTCGGCCCGCCTGTACAGCTCGCCGAAGATGATCGCGCTCACCGCGTCGGCGTCGTCGATGGCGAAGCGGAGGAGTTCCTCGCCCCCGCCGTCCGCCAACGCCAGCTGCACGCAGTCCAGTTCCCCGAAGCGGGCGCCCTCGTAACGGCTGGCGGCCAGGACGATGCGATCGACCTCGGAGGACACCGCGGTCAGGTCGAAGCTGATCCGGTCCTCGTTGCCGTCCGCCGTCGGCGTCTTGCCCAGGAGCTGCACGCTTCCGTCCGCGGCGACCGGGTTGTTGTAGAAGTAGAAGTCGGCGTCGCTGCGGACCTTGCCGTTCAGGTCCAGCAGGAGGACGGACACGTCGGCGTCCCCTTCGCCGGTCGAACTCCCCCAGCCCAGGCTGACGATCACCGAATCGATGTTCTCGCTCAGAGCCGCGAGAGAGATGTTCGACCCTTTGACCATTTCACGCATGAAGCCCCCAGAACGATGCAACCCGGTGTGCCGACACCTCCACCCCGTTGCCTGATGCCCGGCGTCGTGCGGTGATCGGTGCGCGGGCGACTGTAGTGCTCATGAGCAATATTTGCAGGAGTCGCGCAGAAACTGTGGGGGAAACGTGGAAGGGCCCTTAAAGTGTGCGCCGTGGTCGGGCCCCGTGCGGGCGAAGGCCCCCGGACGGGGCCAGGGGCCTGTGGTCGGACAGGTCGTGGACGGCCTCGGTCACCCTCGGCAGGCCGCTTCCGTCACCTCAGTGCGTGCGACGTCCTGCCCGAGGCCGCGTCGATCTCGTCGTGGGCCTTGGTCAGCAGCTGCATGGCGAGCTCGTTCAGGGCCCTCGCACCCGCGACCTCCTCGCCGACCCTGGGCTGGTTCGCGTCCGAGGGGTGGCGGCTGGCGTATCCGTGGGCGCGTACCTCGCTGCCGTCGGGGAGCCGCAGCAGGGCGGCCGCACGGGTGCGGTGGTCGTCCTCCTGGAATTCGATCTCGACGTGCCAGCCGACCGTGGTCCGTGCCTGCATCACTGTCGTCTCTGTCATCACGATCACCTCCGAAGCCGCTGCCCCCCGCTGTGGTCCTGAGGAGACTGGTCGAGCCTCCGGAACAAGTGTCCTCCTCGGGCGAGCCGGGCACGAGGCGAGGCGAGCGGGGTGCGAGGCGAGACGGGCGGGCGCGAGGTGGCCCGACCGGTACCGGCGACCGGCATCGACACCTGGCCCCGGCAGACGCGAACCGGGCCGGTCGTTTCCGGATCCGGGCGCACGGTCAAGGGCCGGGGAGGACGGTGTACCCGGCCGGCCATGATCCGCTGGAGCAGTGACGTCGTGTCACACTCGTGCGCACCTCGGTAGGTGCAGGTCGAGAGGGGGGACATTGACGGAGGGCGTGAAGGCTGGGCCGGCCTGGAAGTCGGGCCTGGTGTTCGTGGTGGTGGAGGCGGTCTGCATCGCCGTCACCCTGGCGTATCCGGGCTTGATCGTCATGGCGTTCAGCACCGGCTGCATCGCTCCCGGCGAATTGCCGGAAACCTCCCAGGAAGTGTTCGACCCTTTCAGGGTGATCGCCGGCATGGCCCTGGCCCTCATCGGCATGGTTTCGGTCGTGCTCGCCTGCCGGATATCCATGCTGCGGTCAGCGGCGAAGCAGCGGGCGGTCGCGGCCCTGAAAGGGCAGTTGGGGTTGGCTCTCGTGATCATCATGACGTCCATCGCCCTCCACGATCCGCACCGCATGTACCAATGCGGGTGACCTCGACGCACGAAGCTGCCGGCCCTGACGCGACGTGCGGCAAGCGCACCGGAGCGATGCGTCTCTCCCGGTGGGGCTCCGGCGTCGAGGTGCTTCATCCGCCATCGCGTTGAGCGTCCCCGGGCCGTCCGAGGGCGTTCAACGACGATCAACGCTGACAACCGCCGACGGTCGAGTCGCAGGTCACGGCGTTGATCGGTTGTAGGGGCGCAGGTCGGAGACCCGGCCCCGCACTTCTTCGGCCGATGAGATCACGCAGAAGGCTCAGACGTGCATCTGTTCGTCGGCGGCCCGGCGACGGCCGCCGTACGAGGTGACCAATGCGTCAGCGACGGCCGCCGCGTCCGCGTCGGCCACGTCCGCCGGGTACTCCGGCAGAAGGTCGTCCCAGACGGGCACCCATGACCCGTACAGCTGGGCCTGCCCCTCGGGCCGAGCGAAGAACCAGATGTGCAGGTGCGCAGCTCCGTCTCCGATCCGGTAGACGTGGGCTCGGGAGACATGCGGCAGTGCCTGCACGTGGCGGACGATGTGAGTGGTGAGCACCCCGAGTTCGGCGGCCGTCTCGTCGGGCAGGTCCGCCATGTCGTAATGGTCCCGGGGGAACAGCATCAGCACCAAAGGAACGCCCACGCCCGTGATCCGGGCCAGTCGCCAGCGTTCGTTGAACCAGATGCCTTCGTCCCGGGCGCGGCACGGGTCGCAGTTCGTCGGATCCTCGCCGTGCCGTTCCGGCTCGGGCAGAGCGGGCGGGCGCAGCGGCGCGACGCGAAGTCCTTCAGGTTCGAACGGGCTTATCTCCCAGCCGGTCATCCGTCCCAACGGAAGCCGAAGCTCACCGTCCGCGGCCGCGCGTGCGTGGTCGTAGAACTCTTCAGGTCGTAAGGCCATGATCGGAGACTAACGTGGCCCACGGGCGACCCGGCCGTGCCAGGCGTGTGCCGGATTCGTGCGGGGAGCCGCGGATCTCGGCTTCGCAGACGGAACGCGTCTGATCCGCCGCAGCGCAGGTCAGCCCCACCGTTACCGATGGATCACCTGAGCTTCCCGAGCCGACGGCGACCGACAGTGACAGGTTGTCCACAGAGATCGGTGGCGGAACCCCAGGTCAGAGCCCCCAGGCCGAACGGGTTTCCCCCGAGGGCTGGCCGTCAGGCAAGATGGGGTGTTACTTGCCTAACGAGGGCATGGAGCAGCCCCTCACCAGCGGTTTTCCCGTCGATGAGGGGCCGTGTCAGGCGGCTTGGGCCGCCTCTGGGCCGTCGTGGGCGTGACCGGCGGCCCGGTACATCGCGCTGATGGCTTTCCGGGTCCTGGTCTCACTGCTCGGCATCAGGTGCGTGTACACGCGGAGCGTGAAGCCCGGGTCACTGTGGCCGAGGTAGAGGCTCAGTGCCTTGATGTTCTCCCCTGCGTCCAGGAGTACCGAGGCGTAGAAGTGCCTCAGGGCGTGCATCCCGTGCTCGCGAGCCGCCGCGTATAGCTGGCCCTTCTCGGGGGCCGGGATGAGGCCGGCCGAGGCAAGCGCGGGCTTCCACAGCTCATCATTGAAACCGTTGCTCCAGAGGGCCGTGCCGATACCGCTCGTGAAGAGGAGCCTGTGCGTCACCTTGGGCCCGGTCGGCGTCACCCACGGCAAGGTCACCTCGACCGGCGGGAAGCGCCTCATGTGCTCGGTCAGCGCCGCGGACACCTCGGGATCGAGCGGAACGTTTTGGAGCTTGCCCCGCTTCGGGGGAGCGAAGACGAGGGAGCCGCGGACCTTCTTCACCTACTGCCGCACGTACAGCCAGCCAAGGTCTCCGATGCTGTCGACCGAGAGCCCGAAGATTTCGCCCTGGCGAAGGCCGCACCCTGCGCCGACGTCCGTCACGGCCTGGTAGCGCTCGGGCAGTCCCGCACGTACGGCGAAGACCTGCGAGGCCGACCAGGGACGCACGCGTGACGGCGCGGGACGAGGTGCCTTGACCGATCGAGCTCGGCAAGGATTCGAGGCCAGCAGGCGGTCATCCACGGCCGCGGTGAGCACGGAGGAGACCGCATCGAAGATCAGACGCCGATCAGCCGGAACCGTTCCTCCATCTCCTCCAGGAGGACGTCCAGGAGTTCGTTCGCACGGTCCGAGGTATCGGCGAGCGCGGACAACCGGGGCGCGAACGGCGCCAGTTCGACACCCCACTTGCAGTCGATGCCGACGAGGACGACCCGTTGCCGGGCCAGGCCGCACAGCAGGTTGCGCAGGTAGACGGACTTGCCGGACTGGGTGGCGCCGAGGATCAGTTCGTGCGGCACGGTGCGGAAGTCCCGTACGTGCCAGCTCCCGTCGTCCCGCAGGGCGAGAGGCAGGGTCAGCGGTCCGCCGGAGAGCCGGCGCCGGGCGGGACGCACGTCGGCGAGTACGTCCCATCCGATGAGCCGCAGTTCGAGGCGTCCCGGCTTGGTCGGCCGGATGTGGACGGCTTGCGCCGCCCAGGCGTGGCGCAACCGGTCGGCGGAGGCGGCGAAGTCCTCCGGAGCCTGCCCGGTCGCCATGCGCAGTCGCATCACGAGTCCCGAGCCGGTGGGCAGGGGAAGCGACCGGCGCGGCGGTACGGGGGACGCCTCCCGCCCCATCATCCGGGCCGTCGCTCGCCGCACGGCCGAGGCCGGGACGGTCAGGCCGCACGCGTCCATGGTGGCGTGATAGGTGGTCAGCACGCGCAGCGCGACGACCGGATAGCCGATGAGCCACCAGAAGACGACCGGTAACCGGTGCCGCAGCACCTGCAAGATCACGGCCAAGGCCACCAGCCCTAAGAACTCCTAACGGAATGAAGCTGGAACAATCCGTTTGTGGACGAAGCTCTGGTTCAGCAGCATGAGCCCTGGCCGGTGGAGGAAGACGGAACAGGGGTGCGCGGTGGAACTGATCAGCCTCTCGGATGGCGACAACGGCTTCCGGGTACGTGTGCTGGGACGTCGGTCGCCGGGTGTGTTGCATCTTCACGACCAGCTCGACGCAGAGGTCCTGATCACGAGCAGCTTCGTCAGCGGTTGTCTGGCCATGTCCCTGTTTCCTTCCGACCTGGAGGACTGGTCCCGTGCACTGGATCTCCTTGCCGCAGGTCAGGACGTCTGCTGGAAGGACGACGACCACAGCCCTGGGATCAGGATCCAGCCGCACAACGAAGAACATGAGACTCCCGCTGTCCATGTGGAGGATCTGGGCAGTTCGTGTGTCTCCGTGCTTCTTCCCGTCAACCTTGAAGATGGTTGGATCGACGAGCAGCGGAGGCTGCTGGGGCAGGTGTTGAAGGAGTGGCCGAGCGAGGTCCTGCAGTCCTCACCAGGCGTCTATGAGTGGTGGCGCTGAACTGAAGCCAGGCGTCGCCAGCAGATGAGTGTGCATCCGAGAGTGAGGAATGCTTCGTGGATGTCGTCGCGTATCTCCCAGCGGATCCGCAGGCGGCGGAACCAGTGCAGGTGGGCGAATGCGCGTTCCACGACCCAGCGTTGGGTGCCCAGGCCGGAGCCGTGCTCGGTGCCGCGGCGGGCGATCAGCGGTTTCACGCCCAGGTCCCTGACCAGTCGGCGGTACTTGTCGTGGTCGTAGCCGCGGTCGCCCAGCACCACGTCCGGGCGGCGCCGGGGCCGGCCGCGTTTGCCCCGTACAGGCGGCACGGCCTGGAGGAGTGGGATCAGCTGGGTGACGTCGTTGCGGTTGCCGCCGGTCAGGGTGACGGCGAGCGGGATGCCGGTGGCATCGGTGATCAGGTGGTGCTTGCTGCCCGTCCTGCCCCGGTCGACGGGGCTTCGTCCGGTCTTGGCTCCCCCTTTAACGCGCGGATGTGGGAGCCGTCGACCGCCGCCCGGGAGAAGTCCAGGGCGTTTGCGCCACGCAGCTTGGCGAGGAGGACTTCGTGCAGCCGGGGCCACACGCCGGCCTCGGTCCACTCGGCCAGACGGCGCCAGCAGGTCATGCCCGACCCGAAGCCGAGTTCTTGCGGCAGGTGTTCCCAGGCGATCCCGGTGTGCAGCACGAACAGGATGCCCTGGAACACCAGCCGGTCCGGATGCCGCTTGCGTCCTGGATGCTTGGTCCGACGCTCGACCATGGGCAGCAGCGGCTCGATCACCGCCCACAACTCGTCGTCGACTTCCCACGGCTTCGGCCGAGCCACCTCGCACCCCCGGATCAACGGTCCCGGAGTGTTCCAACCACCCCAAAGATCATTTCGTTAGGAGTTCTAAGGACACTTGCGGCAGGAGGAGGGGAGGTGTCAGTTTCATGATCGGCCCTACCGCCCCACGCGAACGGCGCATCACTCGCCCCGATGTGATCCTGCGCGGGGAGGAGGTCGGTGCCGGGCCGACTTTCCTGCTCCTTCACGCCGGTGGCGAACGCCGTCAGGTGTGGAGACCGGTCAGCGAGGTCCTCGTTGATGCCGGGTACCGATGTTTGGCCTTCGACCAGCGAGGCCACGGCAACAGCGAGGGCAGCGCTCGGACACTGTCCGCGTGCGCGGACGACGTCGCCGCGATGGTGCACACCGAGCCACCGGCAAGCGTGGTCGTCGGTGCCTCACTCGGCGGGCTCGCCGCCATCGCCGCTCTCGCGGATCCGGCAGTGCGAGCCAGGGTGGCGGGGCTGGTGCTGGTCGACGTCGTACCCTGCCTTGAGCCCTCCAGGGTTCGCCGCTTCCTCGCTTCTGTCGGCCCGCTCGGCGCCCACACCGTGCTCGTCGAGGACATCCTCGCCCAGGTCCCACGGCTACGGCAGGTCACCGCGGAACTCGACCTGCCCCTCCTGCTCGTCCATGGCGACAACGGCTCGGCGCTCACCGGCGAGGACATCGACCAGTTGCTGCACCTGGCTCCTCACACCACAGTCCGGCCCATCCGCGGCGCCGGGCACCTCATTGCCCGCAACCAACCCGTGGCCTTGGCCCAAGCCGTCATCGCCACCACCACTGCCTGGCGGTAAGCGCGCCGCTGGTTTCCGGTACTCCGCGGAGGAAGGGCGACGTCGTCGCAGCCGAGGCCACGGGTCTGGTTGAGTCCGTCGACGACATGTGCCCGACCAACGCTCAACTCGCCAAGTGAACTGCTCAGTCACAGGTCTCCGTTGTATGTAGCGTGCGGAAATGACAAGAGGCGAGCGGCTCGGGGAGCAGCTGGACTGGCACTGGCGCACGAACCTGCGGCCACGGCTGGACGGTCTTACCGATGAGGAGTACTTCTGGGAGCCGGTGCGCGGCTGCTGGAGCGTCCGCCCGCGTGGCACGTCGGCCGCACCGATGTCGGAAGGTTCGGGGGCGTGGACGGTGGACTTCGCGTCCCCTGGTCCAGTGTCGGCGCCGGTGACCACGATTGCCTGGCGGCTGGCACACATCATCGTCTCGTGCCTGGGCTATCGGGTCGGATGGTACTTCGGCGGCCAGGACGTCGACTCCCAGACATTCGCCTACGCGGGGACAGCTGACGAGGCGCTGAAACAGCTCGATGAGATGTACGGGAGATGGAACGAGGGGGTCCGCGCGCTCTCGGACGCCGACCTGGAGAATCCGCCCACAGTGGGTCCCGAGCGGTTTCCCATGGAGAACAGGGTCCTGCACGTCAATAGGGAACTGATCCATCACGGCGCTGAGATTTCCCTGCTGCGCGACCTCTACCGCTGGCAGGACGGAGCCATACCGCACCGAATGTGACTTTTCGATAACCGGCGATCGAGCTTCGGAATCCTACGTGGACTCCGTGACGCTCCGTGGCTTCGAGCTTCATTGGTCTTGGTCAGAGCGTCAAGCGGCGACTGATGTCTGACATCAATGGCTGACACCAACAGCGGCGAACGACTGCGGATCAGTGCGGACCTGAACGGCCGATCTAAGGGCACGGAGCGACTTCAATGCAGGCCCGGGAGCCCCAAAGGATCGACCTGATAAGGATGAGGCCACAGGTTCAAGCCCGTGGCCGTTGCGGGGCTGGCCGCTCTTCATGGATGGTACGCACCAACCTGGGACTCTTTCTGTTACTTGGCGATGCTCGCAATGAACGTATGGATGTCGGCGGCGAGGTTGCGCATGTCCTCGCCAGCCGCGTGCGCCGTGATGGTTTCGAAGTGCCATTCCTCAGAGGGCGCCCGATCGTGGATGCCCCAGGTCAGTTGGACGTGGCTACCACGGTGCTCGGCTGAGAGGGTCAGGTCATGGCAGAGGGAGTGCCAGATACGTGCACCTTCCCAGCCCCGGAAGTCTTCGGCAAGCGAGGCGAAGAAGGTGTCGAGGCCGTCGCCATCCCAGGTCTCCACCGAAGTCTCAACACTTCCCCAGGGCCCGCAGGCTCTGATGAGGAAGTCGAGCGTTGGTTCATCCTCGAACGGGCGTGCTGGCTCCGACAACAGCAGGCGGACGGGACCGGGGTCCCCCACCTGAACGGTTGGGCGTCCGGAATCGTCGTAGTCGATCACGCGAACAGGTTAGAAGACCGGGCTGGCGGGCAGCCACCACACTTGGACGAGCACCGGCTGTACAGCAGCGAAGTACAGCAACCGCAACGACCAGTCTCGTGCTTTGGCCGCTGCACTGGACCGCTGCACGTCCGATACGACCGTCCGTGACCGATCCACATAGAGCTACGGATCAGAAGGTCGTGTGCCACAGCCGTGCCACATCGTGCGGTCAACCACGGTCAACTACGGTTCGCCACAGTCGAGTTGCGCCGTACACCTGGGTAGCGGCTACAACCGAAGCGACCTGGGGAAGTGCGTCGCCGACCACGTCCGCCCTTACAAGACGGTGCTCACCAGGTCTCAGGGTTGGTGCACAAGTAGGGTCCCAGGGATGACGAGTTCTCTTGAGCATGTTGACAGCAGAGAGGCCCTGGCCGCCTTCGTTCGCTCGTTGCAGCGCAGCCACGCCGAGGACGGAAGCTCATGGGAGAACGCGGATCTCCCGAGCTTCTTGGAAGCCTTGGCGGCATGGATCGATGACGCCGACGGCTGGTACAGCAACGCCGGCCGCGAGCTGCCAGCCAGTGGCGACTGGACGTTCTTCGCACGAGCTCTGCAGGCCGCGACCATCTATGAGTAATCCGCGCTGTGTCGAATGCCTGTCAAAGTCGCGTGGTAAACCGTTGTTGATGCTGGTGACCGCTCAGGCCAGGAAGCTGTCGCGGGTGCACGGGCCAGGCGCCTTCTAAGCACTCGCCCGCTGCGGCATCCTTCCCACCCGCCCCACAGGGCAAGTCAAGATGTCACCCGATCGTGCAGCAGACTCCAGAACTACTGTTTCGTGCACTCCAATTGAGGCGTCCAGCAGCTTTCGAGCCGCACCGACTGGTTACGGCGTTCCGGTGGCCGACCGTGACGCGAGGAGAGCGCGTCGGTCGATGACCATGCTGCGCCAGCGTTGGCGTACTGTCCGCTGCTCGTCGAGCCACCGTGCGCGGGAGGGGCTGTCGAGCGGGAGGTCGGCCATGAAGTGGGCGATGTCGACGTAGTAGGCGTAGTAGCCCTCACGGGTCAGCTCACGGAGTCGGCTGATGCTGGAGGCGACGCCCGCCTGGCCGTCGCGGATGGCGTGATGGAAGGCGCGTGCCAACTCGAGCTTGGCCTGGACGAAGAGCAGCCCCGACGTACTGATCTCGGCGGCCAGTACCTGCGCCCGGTCCTCGACTCCCATATCCGTGCCGGCGTCGCGCAGGAGCGCTGCGATCCGTACGTCCAGGGTCGCAGCGCGCAGGTCGACCCGGGACAGGAGATGTTCACCGAGGTCGATCTCATCATCGGTGGTGGGGTCGGTCGTGAAGGAGAGGGTGAAGGCCCGCATGGCCTGTGACATGGCCGCCTCCCCGTTCTTGCCGTGCTCCTCGCCTTCTACGCGGGCTGCCCCGAAAGCCTCTGCAGCCGAGGCCATGTCGCCCTGTACCCACCGCACGTCGCCCACGACGCGGTGGTGCCGGCCTGCCCAGCCCAAGTGTTCGGCGGCTTCAAGAGCGGTGGGGAAATCACCAGCGAGCCGGGAGAGATGAGCGAGCCCACGGCGGGCATTCGCCGCGAGACGTCCCCCACCTGCGGCGACCACCTGCATCCCTTGGCGGGATCCCTCGGTGTGCCCGAGGTCGCGCTGCGCCTTGGCCCGGTAGTAGATGGCGACCTCGTGCAGTTCCGCAGGCAGCAGCCCGGTGTCAGCAACTGCGACCAGGCGCTCCACTGTGCGGGCGCGGTTCTCGTGCTGCCTGCGGGCGAGCGCACTGAGCAACTCCACCAGCACGTCGGCGGCTGTGGCTGTGACGCCCTCCGCTTCGGAGCTGGCGGCCAAGTCGAGTGGCTCCCATACGGAGTCGCCGATGTACGTCCAGGCGGCCTCGATGAGCCAGCCAAGGTCGAGACGGTAGTCGCGGGCGATGGCCAGTCCCTGGCGCAAGCAGCCCACGAGCAGTAGGCGATCGCGGTCCGAGCCCCTGCTCCACTGCTCTCCGAGGGCGGCGAGGGCCCGGACGGCAGCCTGCTGCCAGTCGGCCGGAGACCACCGGTCGTCGGTCTGGTCGTCGGCGCCCCGGATCGTCGCGCGGATGAGGGCATGGAGGTGGAAGGGCCACAGGCCGAACGGCGTCTCTCGCACGAAGGGACGCTCGACAAGCCGCAGCGCCGGCGCTTCTTGGGGCAGACCTGCGGCCCGGGTCGCCAGGGCGACGTCGAAGGAGGAGAAGAGGCTGGCGGAGCGCAGGACCTGACGCTCGGGGGCGGTGAGGTCGGAGAGAGTTCGGGCGATCAGCGCGGGAAAGTCGTGGTCAAAGTCGGTCGGCTGTGGGGTGTGCCCGCTGCGTCGGAGCTCCAGAAACCTCATCACGGAGAGGTCCAGGTACAACGGCAGGCCGTGCGAGCGCTGCCCGATCACCCTGCGAATGGCATCGCCGATCAGGGGGTGGCCGTTTACGGAGAGACGGCGGGCGAGGTAGTCGTCGCAGTCCTCGAAGGAGAAGTCGCCGATCAGCATCTGCCGTTCACGGCCGGGGGCGGGGAACTCCGTACGGGTCTGGGGGATGTCGTGAGCGACCAGGCCGGACCAGGCGGCGGGGCCGGTGAAGTCGAGCTGGCCCTGAAGGGCTTCGTCGGCCCACTGCAAGCGGGAGCGGCCGGTGATGACGAAGAAGGCATTCGGCATCAGCCACACCAGGCGCTGCAGGAGGCGTTCAAAGTCCCGGTGGGTGCGGTCCCCGATCTCCTCGAAGGCATCCAGCAAGATCACCGGAGTGACCTTCTTCGCGGTGGGTAGCCGGGCAAGCTCCCAGGCGAGCAGGTGTGGGTAGTAGGACAGGGAGTCCAGATCCGGTTCGCTCTCCAGGAGATCAGCCAGGCGTACGCAGCCAGCGAGCGCCCGCACGGTCTGCCGACGCTCGCGCAGCGCTCCGACGAGCGCCCCGGTCACCTGCCCGATCGCAGAGCCCACCGTGCCCGGCAGCAGTAGGGCCTGGGCGACGTCGGCGAGCGCGGACTGCATCTGCTGCGGCAACGCCTTGCCGAACCGGGCGGTCAGGCCGCCGCGGTTGAGGAAGTCCTCCAGCGGATCCCCTGGATGCTGATGCTCCCAGTAACGGCGTAACGCCACGTCGAAAGCAGGCAGAGGCCGGCCGATCGCGGCCAGCGCGAGGCGCACGCTGAGCACGACCTTCTCGAAGTCGGGATTCGCGGAGCGCGCGAGATCGATCCGTACGGGCAGGATCCGCACTCCGCCCCATGCGGGGGCACTCCACTGGGCGGGGCGCTGCCCCGGATCAGAGAGGGACGCCTCGAACTTCCGCGACAGCGTGGACTTCCCGATGCCACCGATCCCATGGAAAACCACCACGTTGTCTCGGGCGGCTTCCAGGTCATCCGGAGCGAAGGCAGGACTGTTGACATGCCGCAGATGCTCGGCGAGCGCGGCTACCACGAACCCCCACTGCGCCTGCCGGTTCGTGAACGCCTCCGCAGCCCCAAGCGTGCGGTCGTTCGTACTGAACAGCGCGCGCAGATCCCGATCTGCCATACCAGCCCCCACCAATGATCACCTGGCCGCCAACCTATGACCGCCCCAGTCCTGTTGGGGCAGCATTCCCGAAGACGGCTGCGCCCGCACCAGTGCGTACTGGCACCAGGCATGAGCAGGGCGGGGCCACCGGTAGACAGCCAGGCAAACTTGCTTGCGCAATGCAGCTCCCAGCTGGGGCTTCGAGGTAAACCCAGGCACAGTGCCCCTCGCTGGGAGAATTCCGGGAGATGATCTTCCTCCAGAGACCAACCGTGACCCCGCCACACCACCTCAGACCGATGCCCTGACCTGCATATTTACAAGATCCGCAGGTATCGATCTTGCTCAAACTTCATTCGGGATGAAGAGGCCATTGCCGAGAGCCGTAGTTGGAGAACGTGTTGATCTCCGGCTGCGGTTGCACCAGGGGCATGGCTGGCTGAGGCAGCTAAGTTGAGACTGTGGAAGAAGTGGACACGATCACCATCAGACTCACGCGCGATCAAGCATTCGTACTGTCTGACTGGCTCTACCAGGTGATGTTCAAGTCGGACGACCTTGCGGGGATCATCCGCGACCGAGCCGTCTGGTCACCGGTCTATGCGATCTCAGGCACGCTGGACAAGACGCTGAGCGAGCTCTTCATGCCCGACTACGGCGCACGACTCGAAGCAGCCAAAGCTCGTCTCCGCGGCGACCTGTATGGCGGGGACAGTGAGCCGACGTCGCCAGACGAGGGCGACTGAGACAGGCGACCGAAGCCCCCGCCAGCTGCCGCACCACTTGCGCACCAGATCGGGCGGGGAACCGCGGGGACTCACGGTAAAGAGAGCTCGGTCCGGGAGGGCCATGTTCTGAACGTTCGCCCAGGTCAGTAGTCGAACCGACCGCAAGTGACCGCAGCTTCCCAAGCTGAGATCTTCAGCGCCTGGGACCACTTCCTTCTTTACAGCACGCAACAGCGTGTGCTCAGTACGGTATATGGACTGGACTGCACCTCTGAGTGCCATAGCTGGCGCACTCGCTGGCATCGTCGCGACGTTCGTTGTGGACCGAGACCGCTGGAGGCGTGCCCAACGAGCAGACTCGCAGACTGTTCTGCGCGAGGCCTTCGTGACCTATCTCGCTCACTTGGCCCGCTCGACAGAGAGCATGCGCTTCGCCTCAGAAGCTGCGTATGACACCCCTGATGATCGCAGGCGTGCAATCCGTGCCGCTTTCTCAGAGTCCGGTCTGTTCGAGCAACGGTTTAGCCTGACGATGCTTGCCCCGCCTCGCGTGGTCGAGCTGGGCGTCGAGGCGTTCCGTACCGTTCGAACTCTGCGCGATCTACTCGCGGATGGCGCTTACGTTACGGATGGCACCTTTCAGACCGCACAGCACACCTATTACAAGGCCGTTCAGGCCACCGCATCCGCCATGCGCCAAGAACTAGGCATCCCTGAGTTGCCCTTCGATCCCTTGGCGCCCAGCCACGACACGCGCACTCGGCAGCACCCCTGAGCACCACTCCACGACGTGTCCCTGTGAGAGGAACACGGCTTTCGGGCAGCTCGGCACGGGCCGGGCCCAGTCTCAGTTTCCGTCTTATTCAGCGCCGTTTACGGCCGTTCAGACGAGACCCGGATCCACTGCCGCCGCGATGGCTGGCCACCTATGAACGCAGGTGAACGTGGCTGCACACCGCCCAGCACCCCAGTTGCAAAACATGCAGATTCGAAGGCCAGAATCCTTCACCCCGGACCGTATTTACTGGTAAGCGCTGACGATCGAGGTGCTGACGCTGGTACCCGCTGCTTCAGCCCGATACGAGATGGTCCAGACTGCGTCAGCCTTGTCTGGCTCTCCGTACAGGTGACCGCCCTTCTCACACGCATAGTTCATGCGTTCTTCGGCGACCACCGTGGTGGCACCCGTCATCACGCGACAGGTGTTGCCGTCAGGCAAGACGATGATGATGGGAGAGATCTGAGGTCCACCAGGGATATGGAAATTATTGCCTGGCAATGGCTCGGTCAGGGTGAGTCGAACCATCCTGGTGGGAGTGGTGCCCATGCAGAGCAGGGCCTCGTGATCAGGACTCTCGTCTGGAGCGAAGCACGGGTCAAGGACTTCGCTCTCGGCGCTGCACCGCCAGGCATCGAGACGCATCGTGGCCTCAGATGAGCTCCAGCATGAGCCGATGGTCTCGCCGGTGACAGTGATGCCATCGGCGGGGTAACCGCCAATGGCCCAAGGAGTGATCGTGTGGACTTGGGTCCTGCTGAGTGTCAGAGACGGTGGAGGCGTCGAGGACTGTGAGGAAACGGCGCGCACAGTGGGCGTCGTGCTGGTGGACGGCGTCACGCTTGAGGTGCTGCCCTGAGTGGAAGTGGCAGCGGAGCGGTTGGATGCACGACTGGCTGAGTTGTCGGTTGTCACTCCGCTCCTGTCCAGAGTTGTCGCCGCCCAGGTTCCAGTTGCCGCAACAAGCACGCCGATGGTGGCCGCTAGCCAGGCGAAGCGCCTGTGACGGCCCCGGGCCCCAGAGGTCGTCCAAGCTTGGTCATCAACGGCCGGTATGTGCCATTGCTGTGACATGACGTCGCTTACCAGGGTGGACTGGTCAGGTACACCGCCCAGAACCTGAGTCACCTGTCGGCCCAGCAGGTCCGCTGTCTCCTCAGCGAGCGTGTCGGCCGCTGGTCGCTCTCCCGGATCCTTGACCAGGCAGGCTTCGACAATGCCGCGCAGTTCCTCGGGCATCCCTTCCAGGTCCGGCTGCTCACGCATTACACGGAACGCCACCGCATCAGGAGCGCCAGAACCGAAGGGAAGCCGCCCGGTCGCCGCATAGGCGACGAGCACGCCCCACACGAATACATCACCAGGTGCTCCAACAGATCCGTCTCGATACTGTTCGGGGCTGATCCATCCAGGGGTTCCGGACATCGTCCCTGTCCGGGTAATCATCGTGCCGTCGGCAATGTGGGAGATCCCGAAGTCCAGGACACGGGGGCCTTGCGGTGCCAGGATGACGTTTGTCGGCTTGAGATCGCGATGGACGACACCCGCCGCGTGGATAACGGCCAGCGCACTGGCGGTGCCAGCCGCAAAGAGGTGCAACTGCATTCCGGTCAGCGGCCCCTCTGTGGCCAGATGCTGTTGAAGGGTAGGACCCGGAACGTAGTCGGTGGCCAGCCACGGAATGTCGGCCGCCGGGGCCGCATCCACCAGCGGCACTAGGCATGGACCGCCTATCCGGCGCAGCGCCGCAACCTCGCGATGGAAGCGTGCTCGGAATTCTGGGTCCGCGGCGTGCTGGGCATGAACCACCTTGAAGGCGACTCGACGGCCGCCGGGGTCTGTAGCCGCGTACACGGTTCCCATGCCGCCAGTCCCAAGCCGACCAAGAATGCGGTAGGAGGCAATGCGCTCGGGGTCTCCAGGCAGCAATGGAGTGATCGTGGACATGGCAGCTGATCTCCAGAGAGGCGGTCGCGCGGGGGCGCGGCTCAGAAGTACAAAACCGTAGCGCCTGACTGACTTCTCAAGAACCGTGCCCTGGGAGAAGCTGTACCTCTACGTATCGTTTCCGTGCCAGACGCATGCCGGATCCTGCAGGGAACCACGGAGAACGCCGGGCCCCCAGCACACGGCTGAACAGGCGGCGGCTCAGCTCCAGCGCAGGTCAGCAACTCAATTGAGTTCAGAGTGCACGCGCTTTCCGAACTGAGGGTTTAGTGCTGTCGGCACGGGCCGGCCGCTGCAGCTTGCTCTGGTCGACAGCACAGGCAGCGTGGCTGAGGCTGGCGGAGGTGCAGCGAGGCATACGCGCGCGTGGCCGGTCGGCGCACTCGCCGTCGTGGCTGACTGTCGTCGGCTGAGGTTCAGACGGGGCGCGTCGAAGGTGTCGGCGTCAGTCGAGTGCGCCAGGGCTGGGCCGTCCCTGGGCTGTCCGAGAGTCGCCGAGGCTGACCAATGGCGACCGACAGCGACAGGTTGTCCACAGAGATCAGCGGCGGAACCCCAGGTCAGGGGCCCCTGGCCGGACGGGTTTCCCCCGAGGGGTGGCCGTCAGGCAAGATGGGGCGCTTCTTTCCGCCGGACAACGACCCTGTCTGGCTGTCCTGGGGGAACTTCCGTGATCATCGCTGTTTCGGACGGGCACGACCCGGCCTACCAGCTCCAGACGAGCCTGCTCACGCTGGTCTTCGGCATAGCGCTCATCAGCGTCGGGCGGATGCTGCGGCGGACCGGACAGCTACCTGCGTATCTCGACTTCAGGCAGAAGACGTTGGGGTCGCTGGTCCCGCAAGAGGGCAGGAGTGCCGGCGTCGGGAAGCTAGGCGCAGCCATGATCGCCGTGGGTGGGTTCTTCCTCTTCGGTACCGCCTGCCTGATACTCGGCGCGCTGGGCGTGCTCGGTCCCTGAGGGCCGGCCGCGCGGGAGCTGCGCCAGCCGCAGGTGAGTGTCTAACTGCGTGACAACGCCGACGGACAGCGGCGGACGAGCGCGGACGCCTCCGGACTATCTCAGCAGGTGAGAGGCACCCCAGCCCAAGGTAGAGCGCTCCGGTCAGTTGCTTCGGGACGAAGGAGTCCTGAGCTAAAGACCGTCGCTCTCGATCAGCGAGCCGTCAGGGCCCATGGCGAAGAAGCGTGGTGTGCCCATGGCTTCCATGGTTCCTTGCCGTGCCGCTTCTTGCTCCACGGGATCAGGGCCGTGCGGGTCTCGCACCCGGAAGCCGTGCAGGCGGATGCTGTCCGCGTCGACGTCGTCCGGTTCGGGGCAGCCCTCGCGGACGAAGCCGCAGAGTGCCCGCAGCGCGTCTTCGCCCAGCTCCAAGGGATGGAACGGCAGCGGGTACGGGTCTTCGTCCTCGTCCGGCCAGGGGATGACGTCGGCCGGGCGGTCTCCGGCCCAGTAGGGCAGTTCGAAGGGGAGCGGTTCGCCGATGTTCTCGATGATGCCGCTGTCGGGGGACAGGCTCAGGGAGCGGACGAGCCGACCGTCCTCCCACACGGCGAACGCGAGCCAGTCCACGACGCTGTGCATGGCGTGCAGCACGAGGCATCGGCCGGCGCTCGCCGCCACCAGGTACTCCGGAAGTTCGGAGGGGGCGTCGATCATCACCCTCTGGTCACCGATGATCTCCACGCCGGGCCAGCTCGCCGCGTATGCCGTCCCCTCCGGGGGATACACACCGCTCCAGAGATTCGAGCCCTTGCTCTCCTCGATCTCCCAGCCCGGGTAGAGCCGCCGCATCATGCCGGCCGTCCGTTCGAGGTCCGCTGTGCCCACTTCTCGCAGCAGCCCCGGCACGTCGCCGTCGGCGTACACCAGAAAGCCCGTCTTGGCCCCCAAAGCCCCTCCCCAGGGTGTTGCCCTCGCTGGTGGGTGCACCGTAGCCGCGGCCACTGACATCGGCGGTGACTCAGCCTGAGTGGGCCCGGCTGGGCCGTCCCTGGGCCGTCCCTGGGCCGTCCCTGGGCCGTCCGAGGCTGGCCGAGGACCACCGACGGCGACAGACAGTGACAGGCGAGCCACAGTCGTCGGCGGTAGAACCCCAGGTCACAGGCCCTCCGCCGAACGGGTTTCCCCCGAGGGCTGGCCGTCAGGCAAGATGGGGTGTATCTGCCCACTGCCGATTTCAAGCGTCCGGACGGTTTCTCTTGGCTGAGTTCATTTACACCATGCGCAAGACGCGCAAGGCGCACGGCGACAAGGTGATCCTCGACGACGTCACCTTGAGCTTCCTGCCTGGCGCCAAGATCGGTGTGGTCGGTCCCAACGGTGCCGGTAAGTCCACCGTTCTCAAGATCATGGCGGGCCTCGAGCAGCCCTCCAACGGTGACGCGTTCCTGTCGCCCGGCTACACGGTCGGCATGCTGCTCCAGGAGCCCCCGCTCGACGAGTCCAAGACCGTTCTGCAGAACGTCCAGGACGGCGCCGCCGAGATCATGGGCAAGCTGCACCGCTTCAACGAGGTCGCCGAGCTGATGGCGACCGACTACTCCGACGCCCTCATGGACGAGATGGGCAAGCTCCAGGAGGACCTGGACCACGCCAACGCTTGGGACCTGGACACCCAGCTCGAGCAGGCCATGGACGCCCTCGGCTGCCCGCCCGGCGACTGGCCCGTCACCAACCTCTCCGGTGGTGAGCGCCGTCGCGTCGCGCTGTGCAAGCTGCTCCTGGAAGCCCCCGACCTGCTGCTCCTCGACGAGCCCACCAACCACCTGGACGCCGAGTCCGTGCAGTGGCTGGAGCAGCACCTCGCGAAGTACCCCGGCACCGTCGTCGCCGTCACCCACGACCGGTACTTCCTCGACAACGTCGCCGGCTGGATCCTCGAGCTCGACCGCGGCCGCGCCATCGGCTACGAGGGCAACTACTCCACGTACCTCGAGAGCAAGGCCTCCCGCCTGAAGGTCGAGGGCCAGAAGGACGCCAAGCGCGCCAAGCGGCTCAAGGAAGAGCTGGAGTGGGTGCGGTCCAACGCCAAGGGGCGTCAGGCCAAGTCCAAGGCCCGTCTCGCGCGCTACGAGGAGATGGCGGCCGAGGCCGACAAGATGCGGAAGCTGGACTTCGAGGAGATCCAGATCCCGCCGGGCCCGCGCCTGGGCTCCATCGTCGTCGAGGTCAACAACCTCTCCAAGGCCTTCGGCGACAAGGTCCTCATCGACGACCTCAGCTTCACCCTGCCGCGCAACGGCATCGTCGGTGTCATCGGCCCGAACGGCGCCGGCAAGACCACGCTCTTCAAGATGATCCAGGGTCTGGAGACCCCGGACTCCGGCTCGATCAAGGTCGGCGAGACCGTCAAGATCTCGTACGTCGACCAGAGCCGCGAGAACATCGACCCGAAGAAGTCGCTGTGGGCCGTCGTCTCCGACGAGCTCGACTACATCAACGTCGGCCAGGTCGAGATGCCCTCCCGCGCCTACGTCTCCGCGTTCGGCTTCAAGGGCCCCGACCAGCAGAAGCCGGCCGGTGTCCTCTCCGGTGGTGAGCGCAACCGCCTCAACCTCGCGCTGACCCTCAAGCAGGGCGGCAACCTGCTGCTCCTCGACGAGCCCACCAACGACCTCGACGTCGAGACGCTGTCCTCGCTCGAGAACGCGCTGCTGGAGTTCCCGGGCGCGGCCGTGGTCGTCTCCCACGACCGCTGGTTCCTGGACCGGGTCGCGACCCACATCCTCGCGTACGAGGGTGAGTCCAAGTGGTTCTGGTTCGAGGGCAACTTCGAGTCGTACGAGAAGAACAAGATCGAGCGGCTCGGCGCCGAGGCCGCGCGTCCGCACCGCGCCACCTACAAGAAGCTGACCCGGGGCTGATCGATCTTGCGGCACATCTACCGCTGCCCGCTGCGCTGGGCGGACATGGACGCGTACGGCCACGTCAACAACGTGGTGTTCCTCCGGTACCTGGAGGAAGCCCGTATCGACTTCCTGTTCCGCCCGGAGAAGGACTTCAAGCAGGGGTCCGTGGTGGCGCGCCACGAGATCGACTACAAGAGGCAGCTGGTCCACCGGCACGCGCCGGTGGACATCGAGCTGTGGGTGACGCAGATCCGGGCGGCGTCCTTCACCATCACCTACGAGGTCAAGGACCCCGACCAGGTCTACGTCACGGCCTCGACGGTGATCGTGCCGTTCGACTTCGAGAACCAGCGTCCCCGCCGGATCACGGCCGAGGAGCGCGACTTCCTGGAGTCGTACCGCGACGACGAGGACGAGGCCGTCGCGGCATGACGGTCCTGCACCTCGCCGACGCGGGGGAGGCGGCGGACCTCGCCGCCTTCCTCTCCCGGCTCGTCCACTACGACCGCGCGGCCGCCGTGCGCCTGAAGGCGGGCGCCACCACGCTCGCGGTCTTCGGCCGGCCGCCGTCGTTCGAGGTCCTCGCGATCCGTACGGCGCGGCTCGCCAAGCCGTACGAGAACGGGCTCGACGTCACCCTCGACGTGACCGTCTCCGCGGGCGAGATGCTGGAGTCCGTCGAGGAGCAGGCGGCCACCGTCGGTGTCCCGGCCGCCGTCACCGGCCCCCCGTGGGCCGGCGTCCTGCCGCCCCGCGGCGGCTGGCTTCCGGAGCCGGGACTGCCGGGACCGGACGCCGTACGGGCGGAGGTCGCCGCCGCCGTGGCCGAGTTCCGGTCGCGCACCGAGGAACTGGCCCCCGAACTGCGGACCCGTGCCGAACTCGACCGGGTCGGGCGGGAGATATGGTCCCGGCCGGTCGGTGACACCCGCCTTCCCGTGCGGGCCGCGCACGCCGCGCAGTCCCTGGGATTCCTGCGGCCCGTGCCGCCCGCGCCGGTCTCCGCCGAAGGACAGGTCCCCCCGGTCGGCGGTCCGCTGGCGCTGTACTCGTCCGGCGCGTGGCTGCGCCTGCGGACCCCGTTCGGGTCGGTCGCCGTCCGCAGGGCGGGACTCGGCTCACTGGGCGTCAGCGTTCACTGACCCCGGTTCACCGGCCCCGCGCCCCCGCATCCGCGCCGGGGCCGCGGGCCGGGCACGGCGTCCGCCGCCGAAAGCCGCGGCCGGGCCGTCGTGTCCTCGCCGCGGACGGCGGTCAGTCCGCCGAGTTCACCATCGACGCGGCTGCGTACGTCAGGTAGTTCCACAGCGTCTGCTCGTGCTCCTCGGAGAGGCCGAGCTCGTCGACGGCCACCCGCATGTGCTTCAGCCACGCGTCGTGCGCCGCCCGGTCGACCTTGAACGGGGCGTGCCGCATCCGCAGCCGGGGGTGGCCGCGGTCGTCGCTGTACGTCGTCGGGCCGCCCCAGTACTGGATCAGGAACAGCGCGAGGCGGTCCTCGGCCGGGCCCAGGTCCTCCTCGGGATACATGGGCTTCAGCAGCGGATCCCCGGCGACACCCTCGTAGAAACGGTGGACGAGGCGGCGGAAGGTCTCCTCGCCGCCGACCTGCTCGTAGAAGGTCTGCTCCTGAAGCGTGCCGCGCCGAATCTCTTTCACGCCCCCATGTTCTCAGACCGGGCGACCGAGGTCTCCAGCCTTAGGACCACACGTTCCGCGGCGGACGGGTGCCCGGGGGCGCCGGTCCGGCGCTCGCCTCGCGGCCCGTTCGGCAGCACAGTGGAGGTATGGGCGCACCGGCTCTCGAAGGATCCGGCCCCGGGCCCGACGACCTCGCCGACCGGGCACGGGCGGCGCTGGTGCGCGAGATCGAGCGGAGCGGGGCCTGGGAGGGCGATCCCGTGTGGCGGGAGGCCTTCGAGGCGGTCCCGCGCCACCTGTTCGTGCCGTACTACTACCTCGGCGTGGTCGGCGGCTACGAGCGCCTGTGGGGCGAGGACCCGGACCCGCGCGTCCGGGAGCGCTGGCTGCGCGGCGCGTACGCGGACACCCCGCTGGCCACCCGGGTACGGGACGGGGAACTGGTCTCCTCCAGCAGCCAGCCGTCGCTGATGGCGAAGATGCTGGCCGAGCTGGAGGTGCGGGACGGGGACGCCGTCCTGGAGATCGGTGCCGGGACCGGCTACAACGCGGCCCTGCTCGCGTACCGTCTCGGCGACGGTCCGGTGACCACGGTCGACCTCGACGTGGAGATCACGGAGGCCGCGCGACGGCATCTGGACGTCGCCGGGTACCACCCGACCGTCGTCACCGGCGACGGGGCGCGCGGGGTCCCCGAGCGCGCCCCCTTCGACCGGATCATCGCCACCTGCACGCTGACCACGATCCCGCCCCCCTGGCTGGTCCAGTGCCGTCCCGGAGCCCGCGTCCTCGCGCCGCTGGCCACCGGCCTGATCGCGCTGGAGGTCCGGGACCCCGGTCATGCCGAGGGACGCTTCCTGCACACGTCCGCCTTCTTCGTGCCGCTGCGCGGCGCCACCCGGTCCGGACCGGAGCCGGAGCCGGCCCGGACCGGCGGGGTGCCGCGCCGGGCCCGCGGCGACGACCTGTTCCGTTTCCTGCTCGCCCTGACGGCGGGCCGCCTGGACCCGCAGGACGCCTACGCCCTGTGGGAGGACGAGGGCCGGCCGCAGCGTGAGCGGTACGGGGTCACGGTCGACGAGAAGGGCGCCAGGGCCTGGCTGGACGACCCCGGGGGGCCGCACACCTGGCCGCTGTCCTGAGCCACGCGGGACCTGCCGGGCCGCCGTCGAGGGGGCCCGGCAGGACGGCGGTCAGCCGCGCCGGATCGTGATCGTCGTCCAGGCGCCCACGTGCACCCGGTCGCCGTCCTGCAGCGGTACCGGCACGAACGGCTGGATGGGCTCCTCGCCGCCGTTGACCGTGGTCCCGTTCGTCGAGTTCTGGTCGACGACCGCCCAGGTGCTGTCCGGCTGCTGGACCAGGACCGCGTGCTGGTGCGAGACGCCCGGGTCCTCCGGGGGCACCGACAGGTCGATGTCCGGGGTGTCACCGGTGGAGTGCCTGCGGCGGCCGATGGTGATCTGGTTGCCGAGGAGCGGGCGCTGCAGTTCCGGCGAGTACGCGGGCAGGTTCAGGCCCGCGGCCTCGGGGCCGGAGCGCTGCATCATCGCCATGAAGTACTCGCGGTCCGGTGCGATGGTCGCGCTCCAGGACAGCGACTGCTGCGGCGCCGGGGGCTGCTGGTAGCCGGGACCGGGCGGAGCCTGGGTGGCGCCGGGCTGCGGGTAGCCGTAGTCGCTCTGCAGGCCGGGGCCGGCCGGACCACCCTGACCGCCGGGCGCGCCGGGGGACGGCGGGGGGATCACCCAGTCGTCGTCACCGCCACCGAAGGCCGGACCGCCGGGCTGCGGACCGCCCTGGGTGAAGGGCGGCGAGGAGGGCTGCTGGGTGTATGCCTGCTGCGGGGCACCAAGGCCGCCGGGAGCACCGGGGCCGCCGGGCGCGGACGGGGCCGCCGGGCGCGGCGGTTCGCCGAAGCCCTGGGGGCTGCCGTAGGGCTGGGCTCCCGGGCCGGGCGGGATCGGCTCGGCGGGCCGGTTCACCTGCGAGGGCCGCGAGCTCTGGTACTCGAACGAGTCGTGACCGGGGCCACCGGGACCGGGGCCGCCCGGCTGTCCCTGTCCGGGCTGCGGGAACCGCGGTGCCGGGTTCTGGCCGCCGGGGCCGCCCGGTCCGCCGGGACCGCCGTACGGCGACGGCCCTCCGGGGCCGCCGGGAGCACCGGGGATGCCGGAGCCGCCCGGGTTCCCGGCCGGCGGACGCGGCGCCGCCGGTGTGTACGAGGTCGCGGTGTTCGTCAGGAAGTTCCAGCGGCACTCCTCGCAGAACGGCGCCGCCCCCTCACGGGGCGTGCGGCACTGCGGGCAGAGCTCGGCACCCGCGTCCGGCGCGCCGGAGCGGGCACCGGGTACGGGCGGCGGCGAACCGGGCGCCGGGTAGCCGTACCCGGCGCCGGGCGGCGGGGGCGGGAGCGGGGGCACGCCACCGGGCATGCGGTGACCGCAGACCTCGCACCAATCGTCGGAACCCGACTGGTGTCCGTTCGGGCATGTCGGCATGTCGGTCCTTCCCCCTTCCTTTTCCGGTCGCCATGACCGGGTTTCTCCGGATCCCCGCGGGGCCGGGCTCGCTACTTTCCGCTACTTCTTTACACGAACAGTCTTTGTGGACCGTGTCTCGAGGGTCATCTCGTCGGCTTCCGCGACACGGGCTTTCAATCGCACAGTACCTGCCGCGACGTCGACCACGTCCACCACCTTCGCGAGCAGTTTCGCAGTATCGGCGTTTCCGGAGGCTCCGGCGAGTTGGACGGCCCGTCCCAGCTTGGCCGTCGCTCCATCGACATCTCCCGCTTTGCGAAGATCGAGACCCTGCTGGATGACTTGTGCCAGTTCGGCCTGACCCGTGTAGTGCGCGACCTGCGGATTGATGGACGTCGAGGCGGTCATGTCGTCGGTCCACACCGCCCGCACGAGCCCCGGCGTGCCGAGGTTCTGCACGCTGCCGTCGTCGTGCGGGATCACCAGGGAGACCCGGGCGGCGAGCATCTCCTGGCCGATCCCGGCCGTCGGGACCCGCACGCACACGTGGTAGTCGCGGGACTCGTCGCCCCAGGAGCCGGTCGGGTAGTCGCCCGCGCGGGGTCCGGCCCCGGTGCGGCGGTCCGTCAGCTCCTCGACCGTGGGCGCCACCTGCTTGACGAACCTGATCTCGGTGCCGACCGGCGTCCACACCCGCAGGGCCACGTCGGCGACCTCCTTGCCCATGGCCGTCTCCATCATGTGCGTGAAGTCGGCGGAGAGGGCCGCGGGGTCGGCGACGATGTCGGCGGTGCCGAGCAGCGCCGAGGCGATCCCGGTGACCTCCTTGACCTCCCAGTCGGTGCCGACCCCGCGCGCGTCACAGGTGAAGCGTCCGGCACAGGAGTTCAGCGCGGCCCGCAGGTCCTCGGGCGACTCGTGCTCGTTGCGGCCGTCGGTGAGCAGGATGCCGTGCCGGATCTCCACCTCCGCGGAGGACAGCAGCCGGTCGGCGAGCCGCAGCCAGGTGCCGATCGCCGTGCCGCCGCCGGCGCTCAGCCTGCGCAGCGCCTGCTTGGCCTGCTCACGGGTGGAGGCGTCCGCCACGGCGAGCCGCCCGTCGCCCGGGTAGACCTCCTTGGCGAGGTGCGTGCCGCCGATCACGGCGAAGCGGACCCCGTTGCGCAGGGTGTCGATCGCCGCCGCCGTCGCGTCGCGGGCGTTGCGCATCTTGGCCGGCGGATAGTCCATCGAACCCGAACAGTCGACCATGATCGCCACGGCGGCGTCCGGTGCCCGGCCCGCCGTGTACAGGTGCGGCGCGGAGACCGCGCTTCCGATGGTGCCCCCGCCGGTCGCGCTCACCGTGACGATCGCGTTGACCTCGCGGCCGCCCTCCGGCAGGTATTCGTTCTGGTACACGTCGACCGAGAACTGCGGCACGTTCGACTTCGAGAAATTGGCCATGCCTTCTGGTCCCCCTAGGACTCCGCCCCCCGGCGGAGGTGCTGACTGGGTGCGGACCGGTCCCCTCCGGTCCGCGGCCGCCCCCGTCCTTTCGCGGCCTCAGGCCGATCCTGCCCCCTGCGAGGGGGCGGGGAACGGCAGGACGGTCACTGTTACGTTGTCGTGGCCCCCGCCGTCCAGGGCGTGGCCGACCAGGACCCGGGCGGCGTGCAGCGGCCGCTCGGCGGCGTCGAGGGGGACGGCCTCGGCCATCTCCTCCGCCGTCTCCGCGTAGTTCCACAGTCCGTCGGTGCACACCACGACCACGCCCGGCCGGTCCGGCTTGAACGAGACGGTGTGCGGCTCCAGTTCGTAGGCGTCGGCGCCGAGCCAGCCGGTGATCGCGTGGGCGCGCTCGTCGGCGTACGCCTCGGCCTCGTTCATCAGGCCCGCGGCGACCATCTGCGCGGCCCACGAGTCGTCCTCGGTGAGCCGGGCCGGCATCGAGGAGCGGTCGACGGGAACCCAGTAGACGCGGCTGTCTCCGACCCAGCCGACGACCAGCAGGGTGGGCGTCACGAGGGCGCCGACGATGGTGCAGGCGGGCGCGTTCACGTGCGGCGCGTGCTCGCCCTGCGCGGTGTCCGGGCCCGCCAGGGCGTTGACGGCGTCCGAGGCCGCGACGATCGCCTCGTGCATGGCCGCCTGCGGATGCGTGCCCAGCGGAAGGGCCGCCAGCAGCGCCTCGTTGGCCGCGTTCGCGGCGGCGAGCGACGCCTCGTCGGGGCGGGTCGCGGAGGAGACGCCGTCGCAGACGATCGCGACGACCGCGGGGGAGCCGTCGGGCAGCGCGGTCGAGGAGACCGCGAACGCGTCCTCGTTGCGGTGGTGGCGCAGACCCCGGTCGCTGACCGCGGCGACCGCGCCCAACTCCTGTTCCATGTGGTCCCGTTCCCGCGGCTGGGCGTGCCCGCAGTTCTCGCAGTAGCCGTCGGGGTCCACCTGGCCCGCACGGCAGGCCACGCACAGCTTGGCCTCCGCGGGGGGCGCCGGGAGGTCGCCGGTGCGGGGATCGGCCGGGACCTCGCGGTCCGGGCCGCCGGCCGGAGGGGCGAGCGGGTACTCGTCGGGCTCCGGGGGCCTGTCGAACCGTACGCCCGAGGGCTTCCCGGCGGGCCGTCCGGAGGCGGCGGGCCGGGGCGCCGCCGGATCCGCCTGCGGGTGCTCCGGGTGCTCCGGGTGCGGCAGTTCGGAACCACCCGAATCGGTGCCCCGGATGTCGGCGGCGCGGTGCACCGGCGCGGGCGTCTCCGTGCCGCCGGCCTGGCGCGCCACCGGCCAGTCCACGGACGGGTCGGCGGGCGGGCCGGCGGGCGGCGGGCCGGCCGGGGTGCCGTTCATGGCGATCGTGGGGTGGTCCTGCGGCGGTGCGGACACCGTCGACAGGTCGTAGCCGCACGCACCGCAGAAACGGTCAGCCGCGTCCAGCGGCTCCTCGCAACTGGGGCACCGCGAAAGGGCCGTCGGCTGGGGAATCTGGGACATCAATCACACCCACGTCCGGGGGCGGTAACGGTTTGCGCGTTCCACCAGGTCGATCCTTTCATCGCCGCCCCGCGCGAGCCGGGCCAGCGTCCGGTACGAACGTTCGAGGCCGAAACGGAGGCCACGCTCGTCCAACTCGCTGCCGAGCAGCGAGGTTCCGCCTCCGGCCGCCGGAGCGGAACCCTGGCTACCGGAGAGTACCCAGTCCAGCGCGCAGCCGAGGACCTCCGTCGACAACCGCTCGCGCCGCACCGCGTCCAGACCGAAGCCGTCGAGCGCCTCCACCTGTCCGGCCGCCGCCGTCAGATCGTCCAGGAACGGCGCCGCCGTCTCGGTGACCGGCCGCTGCCGCAGCCGCGCCCGCACCGCGGCGACACGCGCCGCCGTGTAGTGGATCGACGACTCCGGCACGGACTCCAGGGTGCGTACGGCACCACGGCGGTCCCCCGCCGCGAGCTGCACCCTGGCCAGCCCGAACGCCGCGCTCACATAGCTGGGGTCGGTCGTCCACACCAGCCGGTAGTACTCGGCGGCGTTGTCCAGCTGGCCGAGCACCTCCGCGCACACGCCGAGGGCCAGCTTGGGTGCGGGCTCGCCGGGGAAGGCGTCGTAGACCGCGTCGAAGGACAGCGCCGCGGTCTCGTTCTCGCCGGTCGCCAGCGCCGTGACACCGCGGTACCAGACGACCCGCCAGTCGTCGGGGTGATCGGCCTCCAGCGCGTCCACGGCCGATCCGGCGCCGTTCAGTTCACCCATCTCCAGGCGGGCCCGCAGCTCCCGCAGCCGCAGCTCGGGGGAAGCGGCCGGCGCGGCGCGCAGCGCGGTGATCAGCTCCGCGGGCGCGGACGCGATGAGCCCCGCGAGGAAACCGGCGTTCGGGTCGCCGGGATCCACCCGCGGCACCGGAAGCGCGAGCGCGGTGGCCGCCGCCTCGACGGGCCTGACCAGGGCGGCGGCGGCCGGCGGACCGGGCGGCAGCGGCCGGGACCCGTTCGCCCCGGCGGGCGGCCCGGGCACGTTCTTCCTCCGCCGTACGGGGACGGGGCGGGCCCCCAGCCGCGACACGTCCTCGGCGGCCTTCCCGAACAGCTCGGTGTCGGTGACCCGGGTCTCGGGTCCGAACAGCGTGGACAGCGCGGGTCGCGCCCGCCCCGTCTGCACCGAGACCACCTCGCGCAGCACACCCGTGAGCTGCTCGGACATCTCCTGCGCCGAGGCGAAACGGCGGGCCGGGTCGGGATCGGTGGCCCGGACGAGGAGCCGGTAGAACGACTCGTACTGGCGGAAGACCTCGATGTTGTCGGGGTCGGGCAGGGAGTCCACGAAGACGTTCGTGTAGCCCTGGAAGTCGAAGGAGAGGACGGCGAGCGTACGGGCGACGGTGTAGAGGTCGGAGGCGACGGAGGGGCCCACCTCGGCCACCTCGGGGGCCTGGTAGCCCACCGTGCCGTAGATGGCCGACTCCTCGTCGTCCATCCTGCGCACCGCGCCCATGTCGATCAGCTTGAGCTGGTCCTCGGTCTGGATCGCGTTGTCGACCTTGAAGTCGCAGTACAGCAGGTTGCGGCTGTGCAGGTGGCCGAGGGCCTCCAGGGCCTCGATGCCGTAGGCGCAGGCCTGCTCCACCGGCAGCGGGTCGCGCTTGCCGTCAGCCGTGCGGCGCCCGTTGGCGAGCTCCTTGAGCGACTTGCCGCCCACGTACTCCATGACGATGTACCCGTCCAGCGAACCCGTCCGCTGGTCCAGGTGCTCGACGAAGTTGTAGATCCGCACGATGTTGGCGTGCTCGATCTCCGCGAGGAAGCGCCGCTCGGAGATCGCGGCCGCCATCGCGTCCTGGTCGCCCGTGTCGAGCAGACCCTTGAGGACCACCCAGCGGTCGGACACCGCGCGGTCGACGGCGAGGTACACCCAGCCGAGCCCGCCGTGCGCCAGACAGCCCATCACCTCGTACTGGCCGTGCACGACGTCACCGGTGGCGAGCTTCGGCACGAACGAGTACGGGTGGCCGCACTTCGTGCAGAACCCCTCGGTGCGGCCGGGCCGGTCACCGCGCGAACGCCCCACCGGGGCGCCGCAGTCGGAGCGCGAACAGAACCGTTTGCGCTCGGGCACCTCCGGGTTCTCCAGGACCATCGCGCGCGGGTCGGGCCGCGGTACGCCCGGCACCTCGACGAGCCCGGCGCCGAGCCGGCCCCGCCCGGAGGAGGACGTCGTCGAACCGGAGCTGCGCACCGACACCGAACGGCCCGTCGACCGGCCCGACAGCGACCGCGACAGCCGGCCGGAGACCGAGCGCCGCGACTGCGAGGAGCGCGACGACGTGCGCGAGCTGGGGCGTGAACCGGCGCGCGCGCTGACGCTGTCGGAGCCGCGGCCGCGCGCGGAGGCGCCGGCCGACGCCGGGCCCGCCACGTCCGCACCGGACCGCGGGCCGCTCCCGGTCCGGGAGGAGCCCGGTGCCGGTGCGGTGGGGGCGAGTCCGCAGGTGTCGCAGTACAGCTCGCCGCCTCCCATGTTTTCGTACGATCCCTCGCAGCCGGGCCGTTCGCACGTGTACCCGCTCACCGGCGGCTCACCCGGACCGGGTTCCGGCACGCTCCCGGTCCGGGAGGACTCCGGCGTCGGTGCGGTGGGGGCGAGTCCGCAGGTGTCGCAGTACAGCTCGCCGCCTCCCATGTCCTCGTACGATCCCTCGCAGCCGGGCCGGCCGCACGTGTTCCCGCTCACCGGCCGCTCGCTCACGGCGCACCCCTCTCAACGCTCACGCGCCCGGCCCCCTCCGGTCCGCACGGTCATCAGGGCCGCCCTGTTCGGGCGCCCGCGGGCTCAGCAGTTCGGCCGCCGCCCGTTGGTAGCGCAGGACCGCCTCCTCCGCCACCCGCAGATCACAGGGAGCGCTCCACAGCATGCGGCGGGCCGCGTCATAGCGCTCCACGAGGAACGGGTCCTCGGCGAAGCCGTGCCGGGCGACCTTCGCCTTGTACGCGTCGAGGCGTCCGCGCAGCTCCGCACGGACCGCCAGCGGCTGGGTGACCGCCGTCAACGACTCGCGTGCGCGCAGGAGTTCGTCCTCCGCCCTCTCCTCCAGCGCCTCCAGGAGCGGCGAGAGGCGGTGCCACTGCGCGTGCCTGCGGTACTCCGCGGCCGCCGCCAGCTGTTCCTGGAGCGCCGTCGGCGGACCGCTGACGGCCGGCACCTCGGACGCGGCGATCTTCGCCAGGACCTCGCCACGGGCACTGCGCGCCTCGGCGAGCGTGCGGTCCGCGCGGCTGAGCACGTCCCGCAGCTTCACCAGCCGGGCCTCGGCGTCCTGGCGCACCGTCAGGACCGCGTCGATCTCCCGGCGCACGTCCTCCAGGGCGCGCGCCTCACGGTCGTACGCCGTGGTGTCCGGACGGCCGCCGCCGGGAGCCGAACTCCCCTGCGCGGGGACCCAGAAGGCGAGCGGGTCGGACACCACGCGTTCGCGCAGGGCGGTCAGGGTCCGGGTGATCCGCTCCAGGTCGTCGCCCGAGGGGTGCTCGCCGGGGCGCACGCCCACGGAGTGCGCGAGCGCGCGGGTGCGCTGGAGCTCCGCGGCCAGTAAATCTATCCGGGCGGGCAGCGCGGACCACACGGCGTCCGCGGTCACGACCATGTCGAGCGAGGCCGCGTACAGCTCGTTCATCCGGTCCACCAGGCCGGCCAGCGAGAACCGCTCGCTGAGTTTGCCGGTGCCGGCGAGGGTCGGCGCGTTCGCGGTGGCCGTGGCGGAACCGGCGACCGTGATGCCCGAACCGCGCAGCAGCTCGGTCAGCTCGACCAGGTCCTCACGGCTGGACCAGCGTCTGCGGGAACGGATCTCGCGCGCGGAGCGCAGCGCGTCCGCGTACGCGTCGAAGTACGCCCACAGCAGGGTGATCGACGCCTCCGCGGACGCCCAGCGCTCCTTGGTGGAGCCGGTGAGTTCGGCGCCCTCCAGGAGTCTTCGGCCCGCGTGGTCCTGCAGGGCGAGGAGCGAGGTCTCGATGGCCTCGTGCTCCGCGCCGAGGCGCGCCAGCGCACGGTCCGCCTCGTCCCGGTCCATCACCGGCCCGGGGGGTCCCGTGACGCCCATCGATCACCTCTCGTTCTCGTGCCTTCCCGGCGGCTCGGTGTGCGCGGCCGGGCAACTCTCCAGTCGTATCAGGTCGATTGCCGGTACTGGGCGACCGGCGGGTCCTCCGAGGGGGAGTCCGGACCGAGGGTCGGGGCGAGCCACTTCCCGTACGACTGCCGCCAGCCGTCCTCGCGGTAGTCGGCGAGGACGCGGTTGACCCGGCGCACCAGGTCGTCCGAACCCTTCTTCATCGCCACGCCGTAGTACTCGGTGGTGAAGGTGCCGCCCTTGAGCGCGACCGTGGGGTCCTGGGCGGCCTGGCTCGCGGCGAGCGCCCCGTCGGTCACCACCGCGTCGGCCTCGCCGAGCTGGAGGCGCACCAGGCAGTCGAGCTGGTTGGGCACGGGCGGCAGGACGACGGCGGAGGGGGCGAGCCTGCCCGATCTCCGGTCCGCCGTCAGCCGGTCGTTCGCGGTGGACTTGGCCGCCGAGCAGATCCTCTTGCCGGCCAGGCTCTTGTCGTAGCCCGTGATGCCGGAGCTCACCGGGGCCAGCACCTGCTGGCCGGTCTTGAAGTAGGGCGCGGAGAACGCGACCTGGTCGAGACGCTCACAGGTGATCGACATGGTGCGCACCACCATGTCGACCTTGCCGCCCTGGATCGCGGGGATGCGCTGGCTGGTCGGCACCGCCCGGAACCGGACGGCGTCCGGGTCGCCCAGGATGTCCTCGGCGATCGCGTGGACCAGGTCGATGTCGAAGCCCTCCAGGTTGCTGCCGGCCTCCGGGTTGTTCGGGTCGCGGTAGCCCCAGCGGTAGCTGTTCTGGTCGACGCCGACGACCAGCCGGCGGTCCTCGCGGTTCTTGATGGCCTCGATCGTCGGCCCGTCCGCGCCCGACGGGGCCAGGCTCTGGTTCTGCGGGTCGGTGCACTCCTCGGCCCTGGCCTGGGTGCCCCGGGCCACGCCCTGTCCGCCGGCGTCCGCGGTGCCGTCCCCGCGCGCGGAGCGCGGCAGCAGCAGCGCGAGGAGCAGGGCCGTCGCACAGGCGAGCGCCATCGCGCCCACGCCGCCCCAGCCCTTCAGGCTCGCCCTCAGACGTCGTGCGATCATCGCCACTCCCCCTCTCACCGGTACTCCGAAAGCCTGCGGCCGATGCCGAACACCGCGCCCGCGGCGGCCAGCACGGCGAGGACCGCGGCGCCGACCGGGAGGCCGGTCATGGCGCCCAGGCCGTTTTCCGCCGCCTGCTGGAACTCGTTCTCCTCGTGCGTCAGCGCGAGCGTCAGGTTCTCGTCGACGACGTCGAAGCACTCACCCGTGGGCTTCTTGTCGGCGGAGCCGATGACCCGGTCCAGCGCGAGCTGGTAGTCGCCGTCGTTGTCGGCCTCGCGGGCCTCGGCGTGACGCTGCTTCCAGACCTCCATGGCGGCGTTCGCGTCCTGGACGGGCTTCTCGCCCGAGCGGTCGTTCGCGAGGTCCGCCGCCGCGGCGAGGCGGCCGGTGAGCGCCTTCATGTCCCGCTCGAAGTCGTAGTCGTACAGGTCGACGGTCCTCTTGTCGGCCAGGACCTTGGTCTCGGCACCCCGGCTGACCAGGGTGAGGTTCTCGTTGCCCCGGGCCTTGAGGGACGCGATCTGCGCGGCGTGCAGCACGTTCAGGGAGCGGACCCCGTGGTCGTACGACTCGTTCAGCCCGGACCGGGCGACCGTGTGGCCGACGGTGAGCCACAGCAGCACGGCCAGGGAGGCCCCGGTGGCCGCGGCCATGCCCCGGTTCAGCACCCGGTTCGTACGCAGGTAGTTGCGCCGCTGGGCCCAGGCGAGGGCGCCGAGCGCGACGAGTCCGAGGGCGATCGCGGCCCACGGATAGGGCTTCGCGTCGGCGTAGTCGGCGTTCAGCCGCCGGTTCTCACTCCTGTAGAGCTGCTCGGCCTTCGGCAGCATCTCGTTCTGCATCTTGTCGTTCGCGTACCGCAGGTACGCGCCGCCCAGCGGGTAGCCCTGCCGGTTGTTGGCGCGGGCCCGTTCGATCAGGCCCTTGTACTGGGGCAGCAGTTCGTTGAGCCGGGAGATGGTCCTGGCCGAGGGGGAGCCCGGCTCGGAGCTGTTGGCCGCGGTGATCAGCTTCGCGGCCGCCGTCCGGATGTCCTCCTCGTAGCGCTCGCGGATCTCCTTCGACTCCTGACCGCCCGCCAGGAAGCCGCTGGAGGCGGCGGTGTTGGCGTCGGCCAGCGAGCGGTAGATGTCGGCGGCGCTCGCGCTCAGCGGCTGGCTGCCGTGCAGCACGTTGTCCGCCGCGGCCGAACGTTCCGTCATCTGCCAGGCGGTGACCGCGCCGAACGCGACGACCAGCAGGGCGAGGACGGCGCCGATGATCCGCAGCCGCCCCGGCTCCGTCGTCGCCGCGGCGCGCAGCCGGTCCACGCCCTCCGCCCACGCGGTGCGCCGCGGTGCCGCGCCGGGGTCCGGGGGAGTGTTCCGCGGGGGGCCGAACCCGCCCTGGGGCGCGGGCGATCCGCCCGGGGGCCCCGACTGAGCCGGCACGGCCGGCATCGTGGGCCCGCCCTGCCCCGGCGGCGCCGGGTTGCCCTTCGGCGGGTGTGTCACTGTCGACCTCCCCCATGGTCATCCGCCCGGTCGCGCTCACCGCGGACGCGGTGGGCACGGCCGGCCGGCGTACGTGCACGGCGGCAAGTATCGCCGCCCGTACCGGCATCCGCACAGGCCTTGCCTGGATCTTGTTCGGATCACGGCGCAGCACGCCTTTCCCGCGCCACCCCCCTTCTCATGAACACGTGTTCCGGATCCGTTTGGTTCCCGCCCCGGCACTCCAGGTCACGGACGGTCCCGGAGCCCGGCACCGGTGTCCCCGCGGACCTCACCGGCCCCGTTCGTAGAACGCCCGTACGCGCGCGTGGATCTCGTCCGGGGCCCGGACGTGGTCCAGGCCGAGGAGTGCCGCGCCCAGGACCGGCGGGGCGGTGACCACTCGGGGGACCGCCTTGGGCGCGCGGACGGCCAGGAGTTCGCGGACACGGTCGTCGAGCCGGGGATGGCGGGCGGCGAGGATGCCGCCGCCGAGGAGGACGGGGGTCTCCTCGGCGAGCAGCCCGAGGCGGTCCAGGGCCACCGTGGCCATCGCGACCACCTCGTCCGCGAGCCGGTCGACGAGCGCGCGGGCCACCGGGTCGCCGTCCGCCGCCGTGGCGAACAGGACCGGGGCCAGCTCGTGGCGCCGCGCGCCCGGGATGTGCTCCAGGTGCAGCGCCTCGATGAGCGCGTACATGGAGTCCAGGCCGAAGTGGGCGGGCAGGGTGCGGGCCAGGGCGGTCTCGCCGCCCCGCCCGTCCTCGGCCCGCGCCGCGTGCCACATGGCCTCCTCCGCCAGGGCCCAGCCGCCGCCCCAGTCGCCGGAGATGCGTCCGAGGGCGGGGAAACGGGCGGTGCGGCCGTCGGGCCGCATGCCGACGCAGTTGATGCCGGCCCCGCAGACCACGGCGACACCGCGCGGCTCGGCGATCCCGGCCCGCAGGATCGCGAACGTGTCGTTGCGCACCTCGACTCCCGCGCCCCAGGCACGCGCCCGCAGCGCCGCCGCCAACTGCTCCTCCTCCACGGGCAGATCGGCGTTGGCGAGGCAGGCCGAGACATGGCCGACCGAGGTGACGCCCGCCTCGGCGAAGGCCCGGCGCACGGCGTCGGCGACCGTGTCCACCGCCGTGTCGACGCCGACCGCCGGGGGCCGGAAGCCGCCCGCGCGCGCGGTGCCCGCCACGGTGCCCTCCGCGGTCACCACGGCGACGTCGGTCTTGCTGTTCCCCGCGTCGATGGCCAGGACGAGGCCCGCGGGGCCGGGTCCGGTGTCCGCGGGGCCGGACCCGGCGGCCGTCCCGGCACCGGTCTCCGTCGACGTCATGCCCACGTGAGGTGCTCCCGGTTGTGTGCGATCAGCCGGTCTGTCAGGGCGTCGGCCAGGGCGTACTGGCCGACCAGGGGGTGGGCGAGCAGCGCCCGGAGGACCCGCTCGCGCCCGCCGCGCAGGGCGGCGTCCAGAGCGAGGTCCTCGTACGCGGTCACGTTCGCCATGAGACCCGCGTACAGCGGGTCCACGACCGGCACCGGCAGCGGGGCGGGCCCCTTGGCGTTCACCGCGGCCTGCACCTCGATCACCGCGTCGTCCGGCAGGAACGGCAGGGTGCCCCGGTTGTGGGTGTTCACCACCTGGTACGGGCTGCCGCCCCCGCCGAGCAGGGAGGCGGCCAGGTCGACGGCCGCCTCGGAGTAGTAGGCGCCGCCCCGCTTCGCCAGCAGCTCCGGCTTCTCGTCGAGCGCCGGGTCGCCGTACATCTTCAGCAGTGTCCGTTCCATCTCCGCCACTTCGGCGGCGCGGGACGGCTTGGTGCGCAACTCGCCGACGACCTCGTCGTGCGCGTAGAAGTAGCGCAGGTAGTACGAGGGGACCACGCCGAGGCGCTCGACCAGGGAGCGGGGCAGCCGCAGGTCGGCGGCGATCGTGTCGCCGTGCCCGGCGAGCAGCCGCGGCAGGACGTCCTCGCCCTCGGGACCGCCCAGACGGACACCGGTCTCCCAGGTGAGGTGGTTGAGGCCCACATGGTCGAGATGCACATCGGTGGGGGAGACGCCGAGCAGTCCGGCGAACTTGCGCTGGAAGCCGATCGCCACGTTGCACAGCCCGACCGCCTTGTGGCCCGCCTGGAGCAGGGCGCGGGTCACGATGCCGACCGGGTTGGTGAAGTCGATGATCCACGCGTCCGGGTTGGTGCGGCGGACCCGTTCGGCGATGTCCAGCACCACCGGGACCGTGCGCAGTGCCTTGGCCAGTCCACCGGCGCCGGTCGTCTCCTGGCCGACGCAGCCGCACTCCAGCGGCCAGGTCTCGTCCTGCTCGCGGGCGGCCTGGCCGCCGACGCGCAGCTGGAGCAGGACGGCGTCGGCGCCCTCGACCCCCGCGTCCAGGTCGGAGGTGGTGACGATCCGGCCGGGGTGGCCCTGGCGGGCGAGGATCCGGCGGGCCAGGCCGCCGACCAGTTCCAGGCGCTCGGCGGCCGGGTCGACGAGGACGAGTTCCTCGACGGGCAGGGTGTCCCTGAGCCGGGCGAATCCGTCGACGAGTTCGGGGGTGTAGGTCGACCCTCCGCCGACCACGGTGAGTTTCATGGTTAGCCCTTCACTCCGGTGAGCGTGACGCCTTCGACGAACGCCTTCTGCGCGAAGAAGAACACGAGGATCACGGGGGCCATGACCAGGACGGTCGCGGCCATGGTGAGATTCCAGTCGGTGTGGTGCGCGCCCTTGAACGACTCCAGGCCGTAGCTCAGTGTCCAGGCACCCGGGTTCTCGGAGGCGTAGATCTGGGGGCCGAAGTAGTCGTTCCAGGCGTAGAAGAACTGGAAGAGCGCGACGGCCGCGATGCCGGGTTTCGCCATCGGCAGGACGACCCTCAGCAGGGTCCGCAGCTCCCCGCAGCCGTCGACCCTGGCGGCGTCCAGGTACTCGTTCGGGATGGTCGTCAGGAACTGGCGCAGCAGGAAGATGGAGAACGCGTCCCCGAAGGCCATCGGGATGATCAGCGGCCACAGGGTGCCGGACAGGTCGAGCTGCTTCGCCCAGAACAGGTACATGGGGATGATCACGACCTGCGGCGGCAGCATCATCATCGAGATGACCAGCATCAGCGACAGGTCGCGGCCCCGGAAGCGGAACTTGGCGAGGGCGTAGGCGACGGGGACCGAGGAGACGACGGTGAGCACCGTGCCGAGGCCGGCGTACAGCAGGGTGTTCTTCCACCAGGTGAGGAAGCCGGGGGTGTCGAAGACCTTCGTGTAGTTGCCCCATTCCCAGGTGTGCGGGACCAGGTCGCGGCTGAGCGCCTGGCTGTCGCTCATCAGCGAGGTCAGGAACACGAAGACGAAGGGCAGCACGAAGAAGAGGGCGGCGGCCACGCCGAGCGCGTGGACCGCGATCCACTCCAGGAGGGCCCTGCGCCGGGCGGTGCGCTCGGCCGGGGAGATCCGCGCCGTCGACTCCGCCGGTTTGTCGAGTACTTGGGTCATCGGTCAGTCACCTGCCTGGATGAGACCGCCCCGGCGCCGCATGAGGAACGCGGTGAACACCATGGACAGGGCGAACAGCACCAGCGCGACCGCACAGGCGGAGCCGTAGTCGAAGCGCTGGAAGCCGAGGTTGTAGACGAGCTGGGGCAGGGTGAGCGTCGACTTGTCGGGGTAGCCGGGCTCGAACTGCGTGCCGGAGCCCTGGATGACGCCCGAGGCGACCTTCCCGGCGATCAGCGGCTGCGTGTAGTACTGCATGGTCTGGATGACCCCGGTGACCACGGCGAACATCACGATGGGCGAGATGTTCGGCAGCGTGACGTACCAGAAGCGCTGCCGGGCCGAGGCGCCGTCCAGCTCGGCGGCCTCGTACTGCTCGGTGGGCACGTCGAGCAGCGCGGCCATGAAGATGACCATGAGGTCGCCGATGCCCCACAGGGCCAGCAGGGTCAGGGCGGGCTTGGACCAGGCGGGGTCGTTGAACCAGCCGGGGGCCGTGACGCCCGCCTTCTCCAGGATCGAGTCGACCGGTCCCGTACCGGGGTTGAGGAGGAAGGCGAAGGCCATGGTGGCGGCCACCGGCGGTGCGAGGTAGGGCAGGTAGAAGAGGGTGCGGAAGACACCCGTGCCGGTCCTGATCTTGGTGATCAGCAGTCCGACGCCGAGCCCGAACACCACCCGCAGGGTCACCATGACGAGGACCAGCCACAGGGTGTTGCGCAGCGCGGGCCAGAACAGCGGGTAGTTCTCGAAGACGTAGGTCCAGTTCTTCGTCCCGCTCCACGTCGGCGGCCTGAAGCCGTCGTAGTGCATGAAGGAGAAGTAGACGGTCGAGACCAGCGGATAGGCGAAGAAGACCGCGAAGCCGATCAGCCAGGGCGACATGAAGGCGAGGGTCACCAGCGCCGAGCGCCGGCGTTTCGAGGCGAGCGTGACGGTACTCATCGGGGCGTGACTGTCGAGCATCTGCCCAGTGCTCCACTCCTCAGGATGAAAGTGAAGGGCATCCTGTCTATGGCGGCCGGGAGAGCCGCATCAGCATGGTTAGAGTTGCCTCGTTGGGCAATGGAGTTGTCCGACCTACCGCCGGACGGGCGGGAAGTCAGGCCTGCGGAGGCCACGTAAGACCGACCCTCACCGGTCGGCGGAGGCCCGTGAAACAGGAACCCGCGGTGGTACTGCGGAGCAGTACGGACCGGAATCACCTGCCCTCGGGCAGGTGAGGGCGTCACTTCGCCTGCGCGATGTCCGTGTCGATCTGTTTGGCGGTGGCTTCCAGCCCCGCCTTCAGGTCCTTCGCCTTGCCGCTCTCGTAGTCGTACCCGAACTGCTGGATCGTCACGAGGTAGGTACCTCCGTTGACGGACGGCGGGGTCGTCGTCGAGTCCGGGTTCGAGGCGATGTCCAGGAACGTCTTGAAGCGCGGGTCGTACTTCAGCTTCGGCGACTTGAGGGCGGCGAGCGTCGAGGGCACGTTGTGGATGTCGTTGGCGAAGCCGACCACCGCGTCCGTGTCCGTGGTCATGTACTTCACCAGTTCCCAGGCCGCGTTCTGCTTCCTGCTCGTGGACGCGATGCCCGCGATCGTGCCGGTGATGTAGCCCTTGCCGTACTGGTCGGCCCGGTCGTCGGGCACGGGCAGCGGAGCGACGCCGATCTCGAAGCCGGGCTCGGCCTCCTCGGCCATGCCGAGTCGCCATTCGCCGTCGAGCTGCATGGCCACCTGGCCGGTGTGGAAGGGGTGCTTGGGGCCCCACTCGTCACCGAGCCCGGAGCGGAAGGTCTCCAGCTTCCGGAAGCCGCCGAGTCCGTCGACCAGCTTCTTCTGGAGGGTGAACCCGGCCGCGAAGGCGGGGTCCTCGGCGATGTTCGACTTGCCGCTGCTGTCGAAGTACGTCGGCGAGAACTGCCCGAAGTAGTGCTCGGTGGTGGACTCCCAGCCGTGGTAGTTCGGCATGAAGCCCAGCTGGGAGTACGAGTCGCCCTTGGCGATCGTGAGCTTCTTCGCGTCCTTCTCGAACTCCGACCACGTCTTCGGCGGGGAGGCGATCCCGGCCTTCTCGAACGCGTCCTTGTTGTAGTAGAGCCCGTAGGCGTCGCCGAGGAGCGGCACCGTGCAGCGGTTGCCCTCGAACTGGGTGTACTCGTTCATCGCCTTCGGGAACGTGGTCTCCGGGTCGATGTGCGCCTTCTCGAACAAGGGGTTCAGGTCGACGAAGGCGCCGGACGAGCAGAACTTGCCCACGTTGTTGGTGGTGAAGGACGAGACCACGTCGGGGGCCTTGGCGCCGCCCGCGCGCAGCGCCTGGTTGATCTTGTCGTCGGTCATGTTGCCGACGATGTTCACGTGAATGTTCGGGTGCGTCTTCTCGAAGCCCGCGACCAGTGACTTCACGGCCTTGACCTCGTTCGGCGCGCTCCAGCCGTGCCAGAAGCTGATCGTCTGTTCCTTGGACGCGTCGTCGCCCCCGCCGCCGCCGGACTGGCCGGTACAGGCGGTGGCGAGGAGGACCGTCGAGGCGGAGGCGGCGAGCGCGACGGCCGCCTTTCGGGATATTCCGGGCATGGCGAGATCTCCCTGCGAAGGACGTGGCGGGACGGGGGAGTTGCGGGACGGTGCGAGTGGAGCGGCGGAGCGGGACGGACTCAGCGGGAGGTGTCGAAGACCTCGTCGCGGGTGGCCGCGAGGGCGCTCTCCAGCGCGCCGCGCAGCACGGGGTGTTCGGTGACGTCGCCCACGACGAGGCGCGGCCGGGACGGGGCCAGTTCCTCCAGTTCGGCCTGGACCAGGGCGCGCAGCGGTTCGCCGCCCGCGGTGAGCGAGGTTCCGCTGAGGACGACGAGCTCGGGGTCGAGCACGGAGACGAGCGAGGCCAGACCGGTGGCGAGCGCGGTCGCGTACCTCTCCAGGAGCTGCCGGTAGGGGCCCGCGTCGACGGCGGCGGCCCGTTCGACGAGGGTGGCCGCGACCTCGGTGTACGGGCCCGTGGGCACGTCCTGGACGCCGAGTTCGCGGGCCAGCCGGGGGATGGCCTGGGAGCCGGCCAGCTCCTGGTAGCCGCCGCTGTTGGCGCGGGTCACCTGGCGCACCAGGGGCGCGCCGGGCACGGGCAGGAAGCCGACCTCGCCCGCGCCGCCGGTCCAGCCGCGGTGCAGCCGGCCGCCGAGGACGAGGGCCGCGCCGAGGCCGTCCTCGTTCCACAGCAGGACGAAGTCCTCGTGTCCCCGGGCGGCGCCGAGGCGCTGCTCGGCGACGGCGGCGAGGTTGACGTCGTTCTCGTACTCGACGGGCATGGGCAGGGCCGCGGCCAGTTCGTCGAGGAGCGCGGGGGAGTGCCAGCCGGGCAGGTGGGAGGCGTAGCGCAGCCGGCCGGTGTTGGGGTCGAAGGCGCCGGGGGTCGCGATGACCAGCCGGCGGACGTCGTCCCGGGCGAGCCCGGCGGCCTTCACCGCGCCGTCGAGGGCGTCGGTGACCTGGCGCACGACGGGGCGGGAGGGGCGGCGGCCGGGGGTGGGCAGTTCGTACGTGCCGATCGTGCGGCCGGTGACGTCGGCGACGGCGGCGAGGACGCGCTCGGGGGTGACGTCCAGTCCCGCCGCGTACGCGGCACCGGGGTTGACCTCGTAGAGCTGGGCACTGGGGCCCGGCCGCCCCTCGCTGGTGCCGGTGGCCAGGACGAGGCCGGCGGCCTCCAGCCGGGCGAGGAGCTGCGAGGCGGTGGGCTTGGACAGCCCGGTGAGCTTCCCGATCCGGGTCCGGGAGAGCGGGCCGTGCGCGAGCAGCAGATCGAGGGCGGCGCGGTCGTTCATCGCGCGCAGGACGCGCGGGGTGCCCGGCGTGCCGGCGGTTCCTGCCATGTCTGTCGCCACCTGCCCTCTCGGCCGGCCAGCTTTCCAGGGGTGCCTTCGGGAAGTCCACCCGAGACCACTGTTAGGAAAGTTTCCTATTGCTGGTGCGAGGAAAGTAGGCCGGAGGGGGTGCGGGAGTCAAGGGCAACCGCCGGCCGGGTCGGCCGGGGCGCGTACGCGGAAAGGGCCCGTACGCGGAAAGGTGCGCGTACGCGGAAGGGGGCGCGCACGCGGAAGGGGGCGGCCCCCGGAACATCCGGGTGCCGCCCCCTTCGCCCGCCGCGGCGGTCCTACTTCGGCATGCTCGACGGAGCCGGGATGGGCGCGGTCGCCACCGACTGCGGGGACTCCGTGTTGGCGAAGACCGAGGGTGCCGCCACCGCGGCCGCCGGGTCGAGGGGCTCCTCCTCCGCGGGCGCGGTGGGGCCGCCCACGATGCGGATCTGCGCCGCGTCGAAGGCGCGCTTGATGCGCCAGCGGAGCTCGCGTTCCACGGAGAGGGCCTTGCCGGGCATCGTCTTGGCCGAGACGCGGACCACCATGGAGTCGAGGAGGACGCTGTCCAGGCCCAGGATCTCGATCGGGCCCCACAGACGCTCGCTCCAGGGCTCCTCCTTGCTGATGGCCTCGGCGACCTCGCCGATGACGGTCCGGACGTGGTCCAGGTCCTCCGAGGAGCGGACCGTGACGTCCACACCGGCCGTCGCCCAGCCCTGGGAGAGGTTCCCGATGCGCTTGACCTCACCGTTGCGGATGTACCAGATCTCGCCGTTGTCCCCGCGCAGCTTGGTCACGCGCAGCCCCACCTCGATCACCTCGCCGGAGGCCACGCCCGCGTCGATCACGTCGCCGACGCCGTACTGGTCCTCCAGGATCATGAAGACGCCGGAGAGGAAGTCGGTGACCAGGTTGCGGGCGCCGAAACCGATCGCGACACCGGCCACACCCGCGGAGGCGAGCAGCGGGGCCAGATTGATCTCGAACGTGCTGAGGATCATCAGCGCGGCCGTGCCCATGATCAGGAAGGAGGCGACCGAGCGCAGGACCGAGCCGATGGCCTGGGAGCGCTGGCGGCGGCGCTCCGCGTTCACCAGCAGACCGCCGAGAGCCGTGCCGTCGACGGCCTGGGCGGTACGGCCCATCCGGTCGATGAGCTTGGTGATCGCCCGGCGCACGAACACCCTCAGTACGGTGGCGATCACCAGCACCAGCAGTACGCGCAGACCTATGGCCAGCCAGGTCGACCAGTTCTCCTCGACCCAGCTCGCCGCGTGGGTCGCACTCTCCTGGGCGTCCTGGAACGTGGGGGTCACCGGACCGGTCGTCGAGGGCGACGGCGAGGGTGCCGGACCGGCGGCCAGGGCCGATAGGAAGGGCAGGGACACAGCAGGTACCTCCAGGCGTAGCTGTCTGCCCGCGGCGGGGGACACAGGAGGGGGTGCCGACCGGGCAGAACCACCACACTAACGGGGCATTGTGTGTGGATCGTTGTCATCTTCAGGGGAGAGACCGTGCTCACCTGGGGATGTAGGGGATGTGGTCGAAAACACTCCCAGCCCGTTACCGGGACATGGTGGCGCCGTCACCAGGCATGAGGGGAGACTGACTGCAGATCGTCCCGGCGCGAGCCACGCGCCGCCGGCGTACAAGGAGGCATCCGTGCCGCATGTCCTGGTCCTCAACGCGTCGTACGAGCCGCTCGGCGTCGTACCGCTCCACCGCGCGCTCGTCCTCGTCCTCGAGAACAAGGCTGTCTGCCTCGAGGAATCCGGCGCCTTCATGCACAGCGCGACCGTTACTGTCCCCGCACCCAGCGTGGTCCGGCTGAAGAGGTTCGTACGGGTTCCCTACCGGGGGCCCGTCCCGCTGACCAGGCGAGCCCTGTTCGCCCGCGACGGCGGCCGGTGCATGTACTGCGGTGGCGTCGCAACCAGCGTCGACCACGTCATACCGCGCTCCCGCGGAGGTCAGCACGCCTGGGACAACGTGGTGGCGTCCTGCCGCCGCTGCAACCACACCAAGGCCGACCGCCACCTGGTCGAGATCGGCTGGCGCCTGCGCCACAAACCCGCCCCGCCGACGGGGCTCGCGTGGCGCATCATCGGAACCGGGCACAGGGACCCGCGCTGGATGCCCTACCTGCAACCGTACGGCGCGGACGACGCCATGGCCCGGATCGACGGCATATCAGCCTGACGATCCGGGCCTTCGCGTTGGTCCGTGGGCCCGGCCCGTGCGACCCCGTGTCAGACGCGAGGTCCTTCGGGGCGGGCCCCACGGGCTGCGCAGAGCGCCGTGCCGGCCACGAAGAGTGCCAGGCCGACGGCCCAGGCGCCGTGCTGCGGACCCGGCTGCACGATCCAGCCCACGACTGTCGCGTTGTTCACACGGGAAGAGGTGCCCGAGAGGTACATGGCGCTGAAGTACAGCGTCGTCGGCATCCAGCTGAGCCTGGCGCCGACCAGCACCGCCCAGCCGGCCGTGATGCCGATGGCCCCCAGTGTGTTGCGGACCATCGCCGCCGCGCCGAACTCCTGCGCGTGCCCGGGCACGGCGAGGGCCAGCAGCGCGGCCGAGAGGGCGCTGAGGAACAGCAGGTGGGCCAGGCGCCGGGGCCACCAGCGGCGCACGGCGGTGTCGTCCAGCTCACGGGTGTACGTGTGAAGACTCACGCCGATCGCCATCGATGCCAGCAGCGGGGCGAGCGCGATCAGCGGCACCCTGCGTTCGGGGTCGAGGTAGGCGTCCGGGCGGCTCGCCATCCACACCGTGAACAGCGCGGCGCCGGCCAGGGCCGCGAGGGTCGTCGGGACGCCCCGCGAGCGGGAGTACAGGGCGAGGGAGCGGAACCGGTGTCCGGGGGCGGACCACGTCGGGAGGGACGTCCGTCGGGCGTTCACAGGGACGGCACCTCGCTCGGCTTCGGGGCGCACTCGGCGGCCGTCGCGAAGTAGCGGCCGAGCCAGGAACGGCGTTCGTCGTCGTTCATCGCGGTGAGGTGCTCGTACGCCTGGTCCTCCGCCCGGAGCCTCGTGAGTTCCTTCGTGTCCCCATCCTGCCGGGCCTGCTTCACGAAGTACTCGTGATTCGACGCGGACCGGGGATCCGGGGCCAGCCAGCGCAGTACGGCCTCGTCGACGGCCGTGATCCGGCCCGTGGTCGGCGCCCCGCTGCAGTCCGGGCGGACCAGCATGTGGGCCGCCTCCCACGCGTACCGCTCCGGATCGGTCACCTCGCCGCGGACGACGCTCCAGCCGATGGGGCTGAGGATCGGCAGCTGTGCCTCGTTCCGTCGCGGTTCCCGCCACAGGTCCTCGTAGCGGACCGGCAGGTTCTGCACGCCCTCCAGGCGGCCGGTGAGGCCGGACAGGGCGCGGGTCACCTCCGGGAGCATGCCCGGATAGGTGGCGTTGACGCAGATGTCCGGGGTGGTCGAGGTGTCGCACACCTGGCGGTGGGAGAGCGGGTTGTCGCGCAGCAGGCCGTCGCCCGTCTGGACGAGGAGGACGGCGGCGCCGACGGCGGCCGCGAGCGGCAGCAGCGCGGTGGCACGGCGGTACGCGGTGAGGGCCAGGACCGCGGCGGCGGCGAGCCCGGCCGCCCACAGGGTCGACACCAGCGGGTACCACCAGACGGCGAGGTCGTTGTCACCGAGGACGTGGGCCATGCAGAGCGCGAGGTGGTGGATGTCGGACGACCGGGTGCCGAGGGCGCCGACGACGACGTACCCGCCGATCGCGAGCAGTGGGGCGGTCAGCCGGAAGGGGACGGCCCGCCCGGCCGTGTGACCGAGGACCGTGCAGGCGGCGAGTGTGAGGGCGTTCCCGGCGAACACGGTGTAGGCGGGTCCGCCGGCCGACGCGTACGGCGCGCAGGCCGCCAGTGTCCCGGCCACCACCAGCAGGTGGGCCGCGGTCAGCCAGCAGGCGAGCGGCAGGGCGGCCGCCAGGAGCTGGACGAGCGGTGTACGCGCGGTGGAGGAGCGCAGCTCCGCCGTCCGGCGTCTGCGTTCCCTGCCGCCCTGCCAGGAGCCCGCGGCGAGCGCGAACGGGACACCGATCATCGCGGCGACGGTGCTCAGCAGTGCCGTCGTCGCCCCCCAGCTCCCCTGCCACTGGTCCGCCTTGGCGGTCATCGCCCAGGCGAGGGCGAGCAGCAGCCCGGCGGCCGCCCAGGGGGCGAAGCCGCGCAGCCACTCGGCGCGCAGGGGGTGCGGCCCGGAACGGCGTGCGCGGGCGCGGCCGTCACCCGGGCCGACGTCGCGGCCGGTACCGTTCTCGTGGCCGGTGTCGGGTCCGGAGCCGCTTCCGTGGCTCGTGCCGGTGCCGGTGCCGGTGCCGGTGCCGGTGCCGGTGCCGGTGTCTGTGGCGGTTCGGGCGGGGGTGTGTGCCGGGCCGTCTCCGTCCGGCTGGACGCGGATGTTCACCGGCCCGCCCCCGTCGCCGCGCGGTGGCCGCGCAGGGCCGCCGTGTAACCGCGTTCGATGGCGTTGCCGTCGTGTTCGTGGCCGTTCGCGCCGAGTGCGGCGAGCGCGGCGGGCGTGCCCCGGTAGGCGACCCGCCCCGCTTCGAGCAGCGTCACCTCCGTGCAGGCCGCGGCCACGTCCTCGACGAGGTGGGTGGAGACGATCACGGTGGCGGTGCGGCCCAGTTCCCGCAGCAGCGCGCGGAACTCCACGCGCTGTTCCGGGTCGAGGCCCGCGGTGGGCTCGTCGAGGAGCAGCAGCCGCGGGTCGTTCACGATGGCCTGCGCGATGCCCACGCGCCGGACCATGCCGCCCGACAGGGTCTTGACCTTGGCGTCGATGCGGTCGGCGAGGCCGACCCGGGTCACGGCCCGCTCGACCGCCGCGTCGGCCCCTGCCCCCGGCAGTTCCTTCAGCCAGGCCACGTAGGCGACGAACTCCCGCACCGTGAAGCCCGGGTAGTACCCGAAGTCCTGGGGGAGGTAGCCCAGTTCCCGGCGGACCGCGGCGCGTTCCCGGTGGCCGCGGAGGTCGCTCCCGAGCAGCTCGACCCGGCCCGCCGTGGGCTCCGCGACCGTCGCGAGGACACGGACGAGGGAGGTCTTGCCCGCGCCGTTGGGCCCGAGCAGCCCGTGGACGCCGAGCCCGAAGTCGAGGTCGACACCGTCCAGGGCGGTGGTCCTGCGGTGCCGGACCGTCAGCCCGGAGACCCGCACGGCGGTGTCCCCCGAGCCGTTCCGGTCGTGCCCCGCCGGGGCGGCCGAGCGGTGCCCGGCACCGCCGACGGGCGCTGCGGCGGTCGTGTCGTGCCTGTTCACATCGTCTCCAGACGGTCGTACGCGGTGCGGCGCGCGGCGAGGAGCAGGGCGCACAGCACGGTCGCCGCCGCCCAGCAGCCCTGGGAGGAGGCGCCGGTGAAGTAGAGGGAGAGCTGCTCGGTGAGACCGGCCGTCAGACCGGTGCCGGTGGAGAGCAGGAGGGGGGCCGAGACGGCGAGCAGCCATCCGCCGCCGACCACCGCCGTCGCGGTACGGCAGCCCAGCCAGCCCGAGAGGACGAGCGAGGCCAGGGTCAGGGCCAGCCCCGGCAGCAGCCAGCCGGCCGCCGCGGGTCCCGCGGGCAGCCGCGGGCCCGAGGAGGGCATGAGCAGCCCCGCCGCCGTCAGCGAGGGCGCGCTGACCGCCAGCACGGCGGCCGTTCGCGCCAGCAGGAGGCGCAGCCCGCCGGAGGGGGACGACGCGGCGATCTCGTGGAGCGGATCGGCGTGCCGTCCGTAGGAGAGGGCGACCCCGGCCACCGGGACGACGGGGGCGAGGGCCAGCAGCAGGGGTCGTGCGCCCGCCCCTCCACCCCCGTACGCGAGGGCGACGGCGCCCAGGGCGACGAGCAGCACGGCCCCGGTCCAGGCCCCGCGCACGGCGGGTCCCGCGGCCCAGAGGATCCGGGTGAGCCGCCCGCCGGAGGCCCGCGGGGCCCGCGGGGCCGCCGGGGCGCGGTCCGGCACGGACGCGGCCGGGGGAGCCGTGCGGACCCGGGCGGCGGGCACGGCCGCGGTGGCCGGTGCCGCTTCGAGCACCGCCGCCAGGACCGCGTCGCGGACCTCGGCCAGTACCGGCCCCGCCGCGCCCGCCCGCGCCGCGTGCGAGACGCGCGCGGCGCACGGCCCGCAGCGCTCCAGGTGCTTCTCCAGGGACCAGGCGTCCGTCTCCGCGAGGGAGCCGTCCGCGTAGCGGGTGACGAGGTCGTCGGGGGCGTGCCAACCGGTCATGCCGGGCCTCCCAGCGGGGACGGGGCCAGGGCCGGACGCGCGCCGGAGCCCTGGGGCGGGTTCAACTGGGCCAGGGCCTTGCGGAGTTCGGCACGGGCGCGCAGGGCGCGGGTCTTGACCGTGCCCTCGGGTATGCCGAGCAGGCGGGCGGCCTCGCGCGTGGTCAGCCCGTCGACGACCGTCGCCCTCAGCACCTCGCGCAGTTCGGGGGAGATGCGGTCCAGGGCCGTGCCCACGTCGCCGTACTCCAGCTCCGCCAGTACGCGCTCCTCGGCGGACGGAGCGGGCTGCGGCACCGTGTACTGCACGCGCTCCGCCCGCTCCTGGACCCGTCGCGCGTCCACCAGACGCCGTGCGGCGATCGTCCACAGCCAGCCGCCGGCCTCCTTGCCCCGGTGGCCGCCCGCCGACCGCCACACCGTCACGAAGGTGTCCTGCAGCACCTCGCGCACGGTCTCGGGGTCGGCGCAGCGCCGGGTCAGCCGCGCGTGCAGCCAGCCGGCGTGCCGGTCGTACAGCGCGGCCATCGCCGCGGAATCCCCGTCGGAGACGGCCCGCAGCAGCGCCGCGTCCGAATCGTCCTCCCGGTGGCCCCCTCTGGGGCGGAACAGTCTCACACCCCGTCTATCGACGGCTCCGGGCCCGCCGGTTCACGGCGCGGAGGATTCCTGTCCGTCGGCTCCTTGGGCCGCCTCCGCGACCGCGTACGCCTCCGCCGACCACAGCGAGTATCCGTACGCCGTCGCCCGCCGCATCCCCTGGACGCGTACGTGGCGGACGCCGCTCTCGTCGAAGCGGAGGGACTCCCGGCCGCCGCGGCCGTCGGTCACGGTCGTCGCGGTGCGCCACACGCGTCCGTCGGCGGAGACCTGGACCCGGTACGCGGACGGGTGCGCGTCCTGCCAGGTCAGCACGAGCCGGCCGAGGCGCACCGGCTCGGCGAACTCCACCTGCCACCAGGCGCCGTCGTCCACGGGGGAGGACCAACGGGTCGCCGGGTCACCGTCGTTGGCCGCCGAGGCCGGGAAGTCGGGGGTCTCGTCGGCGGACGAGGAGGCCGTGCCGGTGCGGGCGAGGTCGGGTCCGGCGGTGCGCGGGAAGGCGCGGACGGTCAGCGTCCGGGTCTGCGTGCCGAAGGCGACCGTCACCTCGTACGTGCCCGACGGCGTTCCCGGCGGGACCGTGACCTCCACGACGCTGTCGACGACCGCGCCCCGCGCCAGGTTCGGCGCGGGCCGCGAGACCTTGACCCGGATGCCCTCGGGCGCCCGCGCGGTCAGCTCACCGCTGACGCCGATGGGACGCAGTGACGTCAGCCGGGCCGTGATCCGCTCCGTGCCGCCGATCTCCACGTCCTTCGTGGAACGGGTCAGCTCCAGCGCCGCGGCGGGGGTGTCGGCGAACCACGGCACGAGGTGGCGGACCTGCGAGCGCTCGGGTCCGACGACCCGCAGCGCGTCCACGCGCACGCCCGTCACGCCGATCTCCGCCGCGCCGATCTCCGTCGCACCGCCCGCGCTGAGGGCGCCGAGGCGGCGCCAGCCCTCGCCCAGGACGTGCGCCTCGACGAAGCCCGTCACCCCGGGGTCGGTGAGCACGCTCACGTCGGTGAGGAAGCGGGGGCGCGGGAGCCGGACGACACGGCCGTCCCGCTCGCCGCCGTCGCCCGGCGCGGCGTCCCCGCCGTCCGCGCGGCCGTCCCGGCCACCCGGCTCCGCCGTGGCTCCCCCGCCGGTCCCCGTACCGCCGTCCCCCGCGGCTCCGGGACCCTTCGGGGCGTCGGAGGACTCGTTGCCGAGGCCCGCCCACTGCTCGTACGCCGTACGGGCCCGCGTCAGGAACGGGTCGAGCACGCCCGTGCCGACCTTCACCTCGCTCGCCGCGAGTTCGCCGCGCAGCCGGTTCAGCGCGCGGTACGCCGTCCACGCCGCCGTCGCGTCACCGGCCGACTGGGCGTCGAGGAGCGCGACGGCCGTCTCGCCGGCCTCGCCGTAGCGCGCCAGCTGCTCGGTCCAGGGCTTCACCTCGGTGGCGATCGGGCGCCCCGCCAGCCGCTGCGGCGTCTCGCGCATCACCGTGAACGCCGCGCGCAGCCGCTGTCCCGCACGCTCGCCCGCGGCCCGGTCCGCGGTCGTCCGCGCCTGCCAGAACGCCTCCATGAGCGGGCGCAGATACGCCGACTCCTCGCCGCCGAGGACGGAGGACGCCTCGTTGCCGGCCAGCGCGCGCAGCGCGTCCGCGCCCCGGGCGTCCTTGCCGGCGAGGTCCTCGATCGCGGCCTCCCAGGACTCCTGGGGCCGGTAGTCCCGGGGGTTCCACGCGTAGTCGGCCGTCGTGAACAGCGGGATGCGGGACGCCTCCGCCTGGGGCATGGCGTTGGCGAGCAGGGCCGCCGAGCCCGCGGCCACCGCCGGGTCGCGCCCCTGGTAGGGGCCGAGGAACACGCGGTCCTGCGCGTAGTCGTTGACCGGGTAGTTGTCCATGGTGACGAGCGGATGGCTGCCGAACGCCGCCCGGGTGCGCGCCAGTTCGCCGCCGGTAATGGTCTTCGGCACGACGCCGACGCCCGTCCAGGCGACCTCGACGCCCTTGTCCAGGGCGCCCGTCAGCTTCCGGCGGTAGTCGGTCGGACCGTCCTCGTAGTACTCCGTCGGCATCAGCGACAGCGCGGCCACGTCCGGGTGGCGGGCGGCCAGGTGCCGGGCCACGGCGTTCGCCACCCGCGCCTGCGCCTTCGCCGCCGCCGCAGGGCCGGAGCCGAACGCGTCCGCGTCCTCCTCGCAGTGCCACTCGGAGTAACTGACGTCCTGGAACTGGAGCTGGAAGGACCGGAACCCGAGCGCCCACATGGCGTCGAGCTTGCGCGTCAGCGCCTTCACGTCGGCGTCCGAGGAGAAGCACATCGCCTGCCCGGGGGCCACGGCCCAGGTCAGCGTGACGTGATTGCGGCGCGCCCGCTCCGCGAGGTCCCGGAAGCGGGCGCGTTCCCCGGCCGGGTACGGCTCGCGCCAGCGCGCCTGCCGGAAGAGGTCGTCGCCGGGCGCGTACACATAGCGGTTCTGCTTGGTCCTACCCATGAAGTCGAGCTGGGCGAGGCGCTGTTCGGGGGTCCACGGGCTGCCGTAGAACCCCTCGGTGACGCCCCGCGCGGCGGTGCCGGGCCAGTCCCGGACGACCACGCCGGCGATCCTTCGGCCGTCGCCGAGGAGCCGGCCCAGGGTCTGCACGGCGTGGAACAGGCCGTCCTCGCCGACCCCCGCGAGCGCGACCGTGTCCCGGCCGTCGACACGGCCGACGGCCAGCCGGTAGCCGCCGGAGGGGAGGTCGGTGCGGGGCGCGGCGCCGAGCGCCGTGAGCACCCGCTCCAGGGAGCCCGGCGCGACGGGCGGGACGCCGAAGGGACCCGCGCCCCGCCGGCCGGTGTCCGCCGGCTCCGACCCCAGGCGCACCACCAGGGCGTGCGCCGGGAGCGCGTCACCGTCGCGCGCCGTCGTGATCGTGCGCGCGCCGGCCTGTCGCAGCAGTGCGCGCAGCGCTTCGAGCGCGTACGGGTCGAGATCGCCGTCCGGGGCGTACGCGTCGACGCTCACGCCCGGCGCGTGCGGAGTCAGGGGAGCGCCCGGGGAGTACGTGCCGGCAGCGGGGCCGGAGCGCGCGCCGGACGCCTCCGGGGCGGGGGTGACCAGGACGACCTGGTCCGTGACCGTGACCGCGGAGCCGTTCGCGCGCAGCGACTGCGGGCGGGGCCAGACGGCGGGCACCGCGCTCCCGGATTCCCCGCGGTCGTCCGCGGAGGCCGCCGGTCCGTGCGGCGCGGCGACAGCCGCGGGGGCTGTGGCGAACGCGCTCGCGACCACGGCGAACGCGAGTACGGCCGCCCCTCTTCCACGCCCGAGTCGCACGGTTCCCCCTCGTGGCCCGCCGTCCCGGCTGCGGCCTAGGTGTGCCGCCGAGCCCACCATTCGGGTGGCGAAGGTGTCAACGAGAGTGGCCGAAGTGCCCGTATTGCCCCAGCCTGGAGGGGCGGCCCGGACCCGCGGGACGGCGACGGAATGTGACCAGGAGCACGTTGTCCCTCCGCGGGCGTCTGGTGTCGCGCCCACGGGGTAGGGCTGCGGTGACCGCCCTGGGTATCCCTTTCCGGCACGAACCACCGGAATGCCCCCGGCCGCCGTACCCGACCCCGACAAGGAGGCCCCCCGTGGCCGCACCGGCACACCTTCTCCCGACGGTCCCGTCCGAACGCGCGGCGGAGCCGGCCCTCCCCGGCCCCCGCGCGGGGCGGGCCTCCGACGGACCCGGGGGCGCCCACCCGTGCCCGCTCGGCTTGGAGGGCACCTGCTCCACGGCGCCGCTGACCAGCGAACCCCCGCTGCCCGACGCCGAACCGCTCACCAGTGAGCCACCGCTCGCGGACGCCGCGCACCTGACGAGCGAACCCACCTCGGCCGGCGCCGCGTCGGGGGCCTGATGGCACCCACCGGGCCCGCCGACCCGCCGCGTACGGCATCGGAGCCGGCACCGCGGACACCCCTGTCCGAGCTCGCCGAACTGCACGGCGTCGCTCACGCCTACAGCCCGTCCCCCGGCCGCACGGTCACCGCCCCGGACACCGCGCTCGTCGCGGTCCTGGCGGCGCTCGGCGTCGACGCGAGCACCCCGGAGGCCGTCCGTGCCGCCCTCGCGCGGCACGAGGCCGAGACGGCGGGGCGGCTGCTGCCGCCGACCCTGGTGTGCTGGGGCGGAGTCCTCCCCGCCGAGGTCGCCGCCCTGCCGGACGGCACCCGACTGGGCGTCACCACCGAACAGGGTGAGTCCCGCGACCGTGCCGACGGCCTCCCGCCCGGCGTCCACACGCTCCACGCCACCGCCCCCGACGGCCGCACCGCCGACGCCCACCTCGTCGTCGCCCCCACCCGGCTGCCCGCGCCCTCCGGACGCGTCCACGGCCTGCTCGTCCAGCTCTACTCCCTGCTCTCCCGCCGCTCCTGGGGCATGGGCGACCTCGGCGACCTCGCCGAGCTGACCGCCTGGGCGGGACGGGCGCTGGGCGCCGGATTCGTCCAGGTCAACCCGCTGCACGCGGCCGTACCGGGCGACCCCACCGACCCCTCCCCGTACCGCCCCTCCTCCCGCCGCTTCCCCGACCCGGTGCACCTGCGCGTCGAGGACGTCCCCGAGTACCCCTACGCCGAGGACCAGGACCGGCTGCGCACGCTGGCGGAGCGCGCGGGACGGCTGCGCGACGCCGTGCTGCGCAAGGGCGCGCTGATCGACCGCGACGCCGTGTGGGACCTCAAGCGCGAGGCGCTCGCGATGGTGCGCGCGGTGCCGCTCGGGCCCGGACGGCAGGCCGCGTACGCCGACTTCCTCGCCGAGGAGGGCCGGGCGCTGGAGGACCACGCCACCTGGTGCGCGCTCGCCGAGGTGCACGGCTCCGACTGGCGGAACTGGCCCGTCGCCCTGCGCGACCCCCGCTCGTCCGCGACCGCCCGCGCCCGCGCCGAACTGATGGACCGGGTCGACTTCCACAGCCGGCTCGCCTGGCTCACCGAGGCCCAGCTCGCGCGCGCCCAGCGCTCCGCGCGCGACGCGGGCATGGCCGTCGGGCTCGTGCACGACCTCGCCGTCGGCGTCCACCCCGACGGAGCCGACGCCTGGGCCCAGCAGGAGTACTTCGCGGCGGGCATGTCCGTCGGCGCGCCCCCGGACGCCTTCAACGCGCGCGGCCAGGACTGGGGCCTGCCGCCCTGGCGGCCCGACCGGCTCGCCGCCTCGGGATACGCCCCCTACCGCCGGCTGCTGCGCGCGCTCCTGCGCAACGCCGGCGCCCTGCGCATCGACCACGTCATGGGCCTGTTCCGGCTCTGGTGGATCCCCGCCGGCCGGCCGCCCACCGAGGGCGCCTACGTACGCCACGACGCCGAGGCGATGCTCGCGATCCTGGTCCTGGAAGCCTCACGGGCCGGAGCGCTGGTCATCGGCGAGGACCTCGGCACGGTCGAACCCGGGGTGCGCGAGAAGCTCCGGGAACGCGGGGTGCTGGGCACCTCGGTGCTGTGGTTCGAACGCGACTGGGAGGGGGACGGTCTGCCCCTGCCGCCCGACGCCTGGCGCGCCGACTGCCTGGCCACCGCCACCACCCACGACCTGCCGCCCACCGCGGCCCGGTTCACCGGCGAGCACGTCGAACTCCGCGACCGGCTCGGCCTGCTGGCCGGTTCCCTCGACGCGGAACGGGCGGCCGCCGCCGCGGACGTCCGGGAGTGGCTGGCGCTGCTCTCCCGGCTCGGACTGCTGCGCGGCCCGAGCGGGGGCGCCCCCGCCTCGGTGGAGGAGGCCGAGATCCAGGCCGTCCACCGCTTCCTGCTGCGCACCCCGGCCCGGATGATCGGGATCTGGCTCCCGGACGCCGTCGGCGACCGACGCCCGCAGAACCTCCCGGGCACCTGGGACGAGTACCCCAACTGGCGTCTGCCCGTCGCCGACGCCGAGGGCCGCCCGGTGACCCTGGAGGAACTGGCGGCCTCGCCGCGGCTGCACGCCCTGATCGACGTGGTGCGGGCGAAGGACGGACGGGCGGGCGGGCCGGGGAGCCGTCCGGACCCGCCGCGCGGTGCCCCGTGACCTCCGTACGGCACCCCGGGCGCGCGGCCCCGCCGGGTGTTCGCTACGTTGGCACCGTGGACAAGAAGAACGCCCTGCGCGCCGGTGCCCTGGCGGCCGGCACGACGCTGATGATGCTGCTCATGTCGTCCCCCGCGCTCGCGGTGACCCGCGACGACGGCGACGACCCCGGCTCCGGCCTGAGCGTGATCGAGACGCTCGGCCTCTACGTCGTGCTGCCGATCGCGCTGTTCGCGGGCATCACCGCCCTGGTGATGGTCCTGGACAAGTCCCACAAGCAGCCGAAGCCGAAGCAGGGCTGAGACCCGCTCGCCCCGCACCGACTCTTCGCCGAGGGAGTCCACGCACCCACCGGTGCGCGGACTCCCTCGGCACGTTCCGGGTGTCCCGGTCCCGGCGCCTCAGCCCCGCCGCACCTCGTACAGGAAGCAGCCGTACTCCACCGCCCGTACGTGCAGCAGCGCCACCTCCGGGTCCGCGAACGCCTCCGCGAAGGCGTCGCCGAACGCGTCCGGCGCCTCGACCAGCCGTCCGCCCAGGATGCGCCCGCGGGCCGAGTAGCGGCGGACCACGCGACGGGCGTTCGTGAACGGGAGGGCGTCCGTGGCCGGGCCCGCGCACTCCTCCGCGTGGACGAAGACCGGGCCCGTCTCGTCGTACGGGCCCGGCTCGGCCCCCGTCTCCCGCGCCCAGCGGCGCAACGGGGCGTAGGAGACCAGGGCGACGCGCTCGCCCGGCTCGCTGCGGCGCAGACAGCAGCGCAGCGGGGACCCGCCCTCCCCGTCGGTCAGCGGCACGGGCCGGCGGCCCGCGTCGTCGGTGTCGCGGAGCTCCTTCAGAACGGCCCCGCCGACGGGCCGTGCGGTGTACGTCGTCATGCCCCCAGGTTCACGCTCCTGACGGCCCGCCACCGGCGGTAAACGGACATCGCGTTCCGTGCGGGTCCCGTGGAAGGATGGCGCAACCCACACATAACGAGGAGATGACCGCGTGCCTGGCACAAACCTGACCCGCGAAGAGGCGCAGCAGCGGGCGAAGCTGCTCACCGTTGACTCGTACGAGGTCGAACTCGACCTCTCCGGCGCGCAGGAGGGCGGCACCTACCGGTCCGTGACCACGGTGCGCTTCGACTCCGCCGAGACCGGCGCGGACTCCTTCATCGACCTGGTCGCCCCCACCGTCCACGAAGTCACCCTCAACGGCGACCCGCTCGACGCGGCCGAGGTCTTCCAGGACTCGCGGATCGCGCTGCCCGGCCTCCTGGCGGGGCGCAACGTCCTCCGCGTCGTCGCCGACTGCGCCTACACCAACACCGGTGAGGGCCTGCACCGCTTCGTCGACCCCGTCGACCAGCAGGCGTACCTCTACACCCAGTTCGAGGTGCCGGACGCGCGCCGTGTCTTCGCCTCCTTCGAGCAGCCCGACCTCAAGGCCACCTTCCAGTTCACGGTGAAGGCACCGACCGGCTGGACGGTCATCTCCAACTCGCCGACCCCGGAGCCCAAGGACGACGTCTGGGTCTTCGAGCCGACGCCGCGGATCTCCACGTACATCACCGCGCTGATCGTCGGCCCGTACCACTCCGTGCACAGCGTGTACGAGAAGGACGGCCAGTCCGTGCCGCTCGGCATCTACTGCCGCCCCTCGCTCGCCGAGTTCCTCGACTCGGACGCGATCTTCGAGGTCACCCGGCAGGGCTTCGAGTGGTTCCAGGAGAAGTTCGACTACGCGTACCCGTTCGAGAAGTACGACCAGCTCTTCGTGCCCGAGTTCAACGCGGGCGCCATGGAGAACGCGGGCGCGGTCACCATCCGCGACCAGTACGTCTTCCGCTCCAAGGTCACCGACGCCGCCTACGAGCTGCGCGCCGAGACGATCCTGCACGAGCTGGCCCACATGTGGTTCGGCGACCTCGTGACCATGGAGTGGTGGAACGACCTGTGGCTGAACGAGTCGTTCGCCACCTACACCTCCATCGCCTGTCAGGCCTACCACCCCGACAGCCGGTGGCCGCACTCCTGGACCACCTTCGCCAACTCCATGAAGACGTGGGCGTACCGGCAGGACCAGCTGCCCTCCACCCACCCGATCATGGCCGAGATCCGCGACCTCGACGACGTGCTCGTCAACTTCGACGGCATCACGTACGCCAAGGGCGCCTCCGTCCTCAAGCAGCTCGTCGCCTACGTCGGCATGGACGAGTTCTTCCGCGGCGTCCAGGCCTACTTCAAGGCCCACGCCTTCGGGAACACGCGCCTGTCCGACCTGCTCGGCGCCCTGGAGGAGACCTCCGGACGCGACCTCGGCACCTGGTCGCAGAAGTGGCTCCAGACCGCCGGGATCAACGTCCTGCGCCCGGAGATCGAGACCGGCGCCGACGGCGTCATCACCTCCTTCGCCATCCGCCAGGAGGCCCCGGCCCTGCCCGCCGGCGCCCAGGGCGAGCCGACCCTGCGCCCGCACCGCATCGCGGTCGGCCTCTACGACCTCGACGCCGACAGCGGCAAGCTCGTGCGCGGCGAGCGCCTGGAGCTGGACGTGGACGGCGAGCTGACCGCCGTGCCGCAGCTCTCCGGCAAGCGCCGCCCCGCCGTCGTCCTGCTCAACGACGACGACCTGTCGTACGCCAAGGTCCGCCTCGACGAGGACTCCCTCGCGTTCGTCACCGAGCACCTCGGCGACTTCGAGTCCTCCCTGCCGCGCGCCCTGTGCTGGGCCTCCGCCTGGGACATGACCCGCGACGCCGAACTCGCCGCCCGCGACTACCTGGCGCTGGTGCTGTCCGGCATCGGCAAGGAGTCCGACATCGGTGTCGTGCAGTCGCTGCACCGGCAGGTGAAGCTCGCCATCGAGCTGTACGCCGACCCGGCCGCCCGCGAGGCGCTGCTGACCCGCTGGACGGACGCCACGCTCGCGCACCTGCGCGCGGCCGAGGCCGGCTCCGACCACCAGCTCGCCTGGGCGCGCGCCTTCGCGGCGACCGCGCGCACGCCGGAGCAGCTCGACCTCCTGGAGGCGCTGCTCGAGGACCGCGAGACCATCGAGGGCCTCGCCGTCGACACCGAGCTGCGCTGGGCGTTCGTGCAGCGGCTCGCGGCCGTCGGACGCTTCGACGAGGCGGAGATCGCCGCCGAGTACGAGCGGGACAAGACCGCTGCCGGTGAGCGGCACGCGGCCACCGCCCGCGCCGCCCGCCCCACCGCGGAGGCGAAGGCGGAGGCGTGGGCCTCGGTCGTCGAGTCCGACAAGCTCCCGAACGCCCTGCAGGAGGCGGTCATCGGCGGCTTCGTGCAGACCGACCAGCGTGAGCTGCTCGCCCCGTACACGGACAAGTACTTCTCCGTGGTCAAGGAGATCTGGGACGCCCGCTCGCACGAGATCGCGCAGCAGATCGCGACCGGCCTCTACCCGGGCATCCACATCGCGAAGGAGACCCTCGACAAGACGGACGCGTGGCTGGCCTCGGCCGAGCCCAACGCCGCCCTGCGGCGCCTCGTCTCGGAGTCCCGCTCGGGCGTCGAGCGGGCCCTGAAGGCGCAGGCGGCCGACGCGGCGGCGGCGACCGCCTAGGCACGCCCGGGCGGCGAGCGCCCAGGCACGCGAAACCCCGAGGGGGCGGGCACCGGCCGGTGCCCGCCCCCTCGGGCGTGTGGTGGAACCGGGTGTCAGCCCTCGTTGAGTTCGGCCGCCACCAGCTCCGCGATCTGGACCGCGTTCAGCGCGGCGCCCTTGCGGAGGTTGTCGTTGGAGATGAACAGCGCGAGACCGTGCTCGACGGTCTCGTCCCGCCGGATGCGCCCGACGTACGAGGCGTCCTTGCCGGCGGCCTGGAGCGGGGTCGGGATGTCGGAGAGGACGACACCCGGGGCGCCCGCGAGCAGCTCGGTGGCGCGCTCGACGGAGACCGGGCGCTCGAAGCGGGCGTTCACCTGGAGGGAGTGGCCGGAGAACACCGGGACGCGGACGCAGGTGCCGGAGACCTTGAGGGCGGGGATCTCCAGGATCTTGCGGGACTCGTTGCGCAGCTTCTGCTCCTCGTCCGTCTCGTTCAGACCGTCGTTGACGATCGAACCCGCGAGGGGGAGCACGTTGAAGGCGATGGGCCGCTTGTAGACCTGGGGCTCGGGGAAGTCGACCGCCTCGCCGTCGTGGGTCAGCCGGTCGGCCTCGCCGACGACCTTCAGCGCCTGGCCGTGCAGCTCCGCCACACCGGCGACGCCGGAGCCGGACACCGCCTGGTAGGTGGTGGCGACCAGGGCCTGGAGGCCCGCCTCCTCGTGCAGCGGCTTCAGGACCGGCATCGCGGCCATCGTCGTGCAGTTCGGGTTGGCGATGATGCCCTTGGGGCGGTCCGCGATCGCGTGCGGGTTCACCTCGGAGACGACGAGCGGTACCTCGGGGTCCTTGCGCCAGGCGGAGGAGTTGTCGATCACGACGGCGCCCTGGGAGGCGACCTTCTCGGCCAGCGCCTTGGAGGTGGCCCCGCCCGCGGAGAACAGCACGATGTCCAGGCCCGAGTAGTCCGCCGTGGAAGCGTCCTCCACCGTGACCCCGTCGACGACCGTCCCGGCCGAACGGGCCGAGGCGAACAGACGCAGTTCCGTGACCGGGAAGTCCCGCTCGACGAGGATCTTGCGCATGGCTGTGCCGACCATACCGGTGGCTCCGACGATTCCGACCCTCACGGCGACTCCCTTGACGTGCGTTCTACGTGGTCCAGCGCTTCCATCATGCGTCTCACCAGGGTCCGCCTGTCCAATCCTTTCGGCACGCCGCTCACAGCGTGGGACGCGGACGTCCGTGCCGCGGGACCCGATCCTGCGGCGGCCGGGCGCCCGGGTACGAAGAAATCGCCCGGCGCCGCGGGGCGACCGCAATCCGTACGGCGCGGCCCGGCCACGGCTTCGGGCCGGTGTGACGTACGACTCGGACCGGGCCGAACGTTTTGGCCCGCACCGGCGTCGTAGAGGGGACGCGGGGAGGGGAGGGGTGGCTGTGCTGCGCAGAAAGCCACGTCGGGCACCGGGGGCGGACGATCCCCTGGACACGACGCAGGAACGCCGGGTGCGGGCGGTGCTCGCGCTCGGCGGCGTGCCGCAGGCGGACCTGCCGGACGGGGTACAGCAGGTCCGGCTGCGGCTGCTGGAGCGGGCCGCCAAGGGAGACGAGGCGCCGCGCGACGTGTCCGCCTGGGCCGCGGTCGTCGCCTCGAACCTGGCGATGGACTGGCACCGGGCCAAGCGCCGACAGGAGCGGCTGGGCGAGCGGCTGGCCTCGCTGCGCCAGTGGGAGCAGCCCTCCGACGAGGAGTCCAGTGTGCTCTCGCTGGCCGTCGCCCAGGGCCTGGACGAACTGCCCGACGCGCAGCGCCAGGTCCTCGTCCTGCGGTTCTACGCCGACCTGCCGGTGCGGGACATCGCCGAGGAGCTCGGCGTACCCGAGGGCACGGTCAAGAGCAGGCTGCACACGGCGGTCCGCGCGATGCGCGCCCGCCTGCACGAGGACGAGGTGGTGTGACGTGGCCGAGTACGAAGGTCTGGACCCGCTGCTGGCCGTGATCACGGACGCCGAACTGCCCGAGGGCGCTCGTGACGACGTCGTGTTCATGGCCGAGCACCGGGCGGCCGCGGCGGACGTGGACGTGCTCAGGGAGCAGCTGATCGTGATCGGGGACGCGCTGGCGGGCTCCGGCCGGACGGACGGGGCGGTCCGGGGGGCCCGGAAGCCCGGGAGGTACCGGCGGGACCGGGCGCCGGGGCCGTCCGGGGGCAAACGGCCGGGGGGTGCCCCGAGGAAGCGCTTCCGGCCTTCGGGCACCCTCGTCGCGGGCACGCTGGTGGCGGCCGCCATGGCCTCGCTGGTGGTGGGGGTCGGCTGGCTGGCCGCGCACGGCGGGCAGGACGGGGTGAACGCGGCGAAGGCCCAGAACTCCTCCGACGCCAAGGCGGACAGCGGCAGCACGGGCAAGCTCAGCGCGCCCGGCTACGTCGCCTGCTCACGGCTCCTCGTGGAGGGCACGGTCACGAAGGTGACCGCGGTCCCCGGCACCACGCGGGACCGGATCACCCTCGACGTCTACCACTACTACAAGCCGGCCAAGGGGGAGAAGACGGTCACCTTCCTGATGGACCAGGACGTCGACCCGCGGCTGCACCGGGGCGACGAGGTCCTGGTCGGCATCCAGCGACACGCCTCGACGCCCGACATCTGGAGCACCGGGGAGGAGCAGATCGCCCGCGACCGGTCCTGGATCGTCAAGGCGCTGCCCGAGTCCCGGGGGATGGGGTGCGAGCAGTGACACCGGGCGGGTGCGGGGCCGCCCGGTGAAGGCCGGTCCGCGAAGGGGCGGTCCGCGCGAGGCCGGTGCGCGGAAGCGGGCCGGCCGGGCGGGGGTGACGCGAGAAGGGCGGGCGTCCGTTCCCGGACGCCCGCCCCGTGTCCCGGGCCGCTCGCGCGGCCGGGGGTCACACCGCTACGGCGTGACCTTCTCGATCTTCACGCTGCCGATGCCCGCCACCGTGCCGCGCGCGTTCACCAGCTGGACCTGACCGAAGAACTCGCGTCCCTCGGGCGCCGCCGCGGCGGCCGTGACCGAACCGGACACCGTGGCCGAGGCGCCGGTCGCGAGCTTCACCGGAGTGGAGTCGTCGACCGAGACCGTGCCGAGCGCGCTCGAGAAGAACACGTCCCGGTAGTCGTAGGCGGTCGAGCCCGACGGGACCGCGTAGCCCGCGACCTCGATGGTGTACGTCCCGGCGGCGGGGTTGGCGATGGAGACGGCCTCCTCCGAGTCACCGTCCGCGTCCTGCCCGACGACGGTCCCGGCGGCGTTCTTCACCGTCAGGTCGAGGTCGGCGGCGTTGTCCGAGACGTTGCCGATGACCACGTCGAGCGAGGCCGCGCCCGCGGGCACCTCGACCGTGGTGGTCTGCGTGGCGCCCTCGGTGATGGTCGGCCGCGCGTTCTTGGAGGAGCCGAGCGGACCGCCCTTCAGCTTGCCGTCGATCGCGGCGAAGCCGTTCGTCACCTTCCAGGAGGCGGCGGCCGGGGTGCCGACCTTGGCCTCGGGGACGGTCACGACGGCCGGGTCGAAGGCCGCGCCGAGCACGGCGACGTCCAGCTTGTAGGGGTTGTCGAGGAGCGGCGAGGTGCGGCGCGACTCGACCTCGATCTCCCAGACGCCGGGCTGCGGGTCCGCGTACGAACGCACGTCGGGCCTGCAGCCGTTGCCGTCGAGGTAGTTGTTGTAGCAGTACGGGGTGCTGGTGTTGTCGACCGGGACGCCGTACGGGTGGATGGCGATGAACCGGGTCTGGCTCTTGTCCTTGAGCCCGCCGATCGCGGCCTCCAGGGAGGTGGCGCCCTCGGGGACCGTCACGAAGTACGAGGTGGTGCTGTTGCGCTGCACCGAACCCGAGGCGCTGTAGGTGTACTTCAGGGGCGACGAGACCACGACGGTCGACAGGATCTGCTTGTCGACGCCCTCGGTGCGCGGGTCGTCGACCTCCAGGATCGCGCTCTTGAGCCCGGCCGACTTGGGCGCGGCCTGCACCTTGACGGTCACCGGCTGGTTCAGGGGCAGGTTCACCTCGTCCTTGCCGAGGATCCGGAAGGTGTCGCCCGCGTTGTTCTCGACGGACAGCTCGTGGCGGACCGGACGGTCGGCGCCCGAAGTGCGCGTGATCGTGATGTCGTACGTCTTGCGCTGACCGGCCTTGAGGCCGCCCTCGCGGTCGTACAGGCCGGTGCCGAAGCCCGGCGTCTTCAGCGCGAAGTCGATCGCGGTGTCGACCGGTGCCTTGACGGCGTAGTCGTGGGCGGTGGCGCCGTCCCTGATGGCGTCCCAGGCGTCCTCGATGTCGATGAGGCCCGCGCCCTCCGCGTACGCCTGGACGCCCGCGATGTGGTCGGCGGTCGACGTCAGCGCGGTGCGCAGGACGGCCGGGGTGAGGCCGATGCCCTTCTGCTTCGCCGCGCTCAGCAGCAGCGCCGAGGCGCCCGCGGCCTGCGGGGAGGCCATCGAGGTGCCCTGGAGCATCGAGTAGCCGGCCGGAAGGGTGTAGCCCGCCTCGGCGACCGGGCCGCCGGGCAGCCAGGTCTGGGTGGTGTTGATGGAGGCGCCGGGCGCGCTCAGCGTCGGCGTGAAGCCGCCGTCCTCACGCGGACCGCGCGAGGAGAAGGGCAGCATCGCGTACTTCTTCTCCACCTTCGAGCCGTAGTTGGCGGCCCAGGTCTCCTTGGAGATGGTCGCGCCGACCGAGATGACCTTGTCGGCCAGGCCCGGGTCGCCGATGGTGTTCGCGCCGGGTCCCGAGTTGCCCGCGGAGATCACGAGCTGGACGCCGTAGGTGTCGATGAGACGCGTGTAGAGCTCGGCGCGCGCGTTGTTGCCGTCGTTGAGCGCGGGCAGGCCGCCGATGGACATGTTGACGATGTCCACGCCACGGTTGGCCACGAGGTCGATCATGCCCTCGGTGAGCGCCACGTTGGTGCAGCCGCCGGTCCAGGTGCACGCACGGGAGGAGACGATCTTCGCGCCGGGCGCGGCGCCGTTCATCTTCCCGCCGAACAGGCCGTTGGCGGAGGTGATGCCCGCGACGTGCGTACCGTGCTCGGACTCGATGACGCCGATGTTGACGAAGTCGGCCTTCTTGCCGACCCAGTCGCCGCCGTAGGGGTCGGTCGGGACGTCCTTGCGGATCTCCACGACGAACGGCTGGCGCTCGGAGACGTCGGTCGACGGGTCGTCGGTGCCGAACCAGCCGATCTGGAAGCCGTCCTTGTACGGCTTCATCGGCGTGTCGTCGGAGAAGTCGAAGTTGTTGTTCAGGTCGACGCGGACGGTGCTGGCGGCCGGGTCGTAGAGGATGCCCCAGACGTCGGTGGTGTCGCCGTCGCGGTTCGCGTCGCCCTTGGCGTCGCCGCCGGCGGTGACGGACTCGCGGAACAGGTTGAACTGGTAGTCGCCCTGGGGGGCCGTCCAGGTGGCGCCCGAGATGGTGAAGACCGGGCCGCTGACCGGGTTGGTCATGCGCCGCCAGGTCGCGTCGCTGTCGAGGATCGGGTCGGTCGCGGTGACCCAGTCGACGATCTTGCGCTCGCCGGTGGTGGTCTTCTGCAGGGCGGGGTGGCCCAGGTCGACGCCGGAGTCGAGGATGCCGATGGTGACGCCCCGGCCGTCCGCCTTCGGGTGGTCCTGGACGAAGTCGACCGCGCCCGTCTCGAAGGAGGGGTTGTACGGGTTCTTCGCGGGGGTGTTCCTGCCGGGACCCGAGTACGTGGCGGCCGTGGAGGTGTTGCTGCCGTGCCTGGCCGTGTCGGCGCTCGGGGTCGGGTCGTCCAGCGCGATCTCCTGGCGCAGGTCGATCCCGTGCACCGAGGACAGCTTCGCGGCGGCGGCGATGGCCGCGTCCGCCCTGCCCGTGGGGACGGTGGCGCGGACGTAGCCGAGCTTGTCGTCGCTGCGGCCCACCGAGCCGCCCTTGACGGAGTCCAGCTCCTCGGCGACCTGCTCGGTCTGGCCCGGAGCCGTCGCGATCATCATCGTGACGTTCTTGTCGCCGTTGGCCTTGGCCTCGGTGAGGAGGTCGGCGTCGTCCGAACCGAGTTTGGCGGAGGCGGACTTGGTGCCGGGGTCGGCCGTGGGCGTGCCCGTGTCCGCGGAGAAGGCCATGGGTATCGGCCCGGCCGCGGAGAGCGCGGCCACGAGGCCCGCTGCCATGGCCAGGCGGGCCACGCGTCTCGCGCCCGATATCGGTGCGCGCTGGGGGTCGGAGGTCATCTGCATCCCTTGTAGGTAAAGGAACGAGCGTGGAACGGCCGGTTCCGGGTGTTCTCGCGGCACCGGTCGCATCAGTCCGGAATGTGAACCCGGATGACCGCTCAGCTTTACCCAAGGGGCAGTTGTTTGGGGAGAGTTGACCAAGCAAGGAGGGGCGCATGGCGTACTTCCGCCATGCGCCATGCCGTCGATGAGGGGCTATGAGGGGATATCCCGGACGGTGTGGATGTCTCGCTTTGTCGATTCAGCTCTCTTTTGTGCGCGCGTAGTGGCGGGACGCCTTCGCGCGGTTGCCGCAGGCCGCCATCGAGCACCAGCGGCGGGTGCCGTTCCGCGAGGTGTCGAAGAAGTGCAGGACGCACGCCTCGTGGGCGCAGCGCCGGATGCGGTCCGGGGCGGTCCGGAGCAGTTCCAGGTAGTCGCGCGCGGCGAGCCAGGCGGGGCCCCAGGAGGGGTCGTCGAACTCGGGCGTCATGCCCGGCCCCCGGTCGGTCAGTGTCAGCCGGACGCGTCCGTGCGCGAGGACGGCGTCGACGCGGGCGGCGGCCTCGGCAGGGAAGCGGGAGTCCTGCTCCCCGGCCTGTCCGCGGGGCGTGTCGACGGCGGCGCGCAGGGCGTCGCGGGCTTCGAGGGCGTGCCGCAGGACGGTGTCGTCGGCGGGGAAGTCGAGTCCGTTGCCCGCCAGCCACACCGCGAGGCCCCCGGTGTCGGCCAGCAGGTCCCGCGCCGCGCCTTCGTGCACCCAGCGGGTGTTGAGCAGGTCGAGCGAGACCGGCTCGCCGGTGAGGGGGCGGGGGTCGGGGCTGGTGGACATGGGGTCTCCCTTCGCTGCTAACCACTCAAGGGTAGGTCACTGGTTGACGCCCCGGGTTCTAACCTTTAATGTCGATGACAAGGGTTAGCCCGGATGGGGCTGCCCACGGCGGAAAGGCACTGTCATGACGCTGCGCACCGGCCACATCGGCCTGAACGTCACGGACCTCGACCGCTCGCTCGCCTTCTACCGCGACGTCCTCGGGTACGGCGTGCTCGGCGAGGGCAAGGAGGAGGGCGACGACGGCGGGAAGCGGCGGTACGCGTTCCTCGGATCCCCCTCCGGGGACGGCCGCCCGGCGCTCACCCTGTGGCAGCAGGCGCGCGACGGCCATGACACGGGGCTCGCGGGCCTGCACCACCTGGCCCTCGAAGTCGACTCCCTCGACCGGGTCAGGGAGTACGAGACGGCCCTGCGCGCCTACGGCGTGACGTTCGCCCACGACGGTGTCGTCGCCCACCGCGAGGGCGCGGCCTCCGGCGGCATCTTCTTCCACGACCCGGACGGCACCCGTCTGGAGATCTTCGCCGCGAGCGGCGCCGAGGAAGCGCCGGCACCGAACGCGTCCGCACCGACCTGCGGTTTCTTCTAACACCTGGAGCGGTCATGACGTATCACTCGGGCTCGCGGGCGATCCAGGACCGGGTCGGCGTCCGGGACCTCGCCGATCACGTGGGCCGCTCCGTCGGCCAGGGCATCCGCCCGGTGGCCGCCGCGTTCCTCGAACTCCAGCCCATGCTGGTCGTCGGCGCGGCGGCCCCGGAGGGCGGCACGGAACGGGAGCGCGGCGCGGGTCCGGCGGGGGACGGCCGGGTGTGGGCCTCGCTGCTCACGGGGGAGCCGGGGTTCGTCCGGGCCACCGGGGTCCGGCAGATGTCGGTCGTGGGCGGCCTCCCGGCCGGTGACCCGCTCGCCGCCGCGCTCGCCGTCCCGGGCACCGCCGTCGGCACCATCGCGCTCGACCCGCGCACCCGCCGCCGGATGCGCCTCAACGGCCGGATCCGGCCGACCCCGCGCGGCTTCGCGGTCGAGGCCGACCAGGTCTTCGCCAACTGCCCCAAATACCTCCAGAAGAGGGACTCCTACGAGACGGTGGCGGGCCGCACCGCGGACACCGCCCGGCGCGGCACGGAACTCACCCCCTCCCAGCGCGAGTTCGTCGAGGCCGCCGACACCTTCTTCCTCGCCACGGTCCACCCGCACGGCGCCGACGCGAGCCACCGGGGCGGCAACCCCGGCTTCGTGCGCGTCGACTCACCCGGCGAACTGAGCTGGCCCGACTACCCGGGGAACTCCATGTTCCTGACCCTCGGCAACCTCGCGGCCGATCCGCGCGCCGGTCTGCTCTTCCTGGACTGGACCTCCGGGTCGGTGCTCCAGCTCACCGGCACGGCCCGCACCGAGTTCACCCCCGACGGCGGGCGGACCGTCCGCTTCACCCTCGCCGAGGCCGTCGAGACGCCCGCCGCGAGCCCGCTGCGCTGGTCCGCGCCCGCCTACTCGCCGGCGAACCCGTGAACGGGGGCCGCGCGTCCGCGAACGGCCGCGCGGCGCCCCGGATCCACCCCCCTACCCCCTTGGATGAACACGGCGTGACCGTCCACCGGCCGTTCGGGCAGGACTCCATGGACGCCCGGGGTGCGCGGAGATCGACGTACGGTGATCGGCGTCACCCGTTGCCGCCCAGTTAACGCGCAGGTCACCCCCAGTGCCAACGATCCAGTACGAGCGGGGAGTTCGCCGGTCGAGCACCCCGCGGCCACTGCCGACGCGTTCGCACTCGGGGAGACCGCGCCATGCCGCGTACACGCTCTGTCGCCACCGCAACCGCCCTCGACCGCCGCACCCTGCTGGCCGCCACCGGAGCGGTGTCCCTCTCCGCGGGGATCGGCTTGGCCCTGCGCCCGCAGTCCCCGGCGCACGCGGCGACGGCCGCCCAGGCGCCCGTCGCCGACTCCGTCGCCCGCCCCGAGGGCCTGGCGGCCACCACCGGCCCGACGAGACCGGCCGCGCTCGCCCCGTACACCCGCGGCACGACCCTGAGCACCGTGGCCGCCCCGCGCTCCGGCCCGACCGGATACCGCAGGCTCGGTGACGGCGCGGGCTGGAAGCGCGTCGTGCGCGAGGAACTGGCCGCGGCCAAGACGGGCCGCGCCGACCGGCGCACCGCGCTCGCCGCGTTCGTGCAGCTCACCGACCTGCACCTGATCGACGCCCAGCACCCGCTGCGCCTCGAGTACCTGCGCTCGCAGAACAAGAGCGCCTGGCGCCCGCAGGAGGCGCTGACCGTCGCGGGCGCGGTCTCCCTGATCGAGCGGGTCAACTCCCTGCGCGGAGCCCCCGCCACCGGAACCCCGCTGCACTTCGTCATGACCACCGGGGACAACACCGACAACAACTCAAGGACGGAGCTGGAGTGGTTCCTGAAGGTCATGAGCGGCGGCCGCATCACCCCCAACAGCGGTGACCCGCGGCACTACGAGGGCGTCCAGGCCAGCGGCCTGAAGACCTACTGGCAGCCCGACGCCGCCCTGCGCGACGCCGACAAGCAGCTCGGCTTCCCGCGCATCCAGGGCTTCCTGGCAGCGGCGATCCGCGAGGTGCGCAGCCCCGGCCTGAAGCTGCCCTGGTACTCCACCGTCGGCAACCACGACGCGCTCCCGCTCGGCTGCTACGGATCGCGCGGTGACTCCTACCTCACCGAGTTCGCCGTCGGCGGCAGGAAACTGATGTCGCTGGGCACGGCGGAGGCCACCACGCTCGCCAGGAGCATCAAGAACGGCAGCAGCCCGAAGGGCGCCGCGTTCCGCGACCTGCTCAGGGCGCACGCCCGCGACATGCGCTCGGTCACGCCCGACGAGGGGCGCGCCCCGTTCACCCCCGCCGAGTACGTCGAGGCGCACCTCGACCCGGCGCACACCGGACCGGGCCCGATCGGCCACGGCTACTCCTCCGCGAACCTCTCCGCGGGCACCCAGTACTACACGTTCCGCATCGCCGAGGACGTCATCGGCGTCAGCCTGGACACCACCGACCCCGGCGGCCACTACGAGGGGTCCATCGGCACGGCGCAACTGCGCTGGCTGGAGCGGACCCTGCGCGAGAACGCCGACTCGTACGTCGTCGTCTTCAGCCACCACACCAGCAAGACGATGCGCAACACCCACCCCGATCCCGCGCACCCGTCCGAGCGGCGGCACGGCGGGGACGAGGTCGTCGCCCTTCTCGCCAAGTACGGCAACACCCTGGCCTGGGTGAACGGCCACACCCACAAGAACGAGATCATCCCGCACGCCGCCTCGGGCAACCGCTCCTTCTGGGAGATCTGCACCGCCTCCCACGTCGACTTCCCCCAGCTCGCCCGGATCGTCGAGCTGGTGGACAACAAGGACGGCACCCTCTCGTTGTTCACCACCCTCGTCGAGTCCGCGGCCCCGCACGCCACGGACTTCTCCGACCTCACCCAGACGGGCCTCGCGGCGCTGTACCGCGAGCTCTCCCACAACGCCCCCGGCGCCCGCACCGACCTGTCGGGCACGTCCCGCGACCGCAACACCGAGCTGATCCTGAAGAAGGGCTAGAAACGGATCAACCCACGCCCTCCGGGCAACCCGCCGGCGTGCCCTCGTGTCCATCCCCCCGACCGAGTCCCACAGCGAGACGGGGAAGACATGAGGGTACGTACGGCACTGGTGGGGGCGATCGCCGCGGGGATCGCGGTGACGCAGGCGGGCATCGCGGCGGCGGCGCCCGCGAAGGGCGGGCACGCGCCGACGCGGCAGGCACTGGAAGCCGTCGTGCGCGACGGTGTGCCGGGGGTGACGGCGAGGGCCGTGGACGAGCACGGCACCTGGGCGGCCACCGCGGGCGTCGGAGACCTGAGGACCGGCGCCCCGCGGTCCACGGCCGACCGTTACCGCGTCGGCAGCATCACCAAGACGTTCGTCTCCACCGTCCTGCTCCAGCTGGAGGCGGAGGGACGGCTGTCCCTGGACGACACCGTGGAGACCTGGCTGCCCGGTCTGGTGCGCGGCAACGGCAACGACGGCTCCGGGATCACCGTCCGCCAACTCCTCAACCACACCAGCGGCATCTTCAACTACACGGCCGACGAAGACTTCGGCCGTACGTATTTCGAGAAGGAAGGGTTCTTCGGCCACCGCTACGACACGCTGACCCCCGAACAGCTCGTCGCCGTCGCCCTGTCCCACAAGCCGGACTTCGCGCCGGGCACGTCCTGGAACTACTCCAACACCAACTACGTCCTGGCCGGCATGGTGATCGAGAAGGTCACCGGCCGTTCCTACGCCTCGCAGATCCGCGACCGGATCATCAAACCCCTGAACCTGCACGCCACTTCGCTGCCGGGCACCCGGGTGACGGTCCCCGGGCCCCACGGCAAGGCCTACTCCAAACTGGCCGAGACCACGACGGGACCGACCTACGACGTCACCGCCCTCAACCCCTCCCTGGCCTTCTCCGCGGGGGAGATGATCTCCGACAGTGCCGACCTGAACCGCTTCTACACCGCCCTCCTGCGCGGCAGGCTCCTGCCGCGCGAGCAGTTGGAGGAGATGAAGTCGACGGTCCGTATCGAAGGCCTCCCCGACGGCGGCTACGGCCTCGGCCTCCTGGAGCGGAAGCTGAGCTGCGGCGTCCGGATCTGGGGCCATGACGGCGGCATCCACGGCTCGACCTCCGTGGCCGTCACCACCGCGGACGGCCGCCGTTCCCTCGCCTTCAACTTCAACGGCGACTGGACGGGCGACGCCGAGGCGGTCGTCGAGGCGGAGTTCTGCGGGACGGGGACGGCGGAGCCGACCGGGGCGGGCCCGGCCCGGGGCCTGTCCCCGGCCCTGTCCGACAGGCTCTAGCCGGCGGCCCGGGCGGCGAAGCTCACCTTCGCCGTCTCGACGGTGTCCCCGCGCCGGCCGGGCGCGCGCTGCTCCCTCCAGTACAGGTTGGTGTGGGCGACGACCTCGGCGGGGGCGGGGGCGCCGTACGCGGTGAGGTCCTCCGTGGTGTGGGCGTCGCCGACCAGCGTGACGTCGTACCCGCGGGTGAGGGCGCTGTGGAGTGTGGAGCGGACACACATGTCGGTCTGGGCGCCGGTGACCACGACATGGCCGACGGCACGCTCCGCGAGCAGGTCCTCCAGATCGGTGGCCTCGAAGGAGTCGCCCCAGTTCTTGTGGACGACGGGCTCCGCCTCCTCATGGACCAGCTCCGGCACGTACTGCCAGGCGTCGCTGCCGTACTTCAGCTGGTCGTCCGAGTGCTGCACCCAGATCACCGGCACCGCCTCGGCGCGGGCCCTGGCGACGAGCGTCCGGATGTTCGCGGTCACACCCGCGAGGTCGTGGGCGCCGTCCACCGCTCCGTGCTGCATGTCGATCACCAGCAGTGCTGTGTTCGGGCGGTCGGGCAGAGTCGTCATCACGCTCTCCTGTCTGTGTCCGGCTCGTCGCGGCGGGAGTGTCCGGCAGGGGAACTCCCGCACGCCTCACAGTAGTTCGGGGCACTGACAACGACGGCGGAACGCGGGAGGGGGACCGTGAGCGGAGCCCGCGGTCCCCCTCCCTCCCCTCCGGGCGCGCCCTGTCCGTCACGACCGGGGCAGCACCAGGACATACGCGGCCGGATCGCGGTCGTCCGCGGCCATGAGCGCGGTCCGTACGATCGTGGCCTGCTGTTCCGCCGCGTCCCTGAGTCCGCGCGGGGTGATGTGGACGACGGTGATGCCCAGCCGCTCCAGATGCTCGCGTCTGCGGGCCCGCTCGGACCTCTGGGCGTCCGCGTCCCGGAGCGGGGTCCGGGTGTCCAGCTCGACCGCCACCGCCTGCTCGGGCCAGTACGCGTCGAGGGCGCCGAGGCGCGGGCCTCCGGGCAGCCGCAGCTCGACGTTCCAGACAGGGGCGGGCAGCCTGTGCTCGAAGACCATCCGGTACAGACGGTTCTCCGCGACCGCCCTCCCCTCCGCCACCAGCGAGTCCACGGCGTCGACGACGTGCGGGCGGTCGAGCAGCCGGGCCGCCGTCAGCTCCTCCACCACCGAGCGCGGTTCGCAGCGGCCGTGGCGCACCGCCTCCGTCAGCAGCCCGCGCACGGCCTTCGCGTCGGTCAGCTCCGCGACCGCGTCCGCCAGCGCGCGGGGGACGGCGGCGACCGGGACTCCGGCCACGAACGCGGGCGCCGGCAGCACGGTCGTGCGCACGATGCGGACGCCTCCGGTCGAGCGCAGCCGGCGCAGCCGGGGGACGAGCACGTCGATCGTGCCGAGGGAGAGCAACGGCGGGGCGCAGGAGAAGCCGTGCAGGGCCAGTGCCGCCAGCCCGGTGATCAGGGCGTCCGCGGAGGGCCGGTGGGCGCGCGTTCGGGCGGGGTCCGGCTGGGCGGGGACGCGGGCGGCCGTGCGGGAGGAGGGGGGACGGGCGGTGTAGAGCAGCGCCGCGTGCAGCCGCTCCTCGGGCGTGGGCGGGCCGGGGTGCAGCAGGAAGACACCGGGAAGGACACGCTGCCAGGGCCCGCCGGGCCGGCACCGCTCGTGGGCGTCCGCGGCGGTCACACCGTGGTCGCGCAGCTGGGCGGTGGTCAGGACCCGGTTCCGTACGGGGGACACGTGGCGGAGGGGGCGGGGGGAGATGGGGGTGCCGTGGTTCATGGTCCGGGGGTTCCCGCCCGGGGGCCGTCTTCTAACGGCTGTTACCCGCCCGTCGGAGAATCGGGACAACCGCTGCCGTCCGCGCGGGCGTTCGACCACCGAAAGCCGCTGGTCCGGCCGCGTGTTAATAGGGGTTACGGCTGTGAATACCTGAATTTCGTAACCAATGCGTGCATCGGATCAGCCGACCGGTGTGCGCATCGGATCAGCGCACCGGCGGACGCGCCGGCCCGGCCCGGTCCGCCGGGGACGCCGCGGGGCATCGCTCGCCCCGCCGGGGAGGGCACCGGGCGCACACGGCGCCGGCGGTCTCCCCGGCGGGGCCGGGGAGACCGGTGATCAGCCCGCGGCGGCGATGTCGCAGTCCTGCGCCCGCAGCGCCCGCGCCAGGTCGTCCCGCGACTCCAGCACCAGCCGGCGCAGCGCCGGCGGCGCGTCCTCGTGTGCCGAGAGCCAGGAGTCCGTCGCGGCCAGGGTCTCCGGGGAGTCCTGGAGCGAGGGGAACAGACCCCTGACCACGTCCATGCCGATCTGGATGGAGCGCTCCGCCCAGACGCGGTCGACGGCGGCGAAGTACTTGGCGGTGTACGGCTCCAGCAGGTCCCGCCGGGACGGCTGGCCGAAGCCGGAGATGGTCGCCTCGACGAGGGCGTTGGACAGCGCGTCGGACTCCACGACGGCCGCCCACGCCTGCGCCTTGACCGCCGCCGAGGGCCGGGCGGCCAGACAGCGGACCTGGTGCCGCTTGCCGGACGCCGTGTCGTCACGGGCGAGTTCGGCGGCGAGGACGGACTCGTCGGCGGCGCCCCGCGCGGCGAGCGGCTCCAGGAACGCCCAGCGCAGCTCCTGGTCGACCTCGAGACCGTCGACCTTCGCCGTCCCGTCCAGCAGGTCCCGCAGGAACTGGAGATCGGCCTCGCCGGAGGCGACGACGGCGAAGAAGCGGGCCCAGGCGAGCTGGTGCTGACCGCCCGGCTCGGCGAGCCGCAGCTCCCTCAGCGCGCCCTCGGCGAGCAGCGCCCCGCCCTCCTCGCGCCAGGCGGGCGCCGCGTAGTGGACGAGCGCGGAGTTCGCCCAGGCGTGCAGCATCTGCAGGACGCCGATGTCCGACTCGCGGCCCGCGAAGCGCAGCACCAGGGCGATGAAGTCCCGGGTGGGCAGGAGCGCGTCGCGCGTGAGGTTCCACAGGGCCGACCAGCACAGCGCCCGGGCGAGCGGGTCGGTGATCTCGCCGAGCGCCTCCCGCAGGGTGGCCAGCGAGCCCTCGTCGAAGCGGATCTTGCAGTACGTGAGGTCGTCGTCGTTGACGAGGACGAGCGCGGGGGCCTCGGCGCCGGCCAGCTCGGTCACGACCGTGCGCGGTCCGTCGACGTCCACCTCGGCGCGCGCGTACCGCACGAGGGGGCCGTCGCCGCCCTCACGGTGGTACAGGCCCACGGCCACGCGGTGCGGGCGCAGTTCGGGGTGGGACTCGGGCGCCTCCTGGAGCACCGCCAGCTCGGCGACGCGCCCCTGCGGGTCCAGGATCACCTGCGGGGTGAGGGAGTTGACGCCCGCGGTCTGGAGCCAGGACCGGGACCAGGCGGCCATGTCCCGTCCGCTCGTCTCCTCCAGGGCCGACAGCAGGTCGCCGAGCCGGGTGTTCCCGTACGCGTTGCGCTTGAAGTAGCGGCGGGCGCCCTCCAGGAAGGCGTCCTGCCCGGCGTACGCCACCAGCTGCTTCAGGACGGAGGCGCCCTTGGCGTAGGTGATGCCGTCGAAGTTCAGCTTGGCGTCCTGCAGGTCACGGATGTCGGCCGTGATCGGGTGGGTGGACGGGAGCTGGTCGGCGCGGTAGGCCCAGGCCTTGCGGCGGTTGGCGAACGTGATCCAGGCGTCGGTGAAGCGGGTCGCGCCCACGTTCGCGAAGGTGCCCATGAAGTCGGCGAAGGACTCCTTCAGCCACAGGTCGTCCCACCAGACCATGGTGACGAGGTCGCCGAACCACATGTGCGCCATCTCGTGCAGGATGACGTTCGCCCGTGCCTCGTACGAGGTCTGCGTCACCTTGCCGCGGAAGATGTACTCCTCGCGGAAGGTGACGAGCCCCGGGTTCTCCATCGCGCCGAGGTTGTACTCGGGCACGAACGCCTGGTCGTACTTCCCGAAGGGGTACGGGTAGTCGAAGTGGTCGTGGAAGAAGTCCAGGCCCTGCTTGGTCACGAGGAACACGTCGTCGGCGTCGAAGTGCGGGGCCAGGCCCTTGCGGCACATCGCGCCGAGCGGGATCTCCAGCGTCGTACCGTCGTCGAAGGTGCGGGAGTAGGAGTCCGTCACGTAGTGGTACGGGCCCGCCACGACCGCGGTGATGTACGTCGAGATCGGCTTCGTCTCGGCGAACTTCCACACGCCGTCCACGAGTTCGCCGACGCCGTTGCTCCAGACGGTCCAGCCCTCGGGGGCCCTCGTCTCGAAGCGGAACGGCGCCTTGAGGTCCGGCTGCTCGAAGTTCGCGAAGACGCGGCGCGAGTCGGCGGGCTCGTACTGCGTGTACAGGTACACCTCGCCGTCCTCGGGGTCGACGAAGCGGTGCATGCCCTCGCCGGTGCGGGAGTAGGCGCACTGCGCGTCCACGACCAGCTCGTTCTCGGGGGCCAGGTCCTCCAGACGGATCCGGGAGCCGTCGAACACCTCACCCGGGTCGAGGTCCCGTCCGTTGAGCGAGACGGCCGTCACACTCGGCGCGACCAGGTCCGCGAAGCTCGCCGCGCCCGGCTCGGCGCAGCGGAAGCGGAGCGTGGTCACCGAGCGGAAGGTGCGGGGCTCGCCGGCCGCTCCGCCGGGCTCCGTGTCCCCGACGGCCGAGCGCAGGTCGAGGAAGACGTCGTAGCTGTCGACGGACAGCAGTGCCGCCCGCTCCTGGGCCTCGTCGCGGGACAGATTCTCACCGGGCACGGCTGCACTCCCTCATGGCGTCATAGACATGCGCGAACAGGGCCGATCCTGCCACGTGCTCCTTACCGCGGGCAGTGCGACGACGGCGACACAGGGGAATCCCCATGCCCACCCTGGAATCGCACAGATGCACGGGAATGGCACAGGTGAGTGCAGGTGTTGCCAGGGGAAAAGACCGCCTCCCGAGGAGAGCCATGCCCGAGCAGACCGCTCAGACCGGTTCCGGCAAGACCCCCGTCGACTTCTGGTTCGACCCGCTGTGCCCCTGGGCCTGGATGACCTCGCGATGGGTGCTGGAAGTGGAGAAGGTCCGCGACATCGAGGTCCGCTGGCACATCATGAGCCTGGCCGTGCTGAACGAGCCCAAGCTCGACGAGCTTCCCGACAGCTACCGCGAGATGCTCGCGACCACGGCGTGGCAGCCCGTCAAGGTGGTCACCGCCGCCTGGCAGAAGCACGGCGACGACGTCCTCGGCCCGCTGTACACCGCGCTCGGCACCCGCTTCCACAACGACGGCCTGGGCGCGACCAAGGAGGCCATGGCCGGAGCCCTCGAAGAGGTGGGGCTGCCCGCCGACCTGATCGACTACGCCGACCAGGAGAACTTCGAGTTCGACGCCGAACTGCGCGCCTCCCACAAGGAGGGCATCGACAAGGTCGGCCAGGACGTCGGCACGCCCGTCATCGCCGTCCCCGGCTCCGACGGCGAGCAGCTCGCCTTCTTCGGCCCGGTCGTCACCCCCGCCCCCAAGGGCGAGGACGCCGCCAAGCTCTGGGACGGCACCCTCATGGTCGCCTCGGTGCCCGGCTTCTACGAGATCAAGCGCACCCGTACGGCGGGACCGGACTTCAGCAACCTGTAGGTCCCCGCACCGGCCCCGGTCCCGTGCGGGACCGGGGCCGGAGACGGAAACGCCGCCCCCGGCCGTGGACCGGACTTCCCGTGGAGCGCCCACGGGCCCGGCCCGGCCTGGATACTGCGGCCTCATGAGTACTACGAGCCGCCGCGCGACCCTCCTCCTGGCCCGGCACGGGCAGACCGTCTGGCACGCGGAGAACCGCTACGCCGGAGTGAGCGACATCCACCTCACCGACGAGGGCCGTGCCCAGGCGGATGCCCTCGGCCGCTGGGCGGCCGCGCACCCCGTCGACGCGGTCTGGACCTCGACCCTGTCCCGTGCCGTCGCCACCGCCGAGCCCGCGTGCCGCGCCCTCGGACTGGCCGCCCGGCGCGAACCGGCCCTGCGCGAATGCGACTTCGGGGTGTTGGAGGGCCGCACCCTCGCCGAGTTCGAACAGGAGAACCCGGCCCGAGCCAAGGCGTACCGCGCCGATCCGGTGTCCTACCCCTTCCCCGAGGCGGAGGACCCGCGCGCGGCGGCGGCCCGGGGAACCCACGCCCTGCGCCGCATCGCCGAGGCCCACCCCGGCGAACGCGTGCTGGTCGTCGCCCACAACAACCTGCTGCGCCTGGTGCTGTGCACCGTCCTGTCCATCCCGCTGGGCGAGTACCGCCGGGTCCTGCCGGGCCTTCACAACGCGGCGCTCACCGAACTCCGGATGGAGGACGGGGCGGCCGCCCTGGTCTCGCTCAACGTGCCGTCCCGTCCTCGTCGCCCTCGTCAGGCGAGAGGCGTCACGCGGCCACCGGCGTGTAATGCGAGGCGTCGCCCTCGATCGCGTGGCTCCGCCTGCCGTCGACGCCGACCGGCACGTCACCGGCGACCGTCACCCGGTTCAGACGGCGGGGCAGGCCGTCGTAGTTGTCGATCGCGTAGTGCTGGGTGATCCGGTTGTCGAACAGCACGAGCTGGTTCGGGGACCAGCGCCAGCGCAGGACGTTCTCGGGCCGGGTGACGTACGACTGGAGCAGGTCGAGGATCTTGCGGGACTCGCCCACCGACAGTCCGACGATCCGCTGCGCGAACCCGCCGATGAACAGCCCGCGCTCACCGGTCAGCGGGTGGACCCGGACGACCGGGTGCGCGGTACGGAACTTGATGGACGTGAACTGGGCCCGCTGCGCGGCCTGTTCCTCGTCGACGCTCTCGTCCGGCACCGCGTAGTCGTAGTCGTTGGTGTGCTCGGCCCACAGGGTGTCGGCGAACGCCCGGAGCGGTTCGGGCAGGTCGCGGTAGGCGGCGGCGGAGTTGGCGATGAGCGTCTCACCGCCGTACGGCGGGATCGTGATGCTGCGCAGGGTGCTGGCCTGCGGCGGGTTGAGCACGAAGGTCACGTCGGTGTGCCAGTGGTTGGCGCGGCCCCGCTCGCTGTCGACGGGCAGCACGTTCGGGGCGCCGTCCACGGCGGGCACGGTGGGGTGCGCGGTGGTGAGGTCGCCGAAGTGGCGCGCGAAGGCCTGCTGGCCCTCGTCGTCGAGGTCGACGTCGTCGAAGACCAGCGCCTTGTGCTCGTCGAGGGCGGTGCGCAGGGCGGCGGCGGTGATGTCGTCCAGGGGCTTGGAGATGTCGACGCCCAGGACACGGGCACCGATGTGCGCGGTGACCTTCTGGATCTCGATGTCGGTCATGGGTACGGGTCCTTTCGGTTCGGCGGTACGGCGGTGGAGCGGTACGGAGGTTCAGCGGTGCGGAGGCGGTGCGGTTCGGGGAGGCGCGGACGGGGTCAGGCCGGGGCGGACGCGGTCGCGGTCTCCGGGGCGGGTGCCGGTGCCGGGAGCGTGACCGCTGCCGCCGCCGCGTACCGGTTGGCCGGGCGCGGCAGCCCGTAGCGCTCCCGCAGGGTCTGCCGGGGTCCGTACTCCCGGCGGAGCAGACCCCGGTCGCGCAGGATCGGCACCACGTGGTCCACGAACAGGGCGAGACCGGACGGCAGCACGGCGGGCATGATGTTGAAGCCGTCGGCGGCGCCGCCGCGGAACCACTCCTCGATCGTGTCGGCGACCTGCTCGGGCGTGCCGGCGAAGGTCAGGTGGCCCCGCCCGCCGCCGAGCCGGCCGATCAGCTCGCGGACGGTGAGCCGCTCGCGCCGGGCGAGTTCCACGATCAGGGTGTAGCGGCTCTTGGCCCCCTCGATCGCGCTCTCCGGCGGCAGGCCGGCGGGCAGCGGCGCGTCGAGGCCGAGCGTGCCGGGCTCCAGGCGCAGCAGCCGCTCCAGGTGGCTCACCCCGTGCTCGTACACGATGTGCTCCTCCAGGAGCCGCTCGTGTTCGCGCGCCTCCGCCTCGGTCGAGCCGATGACCGGGACGATGCCGGGCAGGACCTTGATGTGGTCCGGGTTCCGGCCGGCCCGCTCGGTACGGGACTTGAGGTCGGCGTAGAACTCCTGGCCGTCCGCGAGGGTCTGCTGCGCGGTGAACACCGCCTCCGTGTACCGGGCCGCGAACCGTTTGCCGTCCTCCGAGGAGCCCGCCTGCACGAGAAGGGGGTGACCCTGCGGTGTGCGGGGCACGTTGAGGGCGCCCTCCACGCTGAAGTACGTCCCCCGGTGGCGCGGCGGATGGACCTTGCCGGGGTCGCCCCAGACGCCCGCCGCCTTGTCGGCGACGACGAGGTCGTCCTCCCAGCTGTCCCAGAGCTTGAGCGCCACGTCCAGGAACTCTGCGGCGCGCTCGTACCGGGTGGCGTGCGCGGGCTCGTCGTCGAGACCGAAGTTGCGGGCGGCCTCCGCGCCCGCGGTGGTGACGATGTTCCAGCCCGCGCGGCCGCCGCTGATGTGGTCGAGGGAGGCGAGTCTGCGGGCCAGGTTGTAGGGGGAGTTGTAGGACGTGGAGGCGGTGGCGATCAGGCCGATGTGCTCGGTCGCGGTGGCCAGCGCGGTGAGCAGGGTGATGGGTTCGAGCGCGCCGGACGGGCGCTGGCCCACGCTGTTGAACAGGACCGGGCCGTCGGCGAGGAAGAGCGAGTCGAAGGTGCCGCGTTCGGCGGTCCGCGCGAGACGCACGTAGTGGGCCGTCTCGACGTGGGCGTACGGGTCGCTCTCCGGAAGCCGCCAGGACGCCTCGTGGTGGCCGGTGTTCATCAGGAAGGCGTTGAGATGGAGCAGGCGCGGGCTGGTCACAGGTGCTTCTCCTTCAGATGCGCGGACACGTCCTGCGCGGACACCTCTTGATCGGCCGCGCCGTCCGTCGGCGCTCCCGTCAGGTCCTCGGTCACCCCGAGGGCGTTCAGCAGCCGCTCGCGGTACGCGCCGAGCAGGGGGTCGCGGTACGAGCGGGGGTGCGCGCGGTCGATGGACAGGTCGAGGCCGATGCGGCCGTGTTCGAGGACGAGCACCCGGTCGGCGAGCACGATCGCCTCGTCCACGTCGTGCGTGACGAGCAGCACGGACGGCCGGTGGCGTTCCCACAGTTCGCGCAGCAGCGTGTGCATGCGGATCCGGGTGAGCGCGTCCAGAGCGCCGAACGGCTCGTCGGCCAGCAGCAGTTCGGGTTCGCGGACGAGGGAGCGGGCCAGCGCGGCACGCTGCGCCTCGCCGCCGGACAGCTCGTTCGGCCAGGCCCGTTCACGGCCCGCGAGTCCCACCTCGGCGAGGGCGGAGCGGCCCTTCTCGGCGGCCTCGCGTCCGTCCGTGCCCAGCAGGACGTTGTCGAGGACGCGGCGCCAGGGAAGCAGCCGGGAGTCCTGGAAGACGACGGACACCCTTTCCGGGGCGGTGAGCTCCCCGCTCCCGGCGACGCCGTGGTCGAGGCCGGCGATGGCGCGCAGCAGGGTGCTCTTGCCGGAGCCGCTGTGCCCCAGCAGGGCGGTGAACTGGCCCGCCGGGAGGTCGAGGTCGACTTCGTCGAGCACCGTGCGGCCCTCGAAGGACCGGGTGAGCCCGCGCAGTCGGACCGTGTGGGAGCGGGTCAGCTGCTCAGTGTGCGTCGCCACGACAGCACCTTTCGTTCGACGAGACGAACCGCGCTGTCGGAGACGAGCCCGAAGATGCCGTAGATCAGCAGGCCGACCAGGATGATGTCGGTCCGGCCGTAGTTCTGGGCCTGGAACATCATGTAGCCGAGGCCGCTGGTGGCGTTGATCTGCTCCAGGACGACCAGGGAGAGCCAGGAGCCGGTCACGCCGAGCCGCAGTCCGACGAAGAAGCCGGGCAGCGCGCCGGGGATCACGATCTCCCGGATGAAGCGGAACTTCGACAGCCCCTGGACCTCGGCGAGTTCCACGAACCGGTTGTCGATGCCCGACAGGGCGGAGTGCAGGTTCAGATAGATGGGGATGTAGACGACGATGGCGATGATCGCGATCTTGAAGGTCTCGCCGATGCCCAGCCAGAGGATGAACAGCGGGATCAGACCGAGGGTCGGGATCGCCCGGTTGAGCTGCACGGTCCCGTCGATCAGCGCCTCGCCGACCCGGCTGAGCCCGGACGCGAGGGCGAGGAGGACACCGGCGGTCAGACCGAACGCGAACCCGTATCCCGCGCGCTCCAGGGACGTCAGCACATCGGTGGGCAGGGTGCCGTCGGTCCACAGGTCACCGGTGGTCCTCAGCACCGTCCAGGGCGCGGGGATCGCGCCGGGATCGAGCTGTCCGGCCGCGGACGCCACGGCCCACAGGGCGAGGAACAGTGCCGGGCCGACGAGCCGGGAGGCGGGCAGCCGCTTGCCGGGCGCGAGGGTGCGGCGCCGGGCGCGGGGTTTCCGGCGCGGCCGGAGACCGGTGGCTCCGGCTTCGCTCCCGGACGGGGGCGGGGAAGGGGCGGTCCCGTCCGGGATCGAGGGGGCCGTGGCCGGGGGTGGGGGTTCGGCGGTCCCGGCCGAGGACGAGGGGGCCGTGTCCTCCGGGGCCGTCCCCGTCGTGGTCCCGGCCGCGGGTCCCGTGGTGGTTCCGGCCGCGGTCGCCGTCGCGGACTCGATCGTGCTCTCGGTCGTGGTCTCGGTCGTCACGGCCGTCACCTCCGGTATTCCGCGGGTACGGCCCTGGACGCGATGGCCTCGAAGCGCCGGTCGAAGAGCGAGTCGACCTCGAACCCCTTCACGAAGCCGCCCTCCGCCAGCAGGTCGGCGGTCTCCTGCTCCCACTTGACGGCCTCGTCCCAGCTCGGCGGGAACAGCGGCTTGTTGGCGAGCGCGGTGATCGCCCGGGCCTGTGCGAGGGTCAGGTTCTGCGTCTTCACGTAGAACTCCTCGTTCCATTCGTCCGGGTGCTCGTACGCCCACACCTGGCCCTTCGCCCAGTGCGGGATGTACGCGGCGACCGCGGCCGCCTTCGCCCGGTCGGCCAGCACCGACGCCGGCGCCCAGAGCAGGTTGAGCAGGTCCACCACGTCGGTGGCGATGGTGTGGGCGCCCTTGGACCCGTACTGCTTGAGATAGGCCGGTGCCTGGCTGTTGGCGAGCGGCGCGACGTCCACCTGCCCGGCCTGGAGCGCGGTGAGGAACTGGTTGCTGGTCAGCGGTACGAGGTCGACGTCGTCGTAGGCGATGCCGGCCTGCTTCAGGGCGCGCAGCAGGACGACACCCTGCGCCTGTCCCTGGGAGAAGGCCAGCTTCTTCCCCCTGAAGCCCTGGACGTCCTCGATGTCACTGCCGGGCTTGGTGGCGAACAGGTAGTTGGGCTTCCGGGTGAGGTTGATCGCGACGATCTTCGCGTCGAAGCCCTGGAAGTGCGCCTGGATCGGCGGGATGCCGGCGTTGTTGCCGACGTCCAGGGACTTGGAGCGGAAGGCGTTGATGACATCGGGTCCGGCCCCGATGTTCACCCAGTCGGACACGGTGAACGGCAGCCCGGCCAGTCCCGCCAGCTTGAACTGGAGTTCCTGGACGCCCTGGTACGAGGAGATCGCGAGCTCGGTGCCCTGCGGGACCTTGCCGGACAGGGGTGCCGACAGGTCTCCCTGGGACCGGCTGCCGGTCGCGTCGGCAGTGGCGCAACCGCTCAGTCCGGCCGCCGCGGCGACACCGATGAGGGAGGACAGGAACACGCGCCGGTCGACACCGGACGTGGTCAGGGGGGAGGAGGGACGCGGCGGCCGTGCGGACAGTGGTGGCATGGAAGGACTCCGGGGATTCCAAGTGGCGGGAGGGCGCGCGGGGTTCCGGGCATGGCGAAGCCGGAAGGGACGCGGGCGCGCCGGAAGGACGCACGCCGGGGGCGTGACTGGGGAGACGGGCGACCGGGACGAAGGCGGCCGGACGGTCCGCGCGGCCCTCGGGGGTGAAGGCCGCCGGACGGTCCCGGCGCTTCGGCGGTCGGCCGCGGACAAGGACCGGCCGGTCGGCGGATCAGCGCGTCGGCGGACCGGTGTCCCGGAGAATTCGGTGACCGGGCGTCGGCGACGAGGTGTCGGCGACGGAAGCGTCACCGACGGAAGTGCCACTGACAGAAGTGCCGGTGACGGAAGTGCCGGTGACGGAAGTGCCGGTGACGGAAGTGTCAGTGGCAGGAACGCCGGTGACGAGGTGTCGGCGACGGCCGGTCAGCGAAAAGAGGTCAGCAACAACGTGTGCGTGCGACCCGCATCAGGTCGACCACACGGCACTTGGTGAGCGGAACCTGCACCCGCGCGCTGCTCATGCACATGATGCTCCTGTCCGGGAACGAGCCCTGTCAACATTCCGACTTCCTGAATTAATTAGCGCCCGGTGGGCGGCCCGCGGGGCCCAGCGGGTCGCGGTACAGGACGTCGAGCACGACCGATCCGCCCGCCACGGCCAGCACCGAGTCGGGGAAGCTGGTGGGGACGACCGCGGACGCCCGCTCCGGCCCCACCGCCTCGCGCAGCGCGACGAGGCAGTCCTCCCGGTGCATGGCGCCCATCTCGGTGACGACGACCGTCTCCGGGTTGAGCACGTCGAACAGCAGTCCCGCCGCCCGCCCGACCGTCCGGGACCGTTCCGTCAGCAGTTCCACGGCCACCGGGTCGCCCGCCGCCGCCGCGGAGAGCACGTGCATCGGGTTCGAGCCGTCCGTGACACCGCGCTCCCGGGCCCGCCGGCTCAGGGTCCGTTCGCTCAGCTCGGCCTGGAGGCAGCCCGTCCGGCCGCAGTCGCACCGCTCCGACCCGCCCGGCAGGGGCAGATGGGCGATCGCGCCCGCCTGCGATCGGGGCCCGTAGTGCACCTGGTCGTGGGTGGCGAAGGCGGCGTCCACCACGTTGCCGGCGAACAGGTGCAGCACGCTCCGGCTGCCCCTGGCCCGCCCGAACAGCCGCTCCCCGTTGACCAGCGCCCGCGCGTGGCCGTCCACGTGGACCGGCAGCCCCGTGCGGGCCTCGACGGCCTCCCGCACGGCCACGTCGCGCCAGCCCAGCAGCGGGTGCTCCACGATCGTGCCGGAGTCGGGGTCCACCCAGCCGCCGGCCGCCACGCCGACCCCGAGAGGGGTGCGGCCGGGGACGCCGGCGAGGAGGGCGGTGACCGCGTCGGCCGCGTTCGCGAGGACGAGGCCCGGCTCGGTGCGGTCGTGCCGCAGACGCCGCTCGGCCAGGACCCGGCCGCGCAGGTCCAGCAGCGCGACCGTCGTGTACGGCACGGCCACGTGCACCCCGCCGACCACGAAACGGGAGCGGTCCAGGTCGACCGGGAGGTGCGGACGCCCCACCCCGCCCGACCGGTGGGGCGCGGCGGCCTCCCGGATCAGGCCCCGCTCGGTGAAGCGGGCGCAGTAGTCGGTCACCGACGCCGGGGAGAGCCCGGTCAGCCGGGAGATCGTGCTGCGGGCGACCGGTCCGTGCTCCAGCACCGACCGCAGGATCACACTGGCGCTCGCCCGGCGCCGGTCGAGGACGGGGGAGGTGGGGGACGCGGGGGACATGGAGGACGTCGAAGGGGGTGCCACCGTACTGGCCATGGAGTTCTTCCTCGGGAGCTGGTCCGGCCGGGCGCCGACACGCACGCCATGCCGCAACGGGTGCGCCATGGGCCTGGTGTGGTCCGCTGGGCTCTCGTCCGAGGGGGCCGGATCCGTTCCGTCCCGCCTCAGGAGGGGCGGCGACAGGTGGCGGTGCCCTGGCGGCGCAGGTCGACGTAGCGACGCGAGGCGAAGTTCAGGGCCTGGGGAACCATGGGGTGAAGGGTAGGGGCCGGGCCGGGGGACCCGCCAGGTACGCCCAAGGACCGGACACCGCGTACGTCCGACGGGGCGACACCCGTCGGAGTCTTTGGTGAATCCCCACAGTTCCGGACCCGAGCGAACCCGTAGCGAAAACGACGTCACCTCAGTGACCAGCATCACCTTCGGGCAGGTGTACCAGGCACTCTTTGTAAGGAGCCCACCAAGCCCCGGATCCGTGCTTTGTCGAGCGCTGACGGTGATCACCCGCGGGCCCCTGGGATAGCGTCGCCGTGTTCCGACCCGTCCTCCCCCGAGCTCTCCCCGGGCCAAGGGGGCAACCCCGTTCGCCGGAGTCCTCATGAGCACCGCTGTCGCCACGCCCTCCCGCCCCGGTGAGGTCCTCGCCGACCTTCTTCCGGCCTCCCGCGTCCGTGACGCCGCCCTCGTGCTCGGCGGTGCCGCGCTCACCGGTCTCGCCGCGCAGATCTCGCTGCCCGTGCCCGGTTCCCCGGTGCCGGTGACCGGCCAGACCTTCGCCGCGCTGCTCGTCGGCACGGCGCTCGGCGCCCGCCGCGGCTTCCTGTCGCTCGCCGTGTACGCCCTCGTGGGCGTGGCCGGCGTCCCGTGGTTCGCGCAGGGCGGCTCCGGCGCCTCGGCACCGTCCTTCGGCTACATCCTCGGCATGCTGCTCGCGTCGACCGTCGTGGGCGCCCTGGCCCGCCGCGGCGCCGACCGCTCCGTGCTGCGCATGGCGGGCACGATGCTCCTCGGCGAGGCGATCATCTACGCGATCGGCGTCCCCTACCTGGCCCTGGCCACCGGCATGTCGGCGAGCGCGGCCGTCGCGGCGGGCCTCACCCCGTTCCTGATCGGCGACGTCCTCAAGGCCGCCCTGGCGATGGGCATCCTGCCCGCCGCGTGGAAGCTCGTCGACAAGAAGTGATGACCGCGCCGGTGGGGCGACGACTTCACCGGCCACGACGTCACCGGCCTCCCGGACGACGTCGACACCCGCCCGGCGCTCGTGTTCGAGCCGTGGCGGACAAGCGCACGAGGCCCGCCGGGTTCGGTCGGAAGACCGGCCCGGCGGGCCTTCGCGTTTCCCGGTCACCGGCGCCGTGCCCGGCGGCCGGTGTTCCCGCCGCGGCCCCGCGGCTCCGGCCCGCCGCGGCCCCGCGGCTCCGGCCCGCCGCGGCCCCGCGGCTCCGGCCGACACCGGTGCCGCGCCCGCCGTGCCGAGCGGCACGACCCCGGTTCCGGGACCGGTCCTCGGCAGCCGGTCCCCGCCCGGTGCCACCGGCTTGTCGTCGGTGCCCGGCGGCAGCGGGGCCGCCGGGGCGTCCGGGGACGGATTGTCGTACCGGGCGGGAGCGGACCCTGAAGGGCCACGACCAGGTCGAGGCCGGTTCTGTCGTGCCGTGAGACCGGCCACCGCCACGGCCCGGCGGACCGGAGCCGGGGGCGGAGGGGAGCGGAGGGAAACGGGAAGGGGCCCGCGGCGGTGTGCCGCGGGCCCCTCCTCGACTCGGGCTTCGGTGGCGGGTCAGGCGCCGACCTCGGCCCGGGGCTCCTCGTTCGAGACGCTCACGGCCGGCTGCTCGGAGGAGCGGGCGCCGGTCTTCTGGCGGACGAGGGCGATGACCAGCACGACCGCCGCGACGAGCAGCGACAGCAGTACGGTCTCGCGGCCGTCGTGCTCGGTGTCGGTCAGCATGTAGCCGAGCACGAAGACGATCATCGCGGCGGTCGCCCAGGTCAGGTACGGGTAGAGCCACATCCGCACGACGAGCTTCTCCGGCGCCTCACGCTGGATGATCTTCCGCATCCGCAGCTGCGAGAAGCAGATGACGAGCCACACGAACAGGGCCACCGCACCGGAGGAGTTGACCAGGAAGAGGAAGACCGAGTCCGGGAACTTGTAGTTGAAGAACACGGCGACGAAGCCGAACGCGACCGAGGCGAGGATGGCGGCGAGCGGCACACCGCGGCCCGTGGTGCGGGCGAACGCCTTCGGCGCGTCCCCGCGCTGACCGAGCGAGAAGGCCATGCGGGAGGCGGTGTAGAGGCCGGAGTTGAGGCAGGACAGCACGGACGTCAGAACGATGAAGTTCATGATCTGGTCGGCGCCCGTGATGCCGAGGGAGCCGAGCGCGGCGACGTACGAGCCCTTGTCCTTGATCGACGGGTCGTTCCAGGGCAGCAGCGTGACGACGACGAGGATCGAGCCCAGGTAGAAGACGGCGATGCGCCAGATGATGCTGTTCGTCGACTTGGTCACGGCCCGCTGCGGGTCCTCGGACTCACCGGCGGCGAGCGTCGCGATCTCGCTGCCCATGAAGGAGAAGACGACCAGCAGCACACCGGTCAGGATCGCGCCGGGTCCGTTCGGCAGGAAGCCGCCGTGGCCGGTCAGGTTGTCCAGCCCGGCCTTCGGGGCCTCCACGCCGGGCAGCATCCCGAAGACGGCGAGGGCGCCGACCACGATGAACGCGCCGATCGCCACGACCTTGATCCCGGCGAACCAGAACTCGAACTCGCCGTACGAGCCGACCGAGACCAGGTTGGTGGCCGTCAGGACCACCATCACGATGAGCGCCCAGGCCCACTGCGGTACGGCGGGGATCCATCCTTCGAGGATCGCGGCGCCGGCGGTGGCCTCCACGGCCAGGACCACCACCCAGAAGAACCAGTACAGCCAGCCGATGGAGAAGCCCGCCCAGCGGCCGAGCGCGCGGTCGGCGTGCGCGGAGAACGAGCCCGAGGTCGGATTGGCGGCGGACATCTCACCGAGCATCCGCATCACCAGCACCACGAGCGTGCCGACGAGGGCGTACGAGAGGAGGATGCCGGGGCCCGCAGTGGCGATGCCGGAGCTGGAACCGACGAAGAGACCGGCACCGATGACACCACCGATGGCGATCATCGACAGATGGCGGTTCTTGAGCCCGGCATGGAGGCCGCCACCGGGTTCTCCGGGGCCTCCGGAGGCCTGAGCGGCCTTCGTGGGGGTCGGCTGCGAGGTCATGAAAGGGGTTCCTTTGCGCCGGATGAGCAGGTTCCCGCACGGAGCGCCCGACTCGTACGAGCGGTGTGCGGGGTGCGCGCTGGTCCCTCGTGAGGACCGGCGTGCAAGCGGGCTCCAGTGAAACGGAGGCAAATGGATTCGTGAACCTTTGAATCCAGATCGTTACTTGAGGTTTCCTTGAGGTTTTGTAGGCTGGCTCACGTTTTTATGGTGTGGGACCCGGCGCGGCCGCCCCGGAACGGCCGTGTCACACTCGGACCATGCGCGTGTATCTCGGATCCGACCATGCCGGTCTCGAACTGAAGAACCACCTCGTCGAGTGGCTCAAGGCCGCCGGCCACGAGCCCGTCGACTGCGGGCCCCACATCTACGACGCCGAGGACGACTACCCGCCGTTCTGCCTCCGCGCGGCGGAGCGCACCGTGGCCGACCCGGGCTCCCTCGGTGTCGTCATCGGCGGCTCCGGCAACGGCGAGCAGATCGCCGCGAACAAGGTCGCCGGCGTACGGGCCGTCCTCGCCTGGAGCGAGGAGACCGCCGCGCTGGGCCGCGAGCACAACAACGCCAACGTCATCTCCGTCGGCGCCCGCATGCACACCGAGGAGGAGGCGACGAAGTTCGTCGAGACCTTCCTCGGCACGCCCTTCACCGGCGTGGAGCGCCACGTCCGCCGCATCGAGATGCTCGCGGACTACGAGAAGACCCGGAAGCTCCCGCCGATCCCGGCCCACCACCCGCAGCAGCCGCAGGACTAGTACCGCCGGGCCGCGGGCCGGGGACCCGGGGCGCCGACACCCGGCCCGCCGGGTCGCCGGCCGCCGGACGAGACAGACAGCAGGAGGAACGGTGCCCGAGGGGCACACCATTCACCGGCTCGCCGAGGACTACCTCGCCGCGTTCGGTGGCCGCGCCGTCCGCGTCACCAGCCCCCAGGGCAGGTTCGCGGACGCCGCGGCCCTCCTCGACGGATCGGTCCTGACCGAGACGCAGGCCCACGGCAAGCACCTCTTCCTCGGATTCCGTCCACAGCGGTGGGTCCACATCCACCTCGGCCTCTTCGGGAAGGTCGGATTCGGCGGCACGCCCGCCCCGCCGCCCACGGACACCGTCCGCCTGCGTCTCGTGAACGAGACCGCGTACGTCGACCTGCGCGGTCCCACCACCTGCGCGCTGATCACGGACGGCGAGAAACACGCGATACACGACCGTCTCGGCCCCGACCCGCTGCGCCCGGACGCCGATCCCTCGGCCGCCTACCGCCGGGTCTCCCGCAGCCGTACGACGATCGCCGCGCTGCTGATGGACCAGAAGGTCGTCGCCGGTGTGGGCAACGTCTACCGCGCGGAGGTCCTCTTCCGGCACGGCATCGACCCCTACCGCGCGGGGAAGGACCTCGGCGCCGCGGAGTGGGACGCGATCTGGGCCGACCTCGTGGACCTCATGCGCGAGGGCGTCCGCAACAACCGCATCGACACGGTCCGCCCCGAACACACCCCCGAGGCGATGGGCCGCCCGCCGCGCGTGGACGACCACGGCGGCGAGGTCTACGTCTACCGCAGGGCCACTCTGCCCTGCCACATCTGTGGCGGCGAGATCAGCACCGCCGATCTCGCCGCCCGCAACCTCTTCTGGTGCCCGGCCTGCCAGAAGGCCGGGACCTGAGGGCCGCCGACGCCTGAGGGCCGCAGGGACCCGAGGGCCGACAGGGGACCCGAGGACTGCCGGGACCCGAGGGCTCTAGAACCCGTGCGGCAGCCACGGGGCGACCACCGAGGCGAACGCCGTCGACGCCTCGGCCAGCGATCCCTGCCGCAGTTCCCGCACCAGGCCGCCGGCCGCGAGCGAGGCCAGGGACACACCGCCCAGATGGACGGCTCCCAACTCCCGCACGGTCAGGGCGAGATCGGGGGCGTCCTCGGTCCGTACGCACACCGCGCCCTTGGCGTCTCCGGTCAGCCGCCAACGCCCCTCGTTCCAGGGGCAGAAGGAGTCCTCGACCTCGAACACCACGTCCACCGGGGCCTGGTAGGTCCGCGCCTCCAGCGCCGCGCCGACCTCGACGAGCCGCACGTGCAGCGAGTCCTTCACCCGCAGCTGGCAGCGGCGGACGTCCGAGACCAGGTGCTGCCAGGCGTCGTCCACCGGGCGCCCCCGGGTCCGCAGCGTGGACGTCAGGTCGATGTCGAAGAGGAACCGCCACAGCGCGGCCCGTGCCGCCGGGTCCAGTCCCTCCAGGTCCGCCATCGTCACCGCGCCGTTGTGCCCGGCCGGACCCCACTCCGGCTTGACCCGGAAACGCGTGTACCCGACGATCTCGCCGTCCCGCTCGGCGACCACGCACTGCAGCGGCGAGGCGCCGTTCCGTTCGCTCTCCGGGTCGAGCAGCATCAGCCGCTCCCAGCCGGGCCGACGGGCCAGCATCCCGGGCCGCTGCGGCACGAGCCGCGCGTACACCGCCTCGCACGCGTCCAGCACCTCGGCCGGCACCGCGTAGCGCAGCCGTACGTCATCGGTACCGGGCGGCACGGACAGCCGGACCCTGGCGGTGTCGATCTCCGCGCTGACCGACGAGGTCGCGATGCCGTAGCCGAAACGCCCGTAGATCACCGGCTCCGACGCGACCAGGACGGCGAGCGCCTCACCCCGGGCGCGGACGTCGTCGAGCTGGCGGCGCATCATCGCCGTGAGCAGCCCGCGCCGCCGGTGCGTGGCCGCGACGCTCACCATCGTCACCCCGGCCGCCGGCACCGAGGCGCCGCCCGGGACCGTGACACGGAAGGAGAAGGCCCCCGCCGTACCCACACAGCTCTCCCCGTCCCACGCGCCCAGCGAACGGTCGTACTCTGTGAGCGCGTTCCACAGCCCGCGCTCCTCGGACGACTCCGCCACACCCCCGAACGCGCGGAGCAGGCTCTCGTACCATTCGTCCCAGTCGTCCTGCCGCAGCACCCGAACGTCAGTCGTCATGGCCCATGCCTACCAGGGCAATGCGGTACGAGCGAGGGAATTTCGCCCGTCCGCGACGGCTCCCGGCGCGAACGCGCCGGTGCGGTTCTCTGTGAAGTTGAGCGCTCGGAGGGGGGACAAGTGGGACCTCCCGTGCCAAGCGCCTGGTCCGATGGATAGGGTCCCGAACTAATGGCAGCAGGACGAGAGCGGCGCGCTGAAGCCGATACGTTCACGGCCCGGTTGAAGATGCAATGGCACCGGGTCCGCACAGCGCTGCGCAGATCCGCCGTCGACTACTTCCGCGGGGACGGTTCCGACTGGATCGCACTGGCCGGACTGCTGATCATGATCCCGGTGATCGCCTCCACGACCCTGGTCAACTCGGTGTGGTGCTCGCCCGCCGCGCTGGTCCTGCCGATCGTGGCCGGAGGCCTGCTGCTGCGGCCCGCCAGCCTGCTCGGGCTGTACGCGGCCGCCGCCACCGCGCTCATAGTGGAGTCCGTGAAGCTCGGCCCGTACACCGAGGGCCCCTCCCGGGTGACGCCCGGCGTGGTCCTCGTGGTCGCGGCCTGCGGCTTCTTCGGACTGCTGATCGCACAGTTCCGCAGCCGCGTGGGCGTGCCCTGGAGGCGCGGCGGCACGATGCTCTTCGACCTGCGCGAACGCATCCGCGTCCAGAGCAAGCTCCCGAAGCTGCCGGTCGGCTGGCACCGCGAGATGGCGCTGCGCCCGGCGGGCGGCCAGTCCTTCTCCGGGGACTTCGTCGTGGCCGCCCGGACGAACGGCGGCCGGACCCTCGAAGTCGTCCTCACGGACGTCTCCGGCAAGGGAATGGACGCGGGTTCACGCGCCCTGCTGCTGTCCGGGGCCTTCGGCGGCCTCCTAGGCTCCCTGCCCCCGCACGCCTTCCTGCCCGCCGCGAACGGCTACCTGCTGCGCCAGGACTGGGACGAGGGCTTCGCCACCTCGATCCACCTCGTGCTCGACCTCGACTCGGGCGACTACGAGCTCTTCTCCGCCGGACACCCGCCGGGCCTCCAGCTCAGCGCGGGCAGCGGCCGCTGGGAGGAGAAGGCCGCCGAGGGCCCCCTGCTCGGCGTGTACGACGGCGCCCAGTTCGACCCGGTGAAGGGCTCGCTGCGGCCCGGTGATGTGCTCATGCTGTTCACGGACGGCCTGGTGGAGACCGCCGACCGGGACATCGTCGAGGGCATCGACCGGCTCACCGGCGAGGCCGACCGCTATGTCGCCGGCGGCTTCCACGGCGCCGCCTGGCACCTCATCGAGGCGGTGGCCAGGGACGTCAACGACGACCGGGCCCTCCTCCTCATCTGTCGCGACGCGCTGGCCCCGGTACGCTGACCGCGCCCGCGATCCCGGGAGGGGAAGCGGCGGCCCGTACCGAGGAGGCACTGATCGCGTGACCCGACCCCTGCTGACCCTGGCCGAAGTCGAAGCGCTCGCCCGCGCGGCGCACGCGGACCAGACCGACAAGGCCGGCCGTCCGTACGCCGAGCACCTCCAGGCCGTGGCGGACGGCGTCCGTGAGCGCGGCGGCGACGACGACCAGGTGGCGGCGGCCTGGCTGCACGACGCCGTCGAGGACGACGCCCTTTCCGAGCAGTGGCTGGACGAGGCCGCGCTGAGCCCCCGTACGAAGGACATCGTGCGAGCGCTCACCAAGGCGGACGGCGAGCCCCCGGAGTCCTACGCGCGACGCGTCCGCACCACCCGGGGCGCCCTGCTGGTCAAGGCGTCCGACCTGGCGCACAACTCCGACCCGCGCCGCCTCGCCGTCCTCGACGAGCTGACCCGGGCCCGGCTGGCGCGGAAGTACGAGACGATGCGCGCCCTGCTGGGGCTGCCGCCGGGCTGAGCGCCGACGGGTACGGCAAGGGCGGGACCGGAGTCTCCGGTCCCGCCCTTGCCGTACCCGTCCCGTCACCGGTCGTCCGGCGGCCTCTACGCGGCGGTCTTGGCCCGTTCCCGGGCGGCCTCCGTCGCGTCCCGCCTGAACGCCCATTCCATCTTCGGCTCCATCGAGAACCGGAAGACCCGCTGGACGGGCCGGGTGCACAGGACCGTGACGAGCGCGGCCGCGGCCACCGTCACGAGCAGCACGCCGAGCGGCTCGTGCAGCCGGCCGTCGTCGAACCAGCCCCAGTACTCGGACGCCTTGACGACGAAACCGTGCAGCAGGTAGCCGTACAGCGTGCCCGCGCCGAGCGCCGTGAACCAGAACGTGCGCCGCGGCACCCAGGCGAAGAAGCAGGCCGTGAGCACCAGCGAGCAGCCGTAGAGCGCGAGCGTCATGACGACGCCGGCCCACCAGGGGGCACCCAGCTCCTGCGCGCTGTCGCGGTGGAAGAACCAGGCGGTGTTCATCAGGGGCACGGCCCACCAGCCGACGAGCAGCGCCACGGCGAAGACCGGCACCGACAGGATGCGCACCGAGCGGCGCCGCACGAGCTGGAAGTGCTCGGGCTTCATGAACAGGCCGAGGACGAAGAACGGCAGGAACTGCAGCACCCGCTGGAGGTCCAGGTCGTCACCGATCTCGGGGGAGACGGACGCGAGCAGGGCGAGGCACACCGCCACCGGGATCGGCCAGCGGACCAGCTTCCACAGCGGGGTCGTCAGCCGCCAGACGAACAGCGCGACCAGGAACCAGGTGAGGTACCAGGGGTCGAGCAGGCTGATCGCCTGGTCGGGGTCGCCCCCGGCGGAGCGGTCGAAGAGCGAGTACGCCGTCTCGAACAGGACGTACGGGACGACCACGCCGGTGACCAGGCGCTTGAGGCGGTCGGGGCGCATGTCGAAGCCGCGCGAGAAGTAGCCGGAGATGATGATGAAGGCCGGCATGTGGAAGGTGTACACGACCGTGTACAGGGCCTCCAGGAAGCGGCTCTGGCCCTTCAGCGGTTCCCACGCGTGGCCCATGGCCACGAGCACGATCGCCAGGTACTTCGCGTTGTCGAAGAAGGCGTCGCGCGCCTTGGCGGGCTTGGCGCCCGGAGCGGCGGCCGCCGTCGCGGACGTCCCGGGTGTGCGCGGACTCGGTACTCCGTCCGCCGGCTGCTGTACCGGGGGGAGCGGTGATCTGTGGTGGCCGTGGGATCGGAGCACGTTGGTCACAGGCCCTCCCGCCAAGAACTCCGGGGGGCGGTTCTGGACCTCGCTGCTCGAACGGGGGGCGTGGCGGCGTGGAACATCTGAGGCACCCTAGCGTCGTGTGTGCGTTCTCGTAAAACGCCCGATGTCATTCCTGCTTATCGCCTGCGCGTACCCGGGATTCGGAGATGTGTGCCTGCCGATCCGCAAGTGGTTCCGTATATCGATTCGCTCACCGACTGGAGGTGTTCTGTCCGGATTCATGTTGATTAAGTAGTGCATAACGCCTGCGGGCGACTCTGGTGCTATGTCCGATTGGTGCCTATTTCGTCGTCCGTGTGCCGGGCCTGTGGTGTGCCTGTGGCAACAATTCGAATTGCCTGCGAACAGGATGTGTGGACACGGCAACCGTCGTCTGGAATTCGCCGTGGCGGCACGCCTTCGAATTGCGCCGCGCGGCACCGTCCCCGGTGTGCTCCCGCGCGCCCTGCGCAGGACGGGGCGGTGCCGCTCCGATGGGGCGCCGGCTCGCTCGGGGGTCCACCCCTGGCCAACGATGCGTCACCTGTCGCATACGAATGGCCGGTTGGTGGCACGATGTTTCTGGCGGGGGTGTGCGGGGTCGCACCCCCGGGCCGGGAGAGCGGACCGATCGTAGGGTGTGATCAGTTGTGGCCATTTCGCTGTCAGTGGTGCTGCTGTTGGCGATCATCCTCGTGGTGCTGATCCGAGGGGGATCCATCAAGCCGGGACCCGCCATCGTCGCGGTGCTCTTCGGCTTCTTCCTCGCGTCGACCGGTATGGCCCCGTCCATCAACCGGTTTCTCGACTCGATAGCGCAGACCATCAACTCGATCAGCTTCTGAACGGGACGCGGATCGCGCCGGGTGTGCGCCACTGGCCGCGCACGCCGTCCCGTGCGTCCCCGCGCCCGAAAGGCCCGGGGAAAGGACGAGGGCCAGGCGGGGAATCCATCCTCCGGCCTGGCCCTACGTCATATGGAGCGGGTGACGGGAATCGAACCCGCGTAGCTAGTTTGGAAGACTAGTGCTCTACCATTGAGCTACACCCGCACAGCACGCGCCGCAGGTCAGCGACCGCGGCAACAGGATGCATCGTAGCGGGTCGACGGCCCGCAACGCACACTCCGTTCCCGTCCGCGTCCGCGGTCGCGAAATGCGGCGGCCGCACTGTCTGCGGGCATGTACCCTACGTGTCGCACCGACGGGGTGTGGCGCAGCTTGGTAGCGCGTCCGCTTTGGGAGCGGAAGGCCGTGGGTTCAAATCCCGCCACCCCGACCACCGGCAGGGCCGTGCGGGATCCGCCCGGGCGAGATCATCTTTTGGGGCGTGTACCGCCTGCGGTTAGTATGCAAGCTGCGTGCCGTATGTCTGCAGTGTTACGTCTCTCGAGGGCCGCGGAATCCGCCCAGGGCTCTGCCAGGCCGGCAGCGGCACGCAGCAGAACCCCCCAAGAAGTCAGCCACAAGGAGACCGAACCGTGAAGAGCGCCGTGGAGACCCTGAACCCGACCCGGGTTCGGCTCACTGTCGAGGTGCCCTTCGAGGAGCTCAAGGACAGCCTCGACGCGGCGTACAAGAAGATCAACCAGCAGGTCACGGTGAAGGGCTTCCGGAAGGGCAAGATCCCGGCGCGCGTCATCGACCAGCGGTTCGGTCGGGGCGCCGTGCTCGAGGAGGCCGTCAACGACGCGCTCCCGAAGTTCTACACCGAAGCGGTCAACGAGGCTGAGCTGAACGTCCTCGGCCAGCCCGAGGTCGACATCACCGAGCTGAAGGACGGCGAGACGCTGAACTTCACCGCCGAGGTCGACGTCCGCCCGACCATCGAGATCCCGGACTACTCCGGCATCGAGGTCGAGGTCGACGCCGTCGAGGTCAGCGACGAGGACGTCGAGAAGGCCGTCTCCGACCTGCGCGAGCGCTTCGCGTCGACCTCCCCGGTCGAGCGCGCCGCCCAGGACGCCGACGTCGTCACCATCGACCTCGAGGCCAAGGTCGACGGCGAGGTCCTGGAGGACGGCGTCGCCAGCGGTGTCTCCTACACCATCGGCTCCGGCGAGCTGCTCGACGGCATCGACGAGGCCGTGAAGGGCCTGGAGGCCGGTGGCGAGGCCACCTTCACCTCCGAGCTCAAGGGCGGCTCCGCCGCCGGCAAGGAGGCCGAGGTCACCGTCAAGGTCACCCAGGTCGCCGCGCGTGAGCTGCCCGAGCTGGACGACGAGTTCGCGCAGCTCGCCTCCGAGTTCGACACCCTCGACGAGCTCAAGGCGGACAGCCGCAAGCGCCTCGAGAACATGAAGCAGTACGACCAGGCCACGCAGGCCCAGGAGCGCGTCCTGGAGAAGCTGCTGGAGCTCGTCGAGGTGCCGGTCCCCGAGAAGCTCCTCGAGGACGAGATCAACACCCGCAAGCACAACCTCGAGCACCACCAGCTCGGCCAGATGGGCCTCGACCTCGCGAAGTACCTGGAGATCCAGGGCAAGACCGAGGAAGAGTTCGACGCCGAGACCAAGGAAGCCGCGGTCAAGGGCATCAAGACGCAGTTCGTCCTCGACGAGCTCGTCAACAAGGAGAAGCTGAACGTCAACCAGGAGGAGCTCACCGAGCACCTCATGCGTCGCGCGGCCTCCTCCGGCATGTCCCCCGACCAGTTCGCCCAGGCCGTCGTCGAGGGCGGCCAGGTCCCGATGCTCGTCGGCGAGGTCGCCCGCGGCAAGGCCCTCGCGGTCGTCGTCGAGGCCGCCACGGTCAAGGACACCAACGGCGAGATCGTCGACCTGGACGACGAGGAGGACGAGACGGCCGAGACCGTCGAGGCCACCACCGAGGACGCCGAGGCCGCCGAGGCCGAGTCCGAGGAGAACACCGAGGCCTGATCGCCTCAGCAGTAAGCCTTGACGGGCCCCCGGGGACTTCCACGTCCCCGGGGGCCCGTCGGCTTTCCCGGGCGCCGGGAACCTCTCTCCGCCGGGCCCCGCCGGCCGGCCCAGGGGCGCGAGGAACTGCGCGAGCGACCCCCACCGCGCCGCGGCCGCGCTCCGGCCCCGGCCGCAGGCGGGTGCGGCCGTTCGAGGGTGCCCGCCACCGACCCGAGCCGGTGACAGGGGGCGCCCGGAGCCCTGGTGAAGCCGACGCAGCGCACACGCGGCGCATGCGCTCACAGCGAACAGTTCCCTCTGCGGGATTCCCCGGAGGGACCCGCGCGTTAGGGTCCATGAATACGAGGGCAGGGGAGTCCCCGGACGCCGTCGGGAGACGGCGCGGAACCCGGGGTCCCAAGCCCCTGCAGAAGACGTGAGACGGCCCGGCGCCGTCGTAAGACGAGCAGGTGGATACGTGACGAATCTGATGCCCTCCGCCGCCGGTGAGCCCAACTTCGGTGGTGGCCTCGGCGACCAGGTCTACAACCGGCTGCTCAACGAGCGGATCATCTTCCTCGGCCAGCCGGTGGACGACGACATCGCCAACAAGATCACCGCGCAGCTGCTGCTCCTTGCCTCCGACCCGGACAAGGACATCTACCTCTACATCAACAGCCCCGGCGGATCGATCACGGCCGGCATGGCGATCTACGACACCATGCAGTACATCAAGAACGACGTGGTGACGATCGCCATGGGCATGGCGGCCTCGATGGGCCAGTTCCTGCTCAGCGCCGGTACCCCCGGCAAGCGCTTCGCCCTGCCGAACGCCGAGATCCTGATCCACCAGCCCTCCGCGGGTCTCGCGGGCTCCGCGTCGGACATCAAGATCCACGCCGAGCGGCTGCTGCACACCAAGAAGCGGATGGCGGAGCTGACCGCCTTCCACACCGGCCAGACGGTGGAGCAGGTCACCATCGACTCGGACCGCGACCGCTGGTTCGACCCGATCGAGGCCAAGGAGTACGGCCTCATCGACGACATCATGCCCACCGCTGCCGGCATGCCGGGCGGCGGCGGCACCGGGGCGGCGTAAGCCCCTCCAGTGCCCCCGAGGGCGGCGCGGGGCCCCCTCCCGCCCCTGGAGAGGGGCAAGGCCCCCAGCGTGCCCACAGCCGACCGCTCAGCCCTTTTCAGGTTTTCCAGGAGACCACAGTGAACGACTTCCCCGGCAGCGGCCTCTACGCCCGCACGCAGGCCGAGTACACCGGTCCTCGCGCGGAGTCCCGCTACGTCATCCCGCGCTTCGTCGAGCGCACCTCGCAGGGCGTGCGCGAGTACGACCCGTACGCGAAGCTGTTCGAGGAGCGCGTGATCTTCCTCGGCGTGCAGATCGACGACGCCTCCGCCAACGACGTCATGGCGCAGCTCCTGTGCCTGGAGTCGATGGACCCCGACCGTGACATCTCGGTCTACATCAACAGCCCCGGCGGCTCGTTCACGGCCCTCACGGCCATCTACGACACGATGCAGTTCGTGAAGCCGGACATCCAGACCGTCTGCATGGGCCAGGCCGCCTCGGCCGCCGCGATCCTGCTGGCGGCCGGCACCCCGGGCAAGCGCATGGCGCTCCCGAACGCGCGCGTGCTGATCCACCAGCCCTACAGCGAGACCGGACGCGGTCAGGTCTCCGACCTCGAGATCGCCGCGAACGAGATCCTTCGCATGCGCGGTCAGCTGGAGGACATGCTGGCCAAGCACTCGACCACGCCGCTCGAGAAGATCCGCGAGGACATCGAGCGCGACAAGATCCTCACGGCCGAGGACGCGCTGGCGTACGGCCTGATCGACCAGATCATTTCCACCCGGAAGATGAACAACTCCGCGGTCGTGTGACGTATCCCGGTATCGTCTGCCGCTCCTTGGCGCGGTTCACGACAAAGTGAACCGCGCCAAGGGGGGCCCGAACGAGGGGCTCGGCAAGGTACCGTCGGACATAAGGCAGCACCAGGAGCCGCTGGACCCAGGCGGCTCCCAGGCGAAGGGGAAGCACACCGTGGCACGCATCGGTGACGGCGGCGATCTGCTCAAGTGCTCGTTCTGCGGCAAGAGCCAGAAGCAGGTCAAGAAGCTCATCGCAGGCCCCGGTGTGTACATCTGCGACGAGTGCATCGATCTCTGCAACGAGATCATCGAGGAGGAGCTCGCGGAGACGAGCGAGGTGCGCTGGGAGGAACTCCCCAAGCCCCGCGAGATCTACGAGTTCCTCGAGGGTTACGTGGTCGGCCAGGAGTCGGCCAAGAAGGCCCTCTCCGTAGCGGTGTACAACCACTACAAGCGCGTCCAGGCCGGCGAGAACAGCACGGGCCAGAACCGCGAGGACGCCATCGAGCTGGCGAAGTCCAACATCCTCCTGCTGGGCCCCACGGGCTCAGGCAAGACGCTCCTCGCCCAGACCCTCGCGCGCATGCTGAACGTCCCGTTCGCCATCGCCGACGCGACCGCGCTGACGGAGGCGGGTTACGTCGGCGAGGACGTCGAGAACATCCTGCTGAAGCTGATCCAGGCCGCCGACTACGACGTCAAGAAGGCCGAGACCGGGATCATCTACATCGACGAGATCGACAAGGTCGCCCGTAAGAGCGAAAACCCGTCGATCACGCGTGACGTCTCCGGCGAGGGCGTGCAGCAGGCGCTGCTCAAGATCCTGGAGGGCACCACGGCCTCGGTGCCGCCGCAGGGCGGGCGCAAGCACCCGCACCAGGAGTTCATCCAGATCGACACGACGAACGTGCTGTTCATCGTGGGCGGCGCGTTCGCGGGCCTGGAGAAGCTCATCGAGTCCAGGGCCGGCGCGAAGGGCATCGGCTTCGGCGCGACGATCCGCTCGAAGCGCGAGCTGGAGTCCAAGGACCAGTTCGAGGCCGTCATGCCGGAGGACCTGGTCAAGTTCGGCATGATCCCCGAGTTCATCGGCCGTCTGCCGGTCATCACCTCGGTCCACAACCTGGACCGCGAGGCGCTCCTGCAGATCCTGGTCGAGCCGCGCAACGCCCTGGTCAAGCAGTACCAGCGCCTGTTCGAACTCGACGGTGTGGAGCTGGACTTCGAGCGCGAGGCCCTGGAGGCCATCGCCGACCAGGCCATCCTGCGCCAGACCGGTGCCCGGGGCCTGCGCGCCATCATGGAGGAAGTCCTCCAGGCCGTGATGTACGAGGTCCCCTCCCGCAAGGACGTGGCCCGCGTCGTCATCACCGCCGACGTGGTCCTGCGCAACGTCAACCCGACCCTGATCCCGAGGGACGCCCGCCGCGGCGGCCCGGGGGAGCAGAAGACGGCCTAGTCGCCGCACACGTACGAAGGGGCGCCCTGCGATTCGATCGCCGGGCGCCCCTTCGTGGTTGTCCTGTGCGGGCCGGTCAGGCCTTGACGCGGACGTCGTTGCGGAGCTTCGCGGCGATCTCGGCCGCGGCCTCGGGCGTGCTGCCCTTGCCGGCCATCATGCTCGCGAAGTCGATCGGCATCACGAAGCCCAGCGTGCTGTGGTCGCCCCAGATGCAGATCGGCATGTTGAACTCCTTCGGCCCGGCGGCACCCGTGCCCGAGGAGTCGTTCTTGACCTTGATCTCCTGGCACTTGAGGACGGCGCCGTCGAGCGCGCTCGGCGTGTACGCCTTCGGGCTGCCGACGAGCTCGCCGTCCTTGGTGCCTTCCTTCTCCTGGTTCTTCTTCATGTCGGCGAACATGTTGTCGACGGCCTTCTCCGGGTCGTCGATGGTTCCCCAGACACCGCCGAAGGAGATCTGCTTCATCGCCAGCGGGTTGCTCTTGTCGCCCGACTGGTACGCCGCGTTGACGTCCTTGGGGTTCTTCACACCCCAGCCCTCGGCGTCCTTCAGGTCCTTCTTGGTCATGCCGCCACCGGTGTCGCCGGCCTCGGTGGACTTCTTGTACTCGTCGCCGAGGACGGACGCCGGCGTCGTCAGCTTGTGCGGGCCGTCGTCGGCCACGTCGGAGCCGCTGCTGCCGCTGAACATCAGGTACGCGCCCACCGCGACCGCCGCCACCACGGCCACGCCGCCGATGATCAGGGCCGTCTTCTTCTTGCCGCCGGCCGGCTCGGGCGGCATCGGGACCGTGCCGTAGGGCGGCTGGCCGTACGGGGGAGCCTGCGGCGGGACGCCCGGGGCCTGCGGCGGGTAGCCGTAGCCGGGCTGGGGAGCCTGCGGGGGGTAGCCGTAGCCGGGCTGGGGAGCCGGCGGCTGCTGGCCGTAGGGGCCAGGCTGGCCGCCCGGCTGACCGTAGGGTCCGGGCTGCTGGGGCTGCCCGCCGTACGGGCCCGGCTGGTTGTAGCTCATTTCTGGGTTCCCCTCCAGATGCCTTATGTGTTCCCGACATCCTGACGCACAGGTCGGACAACCAGATCCGCAGGGGGTGCACCGTTACGAAGTAATCCCGTTTCGGGACACGGGCGTGACGCCCCTAAACTGATCCCGTGACCGATAACGCTCATCAGCAGCCAACAGCGCCCAACACCGAACTGCCGACCCAGTACGCGCCGGCCGATGTAGAGGGGCCGCTGTACGAGCGCTGGGTAGAGCGCGGCTACTTCGAGGCCGACGCGAAGAGCGACAAGCCTCCGTTCACGGTGGTCATCCCGCCGCCGAACGTCACCGGCAGCCTGCACCTCGGCCACGCCTTCGAGCACACCCTCATCGACGCCCTCACGCGCCGCAAGCGCATGCAGGGCTTCGAGACGCTGTGGCAGCCCGGCATGGACCACGCGGGCATCGCCACCCAGAACGTCGTCGAGCGGGAGCTCGGCAAGGAGGGCAAGTCGCGGCACGACCTCGGCCGGGAGGCGTTCGTCGAGCGCGTCTGGCAGTGGAAGGCCGAGTCCGGCGGGCAGATCTCCGGCCAGATGCGCCGCCTCGGCGACGGCGTCGCCTGGTCGCGCGAGCGCTTCACCATGGACGAGGGTCTCTCCCAGTCCGTCCAGACGATCTTCAAGAAGCTCTACGACGACGAGCTGATCTACCGCGCCGAGCGCATCATCAACTGGTGCCCGCGCTGTCTGACGGCCATCTCCGACATCGAGGTCGAGTACCAGGACGACGACGGCGAGCTCGTCTCCATGAAGTACGGCGAGGGGGACGAGTCCATCGTCGTCGCCACCACCCGTGCCGAGACGATGCTCGGTGACACCGCCGTCGCCGTCCACCCGGAGGACGAGCGCTACAAGCACCTCGTCGGCAAGCTCATCAGGCTGCCGCTGACCGACCGCTCCATCCCGGTCGTCGCGGACGAGCACGTCGACCCCGAGTTCGGCACCGGCGCCGTCAAGGTGACGCCCGCTCACGACCCGAACGACTTCGAGATCGGGCAGCGCCACAACCTGCCCAACATCGCCGTCATGGACGAGCACGCGGTCATCACGGTCCCCGGCCCCTTCCAGGGCCTGGACCGCCTGGAGGCCCGTTCCGCCATCGTCGGCGCCCTGCGCGCCGAAGGCCGGATCGTCGCGGAGAAGCGGCCGTACAGCCACTCCGTGGGCCACTGCTCGCGCTGCAAGACCACCATCGAGCCGCGGCTTTCCATGCAGTGGTGGGTCAAGGTCGGCCCGCTGGCGAAGGCCGCCGGCGACGCCGTCCGCGACGGCCGCGTCAAGATCCACCCGCAGGAGATGGAGAAGCGGTACTTCGACTGGGTCGACAACCTCCACGACTGGTGCATCTCGCGGCAGCTGTGGTGGGGCCACCGGATCCCGGTCTGGTACGGGCCGAACGGCGAGATCGTCTGCGTCGGTCCCGACGACGAGGCTCCGACGGGCGAGGGCTGGCACCAGGACACCGACGTCCTCGACACCTGGTTCTCCTCCGGCCTGTGGCCGTTCTCCACGCTCGGCTGGCCCGAACAGACCGAGAGCCTCGCGAAGTTCTACCCGAACTCCGTCCTGGTCACCGGCTACGACATCCTCTTCTTCTGGGTCGCCCGGATGATGATGTTCGGTCTGTACGCGATGGACGGCACCCCGCCGTTCCACACCATCGCCCTGCACGGCATGGTCCGCGACCAGTTCGGCAAGAAGATGTCCAAGTCCTTCGGGAACGCGGTCAACCCGCTGGACTGGATGGACAAGTACGGCAGCGACGCACTGCGGTTCACGCTCGCGCGCGGCGCCAACCCCGGCGTCGACGTGCCGATCGGCGAGGACTGGGTCCAGGGCTCGCGCAACTTCGCCAACAAGATCTGGAACGCGACCCGCTTCGCGCTGATGAACGGTGCGACGGTCGAGGGCGAACTCCCGCCCGTCGAGAAGCTGTCGGCCACCGACCGCTGGATCCTGTCCCGGCTGAACGCCACGGTCGCCGAAGTCGACGCCCTGTACGACGACTTCCAGTTCGCCAAGCTGTCGGACGCGCTGTTCCACTTCGCGTGGGACGAGGTCTTCGACTGGTACGTCGAGCTGTCCAAGACCACGTTCATGGCGGGCGGCGAGCCCGCGAAGGTCTCCGGCCGGGTCCTCGGCGAGGTCCTGGACGTCACGCTCCGCCTCCTGCACCCGATCGTCCCCTTCGTCACCGAGACGCTGTGGACGACGCTCACCGGCGGCGAGTCGGTCGTCATCGCCGACTGGCCGACCGCTGTGTCCGTCCCTGGGGCTGACGCCCCGGGGGGCTTCCGGGACGAGGCCGCCGAGCAGGAGATCGAGAAGCTCCAGCAGGTCATCACGGAGGTCCGCCGCTTCCGTGCCGACCAGGGCCTCCAGCCGGGCCAGCGGGTCCCGGCCCGGCTGACCCTCGACGGGACCGCGCTGGCCCCGCACGAGGCGGCCATCCGCCAGCTCCTGCGGCTCCAGCCGGAGGGCGAGAGCTTCTCGGCCACGGCGACCCTGCCGGTGGCGGGCGCCACGGTCGCGCTCGACCTCTCGGGCACGATCGACGTCGCCGCGGAGCGCAAGCGGCTGGCCAAGGACCTCGCGGCCGCCGAGAAGGAGAAGGCCCAGGCCAACGCCAAGCTCGGCAACGAGGCGTTCCTCGCCAAGGCGCCGGACAACGTCGTGGACAAGATCCGCGGACGGCTCGCCAAGGCGGACGAGGACATCGCCCGCATCCAGACCCAGCTGGAGCGCCTGCCCGAGGCGTAGCGGTTCGCCCCTGTGCGTGAAGGCCCCCGGAACCCTCCAGTTCCGGGGGCCTTCGGTCTGTCCCCGGCCTTCTTTCGCCCCCTCCGCCCCTACCCGTCCCGTACCCGGGAGCTGCCGCCCCCGGACCCCCGCTTCGGCCTGACGGCCTCGTCCTCAATCGCCGGACGGGCTGAGAACCAGCCCCTCCGGCGTAGCGCCCCCGCGACGGGACGGGTAGGGGCGGAGGGGGCGAAAAACCCCATGCGGCCCCACACGCCCCCACACCCCGCCACCTCCGTAGACTGGCCCCGTGAGCGACCTCCCCCCGCACGACAGCAGCGCGTCCGACGAGTCGCAGGACCGCGACCCGACCGGTCTCTTCGACGAGATCGTGGCCAACGAGACCGACCGCGACCCCGATCTCGCGGTGATCGAGGCCGGCAGCCGCACCCTGCGCACCCAGGGCGGCGGCGGTCCCCAGGCCGACGTACCCGGGCGGCCCGCCGACCCCGAGGTCGACAAGGCACTGCGCGAGGTGGAGGCCGAGCTCGCCACCCGCTGGGGCGAGACCAAGCTGGAGCCGTCCGTCAGCCGGATCGCCGCCCTGATGGACGTCCTCGGCGAGCCGCAGCGCGCGTACCCCTCGATCCACATCACCGGCACCAACGGCAAGACCTCCACCGCCCGCATGGTCGAGGCACTGCTCGGCGCCTTCGAGCTGCGCACCGGCCGCTACACCAGCCCCCACGTGCAGTCGATCACCGAGCGGATCAGCCTGGACGGGGCCCCGATGCCCGCCGAGCGCTTCGTCGAGACGTACAACGACATCAAGCCCTACGTCGAGTTGGTCGACGGACGGCAGGAGTACCGGCTGTCCTTCTTCGAGGTGCTCACCGCGATGGCGTACGCCGCCTTCGCCGACGCTCCCGTGGACGTCGCCGTCGTCGAGGTCGGCATGGGCGGCAGCTGGGACGCCACGAACGTGATCGACGCGGACGTCGCCGTCGTGACCCCCATCGACCTCGACCACACCGACCGGCTCGGCGGGACGCACGCCGAGATCGCCGCCGAGAAGGCCGGCATCGTCAAGCAGGACGCCACCGTCATCCTCGCCCAGCAGCCGGTCGACGCGGCCCAGGTGCTGCTGAAGAAGGCCGTCGAGGTCGACGCGACGGTGGCCCGCGAGGGCCTCGAATTCGGCGTCGTGGCACGGCAGATCGCGGTCGGCGGACAGCTCCTCACCCTGCGCGGACTCGGCGGGGAGTACGAGGAGGTCTTCCTGCCGCTGCACGGCGCCTACCAGGCGCACAACGCAGCCGTAGCGCTCGCCGCGGTCGAGGCGTTCTTCGGCGTCGGCTCGGCCCACGCCCAGCGGCTCGACATCGACACCGTGCGCAAGGCGTTCGCCTCGGTCACCTCGCCGGGCCGTCTGGAGATCGTGCGCCGCTCGCCCACCGTGGTGCTCGACGCGGCGCACAACCCCGCGGGCGCCCGCGCCACCGCCGAGGCGGTGAGCGAGGTCTTCGACTTCAGCAGGCTGATCGGGGTCGTCGGCGCGAGCGGCGACAAGAACGTGCGCGGGGTGCTCGAAGCCTTCGAGCCGATCTTCGCGGAGGTCGTCGTCACCCAGAACTCCAGCCACCGGGCGATGGACGCGGACGAACTGGCCGGGATCGCCGTCGAGGTCTTCGGCGAGGACCGGGTCCAGGTCGAACCGCGGCTCGACGACGCCCTGGAGGCCGCCATCACGCTCGCCGAGGAAGAGGGCGAGTACGCGGGCGGGGGAGTGCTGGTCACCGGATCCGTCATCACGGTCGGCGAGGCCCGACTGCTCCTGGGGAGGGGCTGACCCACATGCGTACGCTCTGTGCTTCCACGCTGATCGGCGAGTTCTTCGTCATCGGCTTCGCCGGGCTCGTGGCCATGAAGGAACCCGACCTGTCCGTCGCCACGGTCTGGACGGTCTGCGGGGTCCTGATGGCGCTGAGCGTGCTGCTGTGCGGCGTGATCACGCGGCCCGGCGGCGTCCAGCTCGGCTGGGTCCTTCAGGTCCTGCTCATCGCCGGCGGGTTCGTCGTGCCGTCGATGTTCGTCCTGGGCGCGGCCTTCGCCGCCCTGTGGTGGGCCTCGGTCCACTACGGCCGGAAGATCGACGAGGCCAAGGCGAGGTTCGCCGCGCAGGCGCAGCCCCCGGCACAGGCCGAGCCGGGCGGCAACCCGGCGTAGCCGTTCCGGTGGGACGCGTGGGGCGCGCGAGCGCGCGGAACGGGCGGACGGGAAGCACGCGCCCCTACCACTTGACGCTGTGCGACAGTCCCCCGGACACGCCCTGTAGCCTCGGTCATCCGCACAAGTGTGACCCTAAGGAGCATTCCCGTGAGCCAGCGCACCCTCGTCCTTCTCAAGCCCGACGCCGTCCGTCGCGGCCTGACCGGCGAGATCATCAGCCGCATCGAGCGCAAGGCCGGCTGGCAGATCACCGCGCTGGAGCTGCGGACCCTGGACCAGGACACGCTGGAGCAGCACTACGGCGAGCACAAGGGCAAGCCCTTCTACGAGCCGCTGGTGGCGTTCATGGCCTCCGGTCCCGTCGTGGCCCTGATCGTCGAGGGCGAGCGGGTCATCGAGGGCGTGCGCGCCCTGGCCGGCCCGACCGACCCGATCGCCGCCGCCCCCGGCTCCATCCGCGGTGACTACGGCGTGATCGTCCGCGAGAACCTGATCCACGCCTCCGACTCCGAGGAGTCCGCCGAGCGCGAGGTGAAGATCTTCTTCCCCGGCCGCGCCTGAGCGCCCGTACGACGGTTCCGCGCGCCGTCCATGTGCACGGACGGTCACGGTCTCGCGTACGGACGGCCTCGCCAAGGTCACGGGCGGCCTCTTCGAGGCCGCCCGAAACGGTCTCCGGAGTCCGTGGAACAGAACATTTTCAAAGAATTTTCTGAGTCCGCGTCAGTAGGGTTTCGGCAGCCTGACCTGGGACGGCCGTGAAAAATCCGGCCGTCCTGTGTCATATACGCGCTGATCTGGGGAACGGGTGACCCCGATGGCCCGTCTCCGCAAGCGAGTCGCTCCGCCATCTGCCGACAATGGCCAAGACCCTCGCGCAGTGTGCGTGCGGGCGCGTCTACGATGGAAGCGTTCACGTCGCTGCACCAACCTCGCGCCGTCCCTAAAAAGCCGTCAACGTTCGCTTTGGGAAGGCCAGACGAATCCTGATGGGGAACTCAATGTCGTTCATCGGCCGTGACATGGCTGTCGACCTCGGGACCGCCAACACGCTGGTGTACGTCAGGGGTCGGGGGATCGTTCTCAACGAGCCGTCCGTCGTCGCGATCAACACCAACACCGGCGGGATCCTCGCGGTGGGCGCGGAAGCCAAGAAGATGATCGGGCGGACGCCGGGCAACATCGTCGCCGTGCGCCCGCTGAAGGACGGCGTCATCGCCGACTTCGAGATCACCGAGCGCATGCTCCGCTACTTCATCCTGAAGATCCACAAGCGACGCTACCTCGCCCGCCCCCGTGTCGTCGTCTGCGTGCCCTCGGGCATCACGGGCGTCGAGCGCCGTGCCGTCATCGAGGCGTCGTCCCAGGCCGGCGCCCGTCAGGTGCACATCATCGAGGAGCCCATGGCCGCGGCCATCGGCGCCGGCCTGCCGGTCCACGAGGCCACGGGCAACATGGTGGTGGACATCGGCGGCGGCACCACGGAGGTCGCGGTCATCTCGCTCGGCGGCATCGTCACCGCCCAGTCCATCCGCGTCGCGGGCGACGAGCTGGACAACGCGATCATCCAGCACATCAAGAAGGAGTACAGCCTCCTCCTCGGTGAGCGGACGGCCGAGCAGATCAAGCTCACGATCGGTTCGGCGTACGACCTCGACACCGACGAACACACCGAGATCCGCGGCCGGGACCTGGTCTCCGGTCTGCCCAAGACGGTCGTCATCTCCGCCGCGGAGGTCCGCAAGGCGATCGAGGAGCCGGTCAACGCCATCGTCGACGCCGTGAAGACGACGCTCGACAAGTGCCCGCCCGAGCTCTCCGGCGACGTGATGGACCGGGGCATCGTCCTGACCGGCGGCGGAGCACTGCTGCGCGGCCTGGACGAGCGGCTGCGCCGCGAGACCGGCATGCCGATCCACATCGCCGAGGACCCGCTCGACAGCGTGGCGCTCGGCTCGGGCAAGTGCGTCGAGGAGTTCGAGGCGCTCCAGCAGGTCCTGGACGCCCAGCCCCGCAGATGACGTAACACTTCGATTCCGCCGTACGAGATCACCGCTTCTCGTGCGGCGGATCGTTGGTATGGAGGCATAAACTCCTGTGACAAAGAGTCATAACCTCCCCCATATCAGCCCCCCGTCACACCCCAGTCTCATCGCACCGTGGGCGTTCTCCTCGCCCAGGGCGCGCCCCTGTTGACCCAATACGACGAGGAAGGCACGGCCGCCGCACGTGAGGGACACACGAGAGAGCCGGCTGCTCCTGGTGCTGCTGATCGCCATCGCGTTCGCACTGATCACGGTGGACATCCGCGGCGGGCAGGACTCACCGGTCGACGGTGCCCGCCAGGCCGCCGCGACGGTCTTCGGCCCGATCGAGAACGGGGTGTCGTCCGCGGTCGACCCCGTCGGCAACGCGATCTCCGCCGTCCGCGACTCCGGCGAACGGCACGACCGCGTCGCCCAACTGGAACACGACAACGCGGCGTTGAAGGCGAAGCTCGGCAGCGACGACCGCAACCGCAGCCGCCTCAGGCAGCTCGACAAGATGATCAAGGTGGCGGGCGAGGGCCAGTACGGCATCAAGGGTGCCGAGGTCATCGCCATAGGCGCCGCCCAGGGCTTCTCCTGGACCGTCACCATCGACGTCGGGGCCAACGACGGCGTCCAGCGCGACATGACCGTCCTGAACGGCGACGGACTGGTCGGCCGGGTCACCACCGTCGGCCCCGACACCGCGACCGTGCTCCTCGCCAACGACCCCGACTTCACCGTCGGCACCCGCATGGAGTCGACCGACGAACTCGGCTTCGCCTCAGGGCAGGGCGACCGCCCGCTGCGCGTCGAGCTCCTCAACGCCAAGGCGAAGATCGGGAAGGGCGACCGGCTCGTCACCTTCGGCTCGCAGTCCGACAAGCCGTTCGTGCCCGGCGTCCCCGTCGGTGTCGTCTCCCGGATCGACCCCTCCGGCGGCGACCTGACCCGCACGATCTACGTGACGCCCTTCGTCTCGTTCACCAAGCTCGACATCGTCGGCGTCGTCGTCGCCGCGCCCAAGAGCGACCCGCGCGACACCGTGCTGCCCCCGAAACCCAAACCGACGCCCACGCCGACCGTGACCGTGACGGTCACCCCCTCGGCGAGCGCCCCCGACCTCGGCCAGCAGCAGTAAGCAGGAGGAGCCGAATCCCATGCGTTTCAACCGGATGCTGCTCTCCGTCACCCTGGTGGTCGTCGCCCTGGTGATCCAGGTGAGCGTCCTCGCCCGACTCCACCTCCCGGGCGCCGTCCCCGACCTGGTCCTGCTGACCGTGCTCGCCCTCGCCCTGGTCTACGGCCACGTCGGCGGCGCGCTCATCGGCTTCGGCGCGGGACTGCTCTCCGACCTCGCCCCGCCCGCCGACCACGCCGCCGGACGCTACGCCCTCGTGCTCTGCGTCGTCGGCTACCTCGCCGGCCTCGCCAGGCCCGAGAACGGCAGGCTCAAGTCGGCCACCGGCCCCATGGTCGTGGTCGTCGCCGCCGCGATCGGCTCCACCGTGCTCTACGCGGGCGTCGGCGCACTCGTCGGCGACACCGCCGCCCGCCACGTCGGCCTGAACAACCTGCTCATCACGGCCGCCCTCTACGACCTGCTGCTCGCGCCCTTCGTCGTGCCGGTGCTGATGGCGCTGGCCCGGCGGGCCGAGAACGATCCGCTCTCCGACGGCGGCACGGCCTCCAAGGCCGCCGACGTCTCCTCGGGCTGGCTGTCCTCCGGCACCGGCCTGCGCATCGGCAGCCAGCGCAGCGGCCTGCGGGTGAAGGCCGCCAAGGCACGCGTCGCCCGCGCCGGACGCATCAAGGGGGTCAAGCGGCTGTGACGACACCGACGCACCCCGCCCGGCGGCGGGCCCAAGCACCCCGGGCGTCACGGAACTTGACCGGTGGCGACGCCGCCGCACACAGGTTCGCCGTGTACTCGTATGACTCGTACGCACACTGAGAGGGGGAGGCAGCAGTGACCAACATCCCCGAGACCGGCAGGACCCCACGGGTCCAGATCCGGCTCGTCGTCATCCAGATTCTCGTGCTCTCCCTCCTCGGAACCCTCGGCGGACGCCTCTGGTACCTCCAGATCCGCAACGGCGACGAGTACGCCAAGGAAGCCTCCGGCAACCACGTCCAGCAGGTCGTCCAGCCCGCCGTGCGCGGCTCGATCCTCGACGCGCGGGGTGTGCCGATCGCCGACAACGAGACCCGGCTCGTGGTCTCCGCCTCGCGCACCGACCTGATGAAGATGGAGGACGACGGGAAGGCCGTCCTCACCAAGCTCGCAGGCGTGCTCGGCCTCAAGCCCGAGGACGTCATCCAGAAGGTCCGCCTCTGCGACGCCAAGACGCCGCAGCCGTGCTGGAACGGCTCGCCCTACCAGCCGATCCCCATCACCGACCAGGCCACCGCGCGCCAGGCCCTGCAGATCCGCGAGCGCTCCGAGGACTTCCCCGGCATCACCGCCGAGCCCGAGGCCGTGCGCCGTTACGCCGCCCCCGGCAAGGCCAACACCGCGCAGGTCCTCGGCTACCTCTCGCCCGTCACCGACGACGAGATCACCAAGGCCAAGGACACCGACTCGCCCTACCTGCGCTCCGACCAGGTCGGCCGCTCCGGCCTGGAGCGCCAGTACGACAAGGCCCTGCGCGGCAAGGCCGGCGTCACCCGCTACGAGGTCGACAACCTCGGCCGGGTCATCGGCAAGGCCAAGAGCGACAAGGCCGAACCCGGGGCCAACCTCGTCACCAGCATCGACGCCCGCGTCCAGCGCGTCGCCGAGTACGAGCTGAACGAGGCGATGAAGGAGGCCCGCAAGCAGCACGACCGCAACACCGGCGTCAACTACAAGGCCGACGCGGGAGCGGTCGTCGTGATGGAGGCCAAGACCGGCCGCGTCGTCGCCATGGCGTCCAACCCCGCCTACGACCCCAACGCCTGGGTCGGCGGCATCTCCGCCAAGGACTACAAGAAGCTGACCGGGAAGTCCTCCAACTACCCGCTGCTGAACAGGGCCATACAGGGTCAGGCCGCCCCCGGCTCGATCTTCAAGGTGGTCTCCACGGCCGCCGCCGTCAAGGCCGGCTACGACTTCGACGGCCACTACGAGTGCTCCAGCTCGTACTCGGTCGGCGGCCAGGTCTTCAAGAACTTCGAGTCCCAGAACCACGGCCAGATCGACCTGGGCCGGGCCCTGGAGGTCTCCTGCGACACCGTCTACTACCGGCTGGCGCACGCCCAGTGGCAGAAGGACGGCGGCATCTCCCCGAAGAGGAAGCCCAAGGACTACTTCTACAAGGCCGCCCACCAGTTCGGCCTCGGCGAGGAGACCGGCATCGACCTGCCCAACGAGGTCTCCGGCCGTGTCCCCGACCGCGAGTGGAAGCAGTCGTACTGGCAGGCCAACAAGAGCGGCTGGTGCAAGACGGGCAAGAAGAACGGCACCTACGTCGAGAAGATCTCGTATGAGAACTGCCTCGAGGGCAACAAGATGCGCGCCGGTGACGAGATCAACTACTCCATCGGCCAGGGCGACACCCTCGTGACCCCGATCCAGATGGCCACCATCTACGCGGCCATCTCCAACGGCGGCACCCTGTACGACCCGACGGTCGGCAAGGCGATCATCAGCGCCGACGGCAGCACCGTCCAGGAGATCAAGCCCCGGTCGCACGGCAAGCTGCCCGTCACCAAGCGGACGCTGGCCAAGATGGACGCGGCCCTCGAAGGCGTGGCCACCCGCGGTACCGCGGCCTGGCGCTTCGGCGGCTGGCCGCAGGACAAGATCGCGATGCACGCCAAGACCGGTACCGCCGAGGTCTACGGCAAGCAGACGACCTCGTGGTTCGCCACGTACACCAAGGACTACGCGATCGTCATGACGATCTCCCAGGGTGGTACGGGCTCCGGGGCCTCCGGCCCGGCTGTCCGCAACATCTACGACGCGCTGTACGGCATCGCCGACGACGGCACCATCACCCGCAAGAACGCGCTGCTGCCCACCCCGCAGAAGGGCCTGCCGAAGGTCAGGACGGACGGCACCATCGCCTCCCCGAAGATCTCCAAGGACCCGGCCAAGGAGCAGCAGACCTTCCAGAAGGCCATCGAGGAGGAGACGCAGACCCCCGACGGCACCCAGCCGCCGGCGACCACGGCCTCCCCCGAGACGGACCGTGAGACCCGGCGGCGCCGCCGCCGCGGGACGCGCGGCCGAGGAAGCCGGAAGGTGTGCGCATGAGCGGCGTGAACAGCTTCTCCGTCTCCGGATACGGGCCCCGGCGGGCCGGCTGGACGCGGGTCTTCGCCCGCGACTCGCTGGCCCGGCGCCTGGACTGGCCGATACTGCTGGCGGCCACGGCCCTGTCGCTGATCGGCTCGCTGCTGGTGTACTCGGCGACCCGCAACCGTACCGAGATCAACCAGGGCGACCCGTACTACTTCCTCATCCGCCATCTGATGAACACCGGCATCGGTTTCGCCCTGATGATCGGCACGATCTGGCTCGGCCACAAGACCCTGCGCACGGCCGTGCCGATCCTGTACGGGGTCTCCGTCTTCATGATCCTGCTGGTGCTGACCCCGCTCGGCGAGACGATCAACGGCCAGCGCAACTGGCTCGTCCTCGGCGGACTGTCGCTCCAGCCCGCCGAGTTCATCAAGATCACGATCATCCTGGGCATGGCGATGCTGCTGGCCACACGGGTGGACGCGGGCGACAAGCCGTACCCCGACCACCGCACGGTGGTGCAGGCACTGGGCCTCGCGGCCGTCCCGATGGTCATCGTGCTGCTCATGCCCGACCTCGGCACGATCATGGTCGCGGTCGTCATCGTGCTCGGCGTGCTGCTCTCCTCCGGCGCCTCCAACCGCTGGGTGTTCGGCCTCATCGGCACGGGCGCCCTCGGCGCGGTCGCCGCCTGGCGGCTGCAGGTCCTCGACGAGTACCAGATCAACCGCTTCGCGGCCTTCGCCAACCCCGAGCTCGACCCGGCGGGCGTCGGCTACAACACCAACCAGGCCCGCATCGCCATCGGCTCCGGCGGCCTCTTCGGCACCGGCCTCGGCCACGGCTCGCAGACGACCGGCCAGTTCGTCCCCGAGCAGCAGACGGACTTCGTCTTCACGGTCGCGGGCGAGGAACTGGGCTTCGTCGGCGCGGGCCTGATCCTGCTGCTCCTCGGCGTCATCATGTGGCGCGCCTGCCGCATCGCCCGCGAGACGACCGAGCTGTACGGCACGATCGTCGCCGCCGGGATCATCGCCTGGTTCGCGTTCCAGTCCTTCGAGAACGTCGGCATGACCCTCGGGATCATGCCGGTCGCCGGTCTGCCCCTCCCGTTCGTGTCCTACGGAGGGTCCTCCATGTTCGCGGTCTGGGTCGCGATCGGCCTCCTGCAGTCGATCAGGGTGCAGCGCCCGATGTCGGCCTAGCCGGCCCAGGGTCCGCCGTCCGGACCGTGCGCCGGGGCCCGGAGCCCGGTCCGGACGCCGGGGCCCGGGCCGTACACCGGCCGGATTCCGGGTGTCGCCTCGGAGAACACGAGGTGACACCCGGCCCAACGGGGGAAAGAACGCCTTCGGTCAAGCCGGGGCCGGTTGGGTACTGCCCACCGTCCGCAAACACGTCTAGATTCAATTCATGGCGGACACGAAGCGCGAGATCGAGCGTAAGTACGAAGGTCCGGCGGCCGATGGCGACACACGGATGCCCGACCTGACCGGCGTCCCCGGAGTCACCGGCGTCGTCGACAAAGGGATCGCCGAACTCGACGCCACCTACTACGACACGTCCGACCAGCGTCTGGCCGCCGCCTCCCTCACCCTGCGCCGCCGCACCGGCGGGAACGACGCCGGCTGGCACCTGAAGTTCCCCGTCTCCGAAGGCGTGCGCGACGAGATCCGGGTCCCCCTCTCCGACAACGTGCCCCACGCCGTCGCGAGCCTCGTCCGCTCCCGCGTGCTCGACGCCGAACTCGTCCCCCTCGTACGCCTGCGGTCCGCCCGTGACGTCCGCCACCTCGTCGACGACTCCGGCGCCCTGCTCGCCGAGGTCAGCCTCGACCGCGTCCGCGCAGACCGGCCCGGCGGCGCGGAACCCACCGCCGCCTGGACCGAGATCGAGGTGGAACTCGCCGACGACGGCGACCCCGCCTTCCTCGACAAGGTCGAGAAGAAACTCCGCAAGGCCGGCCTGAAGCGCTCCGCCTCCCCCTCCAAACTGGCGAAAGCGCTCGACGCGACCGGCGGGCGCGCCGGGGAACCCGCGCCCCCGAAGGAGCCGGTCACCGCGGGCGACCACGTCCTCGCCTACCTCCGCGCCCAGTACGACGCCATCGTCGAACTCGATCCCGCCGTCCGCCGCGACCTCCCCGACTCCGTGCACAGCATGCGCGTCGCCACCCGCCGCATGCGCAGCACCTTCCGCTCGTACCGCAAGATCCTCGACCGCGCCGTCACCGACCCGATCGGCGACGAGCTGAAGTGGCTGGCCGGCGAGCTCGGCGCCGACCGCGACCGGGAGGTCCTCACCGAGCGGATCACCGAGTCCCTCGGCCGACTGCCCCGCACCCTGCTCGCCGGCCCCGTCCGCACCCGCCTGCGCACCTGGTCGAACGTCCGCCGCAGCGGCTCCAGACGCCGTCTGATCGCCGTCCTGGACGGCAAGCGGTACCTGGCCCTGCTGATCGCGCTCGACGCGCTCGTGGCCGACCCGCCGCTGCGCAAGGCGGCCGGCGGCGACCCCGGGAAGGTGATCGCGAAAGCCGTCCGCGAGGACTTCGAGAAGGTCTCCGGCCTCGTCGGCCAGGCCCTCGACCTGCCGCCGGGCACCGACCGCGACCACGCGATGCACGAGGCCCGCAAGAAGGCCAAGCGCACCCGCTACGCCGCCGAGGCCGCGGCCCCGGCCCTGGGCGGACCGGCCGCCGGCCTGGTCAAGTCGATGAAGTCGCTGCAGGGCCTCCTCGGCGACCACCAGGACAGCGTGATGACCCGGGAGGCCCTGCGGGAAGTGGCGGTCCTGGCCCAGGCGGCGGGGGAGAGCTCGTTCACCTACGGGGTGCTCTACGGCCGCGAGGAGCAGCGCGCCGCCGCGGCCGAGGCGGCGCTGCCGGGCGCCTGGGAGAAGATCGAGGGGCAGACGGCGGTCTGAGGGCGGTCCTCGCGGCAGCCGGGGCGCTTTGCCGGAGCTGGGGGAGTGAGGCTGTCGGAGCCGTGGGAGCGAGGCGGCCGGGGCCCGGTGTCCGTCCGGCGGTGCGGCGGGCCCCTCCGGTCGCGTTACGCTAGATGGTCACCCCCATCAGCTCACGAAGGTTCGCGAGATGCCTGCCGAAACCGCCGTGTCGGTCTTCCCACAGCTCGAAGCTCTGCTCCCGCATGTGCAGAAGCCGATCCAGTACGTCGGCGGAGAGCTCAACTCCACGGTCAAGCCCTGGGAGTCCTGTGACGTCCGCTGGGCCCTGATGTACCCCGACGCCTACGAGGTCGGCCTGCCCAACCAGGGCGTCATGATCCTCTACGAGGTGCTGAACGAACGCGAGGGCGTCCTCGCCGAGCGCACGTACAGCGTCTGGCCGGACCTCGAGGAGCTGATGCGCGAGCACCGGGTCCCGCAGTTCACCGTGGACAGCCACCGCCCGGTGAAGGCCTTCGACGTGTTCGGCCTGTCCTTCTCCACGGAGCTGGGCTACACGAACATGCTGACCGCCCTGGACCTCGCGGGCATCCCGCTGGAGTCCAAGGACCGCACGCTCGACGACCCGATCGTCCTCGCCGGCGGCCACGCGGCCTTCAACCCCGAGCCGATCGCCGACTTCATCGACGCGGCGATCATCGGCGACGGCGAGCAGGCCGTGCTCGACATGACCGAGATCATCCGCGCCTGGAAGGCGGAGGGCCGTCCCGGAGGCCGCGAGGAGGTCCTCTTCCGCCTGGCGAAGACGGGCAACGTCTACATCCCCGCCTTCTACGACGTCGAGTACCTCCCGGACGGCCGCATCGGCCGCGTGGTCCCGAACAAGTCGGGCGTCCCGTGGCGCGTGTCCAAGCACACGGTCATGGACCTCGACGAGTGGCCCTACCCCAAGCAGCCGCTGGTCCCGCTGGCCGAGACGGTCCACGAGCGGATGTCGGTGGAGATCTTCCGCGGCTGTACGCGCGGCTGCCGCTTCTGCCAGGCGGGCATGATCACCCGCCCGGTGCGCGAGCGCTCCATCACGGGCATCGGCGAGATGGTCGAGAAGGGTCTGAAGGCCACGGGCTTCGAGGAAGTGGGCCTGCTGTCCCTCTCCTCGGCCGACCACTCGGAGATCGGCGACATCGCCAAGGGTCTGGCCGACCGGTACGAGGAGGACAAGATCGGCCTGTCCCTCCCCTCCACCCGCGTGGACGCCTTCAACGTCGACCTGGCCAACGAGCTGACCCGCAACGGCCGCCGCTCGGGCCTGACCTTCGCCCCCGAGGGCGGCTCCGAGCGCATGCGCAAGGTCATCAACAAGATGGTCTCGGAAGAGGACCTCATCCGGACCGTCTCCACCGCCTACGGCAACGGCTGGCGCCAGGTGAAGCTGTACTTCATGTGCGGCCTGCCGACGGAGACGGACGAGGACGTCATGCAGATCGCCGACATGGCGATGAACGTGATCGCCGAGGGCCGCAAGGTCTCCGGCCAGAACGACATCCGCTGCACGGTGTCCATCGGCGGCTTCGTCCCCAAGCCGCACACCCCCTTCCAGTGGGCGCCGCAGCTCTCCGCCGAGGACACGGACGCCCGCCTGGAGAAGCTCCGCGACAAGATCCGCGGCGACAAGAAGTACGGCCGCTCGATCGGCTTCCGCTACCACGACGGCAAGCCCGGCATCGTCGAGGGCCTCCTCTCCCGCGGCGACCGCCGCATCGGCTCGGTCATCCGCGCCGTCTACGAGGACGGCGGCCGCTTCGACGGCTGGCGCGAGCACTTCTCGTACGACCGCTGGATGGCCTGCGCCGACAAGTCCCTGGCACCCTTCGGCGTCGACGTCGACTGGTACACCACCCGCGAGCGCACCTACGAGGAGGTCCTGCCCTGGGACCACCTGGACTCGGGCCTCGACAAGGACTGGCTCTGGGAGGACTGGCAGGACGCCCTCGACGAGACCGAGGTCGAGGACTGCCGCTGGACCCCGTGCTTCGACTGCGGGGTCTGCCCGCAGATGGACACCAGCATCCAAATCGGCCCCACCGGCAAGAAGCTGCTGCCGCTGACGGTCAAGAACGCCGCGTCGGCGCCGAGCGGTCACTCTCACTGACGTGAGCGGGGCACTCGATCGGGTGATCGAGGCACTGGCGGGGGCGAGCGAGGACGAGGTGACGGCGGCACTGTCCGCGGCCGGCGCCTCGGTCCCTCGCCCGTCGACGCCGCCAGCACTCCTCAGGACGCCCCTGCCGGGCCCTGAGGCTTCGCTGCACATCTGGAGTGGGGCTGAGGTCCGTATCGGCCTGCGTGTGACTGCATGAACCTGCGAGCCCCCTATTCCTGAGCGGGAAGGGGGGCTCGTCGGCGTTCGTCGGTGAATGGTCAAGACGGTCAAGGAAATCCGCGACTTCCTCGCTCACTCCTGGCGGCGGATCTTTGCCGCAGGACGCTAGGCGCAGACCTGCCAGCTGCCCCCTGCTGGGACATCGTTCGCCGACGCCGCGAGCGGCAGGATCTCCCTGTGGCGGCCGTCGGCCCGCACGACCTCGGCTCGCAGAACGCCGGCAGTCCATGTGTCGAGCTCCACGCCATAGATCGTGCGGGTCGCGTCACCGGCCTCGATGACGCGAACCTTTCTCACGACGAGGCGCTTGTCACCACAGGAAAGGGACCGGATGGTCTCTCTGTCGGCCGCGATGATGAGTCCGTACGCACCCCGGGCGCTGTACAGATCCCCTTCGTGGAGTCGCTCCAGCTTCGGCGTGGGGCTGATGCGGTCGTCGGGCGTCGTCGAACACGTCAACGCGCTGGCCGTCCCGCCGTAGAACGCGGAGCAGTAGCGCGCGTCGGTCGTCACCCAGAAGAACACCGTGCCCCTGGGCCCCACGCTCACCGGGCTCAACCCCGCACGGTCGGGGGCGTTCTCACTCGTGGAGATCTCGCTGAGCACACCCTGGCGGTGCCGCTCCACTTGCGCCTGCGGTGACTCTTGAGAGGGCGAGGGGGAAGCCTGCCGCTGCGGCGATGCGGACTTGCTGTCGCGAGGCTCGGCGGAGCGCGCACCTCCCGCACCTCCCGTACACGAAGCGAGCGCGCCCGAAGCGATCACGGCCACAGCCGCCACGGCGACTCTCGCCCAACGATGTCCCATCATGCTGATCCCCCACCTGGCCCCGGCCCCGAAAATTCAGGTCAGCCTACGGGCGTGGGCCGCGAAGCGGAGAGGGGTGCGCGGCGTCGGGGGACACGCCGCCGCATCTGGAGCGGGACGCTTGCGGCCTCCCGCACGAGTCGGTGTCGACGGAGTGGGTCGTGCCCGTCGCGTGTCCGATTCGGACGGGGACCAGGGAAGGGGGGCATGGTCGGTGGGCGGGGAGTGCACGCGGGGAGTGTGGGTGGGGGATCCGGAAAACGATTGCGACTATGGCATGTCCATGCAGGAAGATGTGTGCATGATGCGACCCGCCCGTGCGCTGCTCCCCCTTCTCCTGCTGCCGGTTCTCCTCACGGGATGTGACGCGGACGGGAACGGCGGGGCGGTCGCCGACAGCGCCGACCTCGACGCCGCCGCACGTGTCTGGGGCGTCGCACCGGAACTCGTCTACGTCACCGAGGTCTCCGGGTACGCCGTGTTCCGGGAGACGGCCGGCGAGTACGAGGACGAGTTCGTCGTCGCGTACCGGTCCGAGAAGGGTGCCACCAAGTTCGGCCTCTTCGTGGGCCGCGGCACGATGACGGCGGAGAACTGCACCGAGCAGCCGCTGGGCGAGGTGGCGGACAGGCACGTCGTCTGTGAGCGCGACGGCGACGCCTGGTACCGCAAGGCGGGTGAAAGCCACGAGTACGCGGTGCCCGACGGCGACGTGGTGGTTCATCTGATCGCCGACGCGGACAAGGTCGACCGCGCCGTTCTGCGTGAGGCGGCCGAGGCGGCCCACCGCCCGGACGGCGCCGAACTGGCCGCCCTCCTGCCGCCCACCCACGGCGCGGACACCTGATCGGAGAGCGGGCGGAATGACCTCGTTGCGATGTGAAGCCACTTGCTGGGCACTTGAGGCCGACGACGACTTCTACCCCGGGTGGGTCGAGGTGCGCCTGACGGACGCCCACGGTCGGCAGTGGGTCTTCTTCGACAAGCCGCCGATCTTCGGCGGCGGTGATGAGCTGGGCCCCGGGTCCGCGTACCCCGTCCCCGTGACGATCGGCTGCGTGATCTTGAGCCGCGCCTCGGACCCGGACGGCAACGAGGTCGTCACGGTCTCCACGGGTGGACGGCCGCAAGCCGCGGAGGACGACCGGAGCGAGTTCGACGTTCGCCCCGACCAACTGGTAGAGCCCTGACCGGGGGAGGGCCTGGTCCACGTATGACCCGCGGGACCCGCTTGGGTCCATGACGATCAAAGGTGCCGGCGGGGCGATCGACCCCTGGGCGCTCCTTCTGGAGACGGACTGGAACAGCGTCGAACACTGCTGCCCCGACGCGGTCCGGCGACCCCTGGGGTCTGCTTCCACGAGGACCGTCGCCGGTCCATGCGTGCGGCACTCCTGGAACGGCTGGGTGATCTCGCCGACTCCGCGATGTGCGACGAAGACGGCCCGGGGGAACCCGACGACGTCGCCGCGGTACGTGCCCTCCTCCCGCTGATCCACGAGGCGGCGCGGCCGTACCTCGCCGACGCGGACCCTCTGGTCCGGGAAGCCGCGGTGCACGCGGCCGCGATGACGCTCGCCGTGCCCGAACTGGCCTTACGCATAACGGAGCTCGTGCCGCTGGTGCGTGCCACGCTCGGCACGAGCGAGTACCGGGGGTGCCGGTACCTCGCCAGACGGTGCCTCGTGACCTGGGGCGCAGAGTCAGGCCCCTGCCCGGCCCGCGGATCCCGGGTCCCGGACCGGTGGACCGTCCCGGGGAGGGCGGCTGCTCCGACGCCCGCCGTTTCTGATGCCAGGACGCCAAGGGGTGCCGCAGGCGCTTACCTCTGAGGTCATTGTGGCGTGCGGCGCCCCTGGCTACCTTCGCGTCGACCCGCCGGAACGAACGAAGGAGCCGGACGTGCCCGCATACGGGTTCGCGCACTTACGGGACCGTCGTCCCCACCAGGACATCCTGGAGTACCTGGAAAAGATCCAGGGCACCCTCGACCCGTTCCAGGGCCGCTTTCTGATCCACGGCCCGCCGGCGGCGGTCATGGAGGGAAGCTGGCCCGGCAGCATGGTGCTGATCGAGTTCCCCGGCATGGCCGAGGCCCGTGCCTGGTACGAGTCCCCCGAGTACCAGAGGATCCTGAGGCTGCGGGCCGACCACATCGACGGGGACCTCGTGCTGGTGGAGGGCGTCGGTCCCGGATACGACCCGCGTGAACGCGCGGAGAAACTCCGGGCGAAGACGCCCGGGAAACGCACCTGACCCCGTAGAGCCCCGAGCCGGTCGAGTCCGGGCCCGCCTCGGACGCGGCCGCCTGGAAGGCATTGGTCGTCGGTTCTGCCGGAATGCCCCGCACCGAGGGCCACTTCCCGGGCCCCGCCGGGATCCGTCAGTGCTTGAAGGAGTCCTTGGCCCCTTCCTTCACGCCGCGCATCCTGCCCCGCGTCTCGAGGGCGGCGCCCTTCGCCGCGAGGGTTTCCTTGTGCATCGCGTGGGCCGCCTTGCGCACGGTCCTTCCGACGACCTGTTCGGCCTTTGCCCTGGCCCGTTCTCCGGCACTCATCGCAGCACCTCCGCGCAGCACCTTCGTGAAATCCCACCGGCCGTGTTCCCATGCGGCAAGAGGGAAAACCGGTGATCTTCCGGGTGCGCTCGTGACGTGCATATGTCTTATATGTGCGAGATGTGCGGCCGTGCGGGCCGGCGCGAGGGAAGGCGGTTACGGACGCTCGGCTCCTTCCAGGTGTTCGCGATCTCGTTCGCGTTCATCTCGGTGGCGGTCGGCATCTTCTCGACCTACGACGACGTGCTCCAGAACGCGGGCCCGGTGGGGATCTGGCTGTGGGTCGTCGCGACGGCGGGCCAGGTGCTGGTGGCGCTGGTGGTGGCGCAGCTCGCGGATCGTCTTCGCTATGGCGCGCGACGGGCGGTTCCCCGCCCACCGGCTGATGCGCCGGGTCAACCCGCGCACGCGGACACCGATCCCCGCGACGGTCCTGGTCCTCGTCGTGGGGATCGTCCTGATGGCCGCGCTGCCGGGCGACGCGCTGCTGCAGCTCATCACGGCGAGCACGATCATTCCCGCGCTCGTCTACGGCGCGACGATCGTCCTGCATCTCGCGGTGCGCCGCCGGCTGGACCGCAACAAGGGCGCCTTCGACCTCGGACGGTTCGAGCTGCCGGTCGCGGTCGGCGCCCTGGTGTGGACGGTGGCGTCCCTGGTCATGCTGGTCTCGCCGTCGGATCCGGACGCGGGGTAGCGTCGGCGCCGTTCAGGCGCGCAGGTCGCGGCTACCGAATGTTTGCCCGGTGCTCCACCCTTCGGGGTGGAGGTGAAGGGCATCCTGCCCATGGGGCCCGGAGGCCGCAGCGGCATGGCTAAGATCGCCCTGCCGGACGACGGAGTTGTCCGGCCTACCGCCGGACGGGCGGGATGTCAGGCCTGCGGAGGTCACGTGAGACCGGCCCTCACAGGTCGGCAGAGGCCCGTGAAACAGGAACCCGTGGTGGTGCTGCGGAGCGGTACGGACCGGAATCACCTGCCCTCGGGCAGGTGAGGGCGTCAATTCTCCTGTGAAGAGAGCGGCGCGGGTTCGAATCCCGTCGCCGGCTCCGGCCGGTGTCGTCCAGCGGCCGAGGACGCTTCGTCGCCGCCACCGACTTCGATCTCTGAACGCCAGGACCGGGCCGCCCGCCCCGGGACCCCCGGGCGGGCGGCCCGGTCGTGCGAGCCGGATGTCCTCGGACTCCCGGATATCCCTGTGCTCGTTTCACACGCCGCCGTTGACGGCGTCGGGCACCGGCTGCCGGGAGACCAGGATCCAGGGCTTGGGGCGGCCCGTCCGGTCGGCGCAGTTCAGGGTCGCGGGGCGGGCGGTGGTGAAGGCGACGCAGGCGGCTTCCCAGACCTGGCCGGTGGTGGTGATGACGTCGAACTTGATGCGCTTCACCGGACCGGACCGGTTGTGCGCGTTGACGGCGACGTCGCAGGGCCGACCGGCCGCGCCGCCCGCGGGATAGGCGGGACGGGCGCTGAGGTCGGTCCACAGGACGGTCTGCTTCTCGCCCGTCCGCTGGTCGCGGATGCCCGCGTACGTCCGTCCGCCGGTCAGCGCGAGACGGATCTCGAAGTCCTCCGACTCCTGCGCGGCGTCGATCCCGACGCAGGGTCCCGTCGGTCCCGTCGGGCCGGTTCTGCCCCGGGGACCGACGGCCCCGGTAGCTCCGGTTGCCCCGGTTGCCCCGGTTGCCCCGGTCGGGCCCTGGGGGCCGGCGGGTCCGGTCGCGCCCCTCGGGCCCCGTGGCCCCCGGCACCCCCTTCCGTCGTCGGGCTGTCCGCTCGCCGGGGCCCGGCCCTCCAAGTGGGGCGGTCTGCATCCGCCGTCCGGGTTCGCCGTCGTACGGCCGGACGCGGTCAGGTCCGCCGGGGTCGCGGGGCCGACCACCCCCGACGCCATCACCAGCGCCAGCGAGGCGACCACACCCGCCCTCTTGTACCGGCCGCGGGCCGGCGGGCCCGGCGGACGGGCGGTCCGGGACTCAGGATTCATGCGGGGGCGCTCCTAGCGTCGATCGGTGGGATTTCCCTGAAGCCGATCGCGAGCTTGACCCGTCGACGCCGGTCGGACCGGCGCATTCCGGAGAAACGCGCCATACAGATCATCAGATCAGCCCAATTAAGGGTCGGTTGGTGAATCCCGTCCAACTGTCGGTCTCCAGTTCGAAGTTGGACTTGCCGCACCCGATCGGGTGCCGGGGCCGGGTCCGGCGGGCGGGGTGTGGAGCGAGGTGTCCGGGGGAGCGGTGGCGTCCCGTCGGACACCCCTTCTCGCGCTCGTTGTTCCGCCGGCCGGTTCGGGTTCGGCGCGCACGGGGAACCGGTGGCGGGGGACCAGGGGTCAGATGCCGCCGTTGACGGCGCCCGGTGCCGGCTGGAGGGTCACCGGCATCCACGGGTTGAGGACGGCGGGGTTGTTGGCGTCGGCACAGACCAGCGTGGCCGGGTGGGTGTTGGTGCGGGCCGCGCAGGTGGTCTCCCGGACCTGGCCCGTGGTGGTCAGGACGGAGAACTTGATGGGGGAGTTGTTCTGGCCGTGCCCGTTGACGGAGACGCCGCAGGGCTGGCTGAGGAGGGGGTAGCCGGGGTGGTTGCCGAGCTCGGTCCACAGGAAGTTCTGTGCCTCGTTGGTCCGCTGGTCGCGGATGCCCGCGTACACCTTTCCGGTGGCGGTCATCACGGCCCGGAGTTCGTAGTCGTTCGACTCCTGTGCCGAATCGATGGTGGAGCAGGGGCCGGTGACGCCGTTGAGGCCGTTGATCCCCGGCGTGCCCGCGATCCCGGCCGGGCCCGTGGGGCCGGTGGCTCCTGTGGCGCCGGTCGCACCGCTCGTTCCGGTGGTGCCCGGGGTCCCGGCGGGCCCGGTGGCGCCTTGGGTCCCGGCTGCTCCGGTGCCCCCCCCGTTGCCCCGGTCTCCCCTTGGACCCCGCCCGCCCCGGTGGCCCCCGTGGCCCCGGTGCCCCCCTGTGAACCCTGGGGGCCGGTGGGACCGGTCGGACCCGTCGGGCCCTGCGGCCGATCGGGCACTGTTTCGGCGAAGGGCCGCGCACGCGGCGCTCCCGGACGTCCGCCGTGTGCCACATTGGCCGCCGTGAAGCCGCCGACCATCTGCCTCTGCATGATCGTCAAGAACGAGTCGCGGGTCATCGAACGCTGCCTCGGCTCGGTCCGCCACCTGATCGACACCTGGGTCATCTCCGACACCGGCTCGACGGACGGCACCCAGGACCTGGTCCGCGCGGCACTCGCCGGCGTCCCGGGCGAGCTCCACGAGGAGCCCTGGGTCGACTTCGGCCACAACCGCACCCGCAACATCCGCCGCGCCCGCGGCCGGGCCGACTTCCTCCTCACCGTCGACGCCGACCACGTCCTGCGCCAGGACGCCCCGCTGCCCCCGCTGACGGCGACCTCGTACATGCTGCGCTACGACACCCCGGGCACCCAGCACCGCTTCAAGCACCTGATGCGCGGGGACAGGGACTGGCGCTACGAGGGCGTCACCCACGAGTACCCGTGCACCGACGGACCCGACGTCCAGGAGAACCTGGACGCGCTGGTGATCGAGGACCACGCGGACGGCGGCTGCCGCGCCGACAAGTTCGAACGCGACGCCCGGCTGCTGCGGGGCGAGCTGGAGCGCGACCCCGCCAACACCCGCACGGTCTTCTACCTCGCCAACACCGAACGCGACCTCGGGAACGCCGAGGAGGCGGTCACGCTGTACGAGCGGCGCGCGGCGATGGGCGGCTGGCCGGAGGAGGTCTACTGCTCGCTGCTGGAGGCCGGTCTCCTCAGGGCCGAGCGGACCGGGGACTGGCCGGGGGCGATGGACGCGTTCACCCGTGCCTGGGAGGCGCGTCCGCAACGGCTCGAAGCCTGCTATGAACTGGCCTCCCGGCTGCGGGTCCTGGGCCGGTACCACAGCGCGCACGCCCTGCTCGGCGCCGTCCTCGACCGGCCCGAACCCGACGACCTGCTCTTCACCCGGAGCTGGGTGTACCGCTGGGGACTGCTCTTCGAGTACTCGATCACCGCCTACTGGGTGGGCGACCCCGCGGGCTCGGTCCGGGCCTGCGACCGGCTGCTGGCCCTTCCCGACCTGCCCGAGGCGGTCCGGCGCCAGACCGGCGTCAACCGCGAGTTTTCCGTCCGGCGCCTGGCCACCGTCCCCGCACCGGCCCCGGTTCCCGGCAGTCCGGCGGCGTCCAGGGAGGGCGAGGGATAAGCCCCGGCGGGCGGCGGGAGCAGGGGTGCGCCACAGAAGCGGAGGTATGTCGCATCCATTGTGGCGGCGGATGCGTCTACACAGGCATGGATCTGGAAAAAGCGCCCGGCGCCCGGCCCGGTACGCAGGCCGAGGGATGTCTCGCCGTCGCGATCCGCGTTCCGGTGCGGATCGTGGTGCTCGTCCTCGTCGTGCCGGTACGGATGGTGTGGGACGCCCTCGTCGTCGGCGGGCGGTTCCTCCGGGACACGCTGTTCCGGCCGCTGGGGCGGGCGCTCGGCTGGGTGGCACGGGCGCTGTTCGTGTGGCCCTGGGTCGCGCTGTGGCGCCACGTCGTCCGTCCGGTCGGCCAGGGGCTGGCCTGGCTCGGCCGGGTCCTGCTCGTCGTTCCCGCGGTCTGGCTGTACCGCACGGTCCTGACACCGGTCGGGCACGCCCTCGCCCGGGCGGCCCGGGGCACCGCTGCCGGGTTCGGGTGGTTCTTCGGCGGTCTCGCGGCCGGGCTCGCCTGGATCTTCGGCGGTCTCGCGGCCGCGTGCCGCTGGCTGTACGCGCGGCTGCTCACTCCGGCCGGGCACGCCGTTGCCTGGGTGTTCAAGGGCATCGGCATGGTCCTCGCGGCCGTCGGGCTCGGGACGTACACAGTCGTCGCCTGGCTGGTCCGGTACCTGCTCGTGGTACCCGCCCTGTGGCTGTACACCTGGGTCCTCACCCCGATCGGCAGGGCGGCCGCCTTCCTCGCCGACGGGTTCGTGCGGATCGTACGGATGATCTTCGTGGGCATCGGGACGGCGCTGTACTGGACCGCCCGCGTCCTGCTGGTGCTTCCCGCGCTCGCCGTGTGGCGCTGGGTCCTCGTGCCGGTCGGGCGGGCCCTCGCCGTCGTGGCCAGGGAGATCGGCGAGGCGCTCGGGCACGCGTGGCGGATCGCCGGGTACGTGTCGCTCGCCGTCGGACGGTTCTTCGCCCGTCTTTTCCGGTGGACCTTCGTCGAACCGGCGCGCTGGGTCTACCGGACCGTGCTGACACCGGTGGGGCACGCCGTGCGCGACCGGGTGCTGAGACCCGCGGCCGAGGCGGCGCGCGCGGTCCGGCGGACGGCGCGGCAGACGCTGGAGTCCGCCCGGGACAGCGCCCGCCAGGCCCGGGCCGACTTCCGGCGGATGCTCTTCGGAACCCCCGCGGAACCACAGCCGGTCGCCCGGCGGGAACCAGCGGCCGGTGAGACACGTACTCTAGGTAGCAGTACGACCGCACTCATGAAGGACTGAGCGACACTGGGCAAGCGACAGCCCGAAGGCCCGCCGCCCGCACCCGCGGTGCAGCGCATCCGACTGCGCTACACCAAGCGCGGCCGCCTCCGGTTCACCAGCCACCGTGACTTCCAGCGCGCCTTCGAGCGTGCCCTGCGCCGTGCCGCCGTACCCATGGCGTACTCGGCAGGGTTCACGCCCCATCCGAAGGTGTCGTACGCCAATGCCGCACCCACCGGCACGGGCAGCGAGGCGGAGTACCTGGAGATCGCGCTCACCGACCGGCGCGACCCCGAGAAACTGCGCGAGCTCCTCGACGAGTCGATGCCCCACGGGCTCGACATCACCGAGGCGGTCGAGGCCCGCGTCTCGGGTCTCGCCGACCGGCTCACCGCCTCCGTGTGGGAGATGCGCCTCGACGGCGTGGACCCGGCGGAAGCGGAGCGCGCGGTGGAGGCCTTCAACGCGGCCGAGACCGTCGAGGTCAGCCGCAAGACCAAGAACGGCATGCGGACGTTCGACGCCCGCGGTGCCGTGGCGAGCCTCGGGACGACCTCCGAGACGCACAGTCCACAGGCTGATAGGCCGACCGACCAGCCCTGTGCGATACTGCGGCTGGTTGTTCGGCACGTGACGCCTGCCGTTCGACCCGACGACGTCCTGTCCGGTCTTCGCGCCGTGGCCGACCTGGCGCCGCCGGTCGCCGCAGCGGTGACCAGGCTGGCGCAGGGGCTGTTCGATGAAGAGACCGGCACGGTGACCGACCCGCTCGCGCCCGACCGCGAGGCGGTCGCAGCCGCCCCAGCCGATCGCACCGGGGCCGGCGAGACCGCCGCCGCGAAGGCGTCGGCGTAAGGAAGGTCCCGCGAAGGACAGAAGTCGTAGCGCCGCCCTCGTATCCGGGAGCCACCTGGGTCGGGCAGCGCACCGACCTTAAGACTTTCGCCAGGCCGTACGCACACATGGCGTACGGAACCGGCGAGACAGGACACAGAGAGCTCCCGTGCGGCGCCCGCGCCCCGGACGGCGGCACCGCGCACAGCGCGAGCCGCGGACGTCACCGGCACCGCCGGACCAGGCGCGGCGCCCGGGAGCCTGACGGGAGATCCACCCGCATGCTCGAGCCGACCGAACCCACCGAGGGTTCCGAAAACAACAACACCCCCAGCGACACCCTGCCGCCGCGGCGCCGCCGCCGCGCCGCGTCGCGTCCCGCCGGTCCGCCGGCCGCCGCCTCCGAGGCCGTGGCCGAGACCACCGCGCCGGCCATACCGGCCGTGGCGTCCGCCGACCTCGTGGCCGAGGAAGCCGCCGAGGAGGCGGTGACCTCCGCGAACGCCGAGGCCGAGGAGACGGACGAGACCGAGGAGGCCCCGGCCGAGGCCGCCGCCGTCCCCGAGACCGACGACGCCGCACCGCGCCGTACGCGCCGCCGTGCCACCCGCCGGGCCTCCGCGCCCGCCGGTGCGCCCGCGACGGCCGACACCGCGACGGCCGACACCGTGACGGCCGGGGCCGACGAGACCGTCGAGCCCGCCGCCGTCGCCGAGCCCGAGAGCCGACCCGCCGCGGCCGCCCCGGCCACGGCCGAGGAGACCGCGCCCGTCGGCCGCACGCGCCGTCGTGCCACCCGCCGGGCCTCCGCCCCCGCCGGCGCACCCGCCGCGGCCGAGGCCGTCGAGGCCGTGACGGCCGCCGCCGAGCCGGCCGCCGCCCCCGCCGCCGCGGAGGCCGAGCCCGAGGCGCCCGCCGCCGAGCCGGCCGTCGAGGACGCCGCACCGCGCCGCACGACCCGCCGTCGTGCCACCCGCCGGGCCACCGCCCCCGCCAGCGCGCCCGAGGGCGACACCGCCGAGGAGCGGGTGGAGACGCCCGTGAGCGGCGAGAGCGAGCCCGAGGAGGTGGCGCTCCCGGAGGCCGCCGAGGCCGAGGCCGCGCAGCCCGGTGCCGCGCGTACGGAAGCCGCGCAGACCGAGGAGGGCGGCCCGCGCCGCGCCCGCCGCCGCGCCACCCGCAAGGCCGCCGTCGGTTTCTCCGCGCCCGGGCAGAAGGAGACCGAGGAGTCCTCGCGGCGCCCGGCCCGTCCCGCCGTCGCCGTGTTCCAGGCGCCGGTGTTCACCGAGCCGATGTTCCAGACGCCCGAGCGGGCCGCCGCCGCGGCCGCCGCCGAGGCGGCCGAGGCCGCCGAGGCCCCCGAGGCGGCCGAGACCGTCCAGGAGCCAGCCGTCGGCCGCAGGCGCCGTCGCCGCCGGGGGTTCGAGGACGAGCCGCAGGCCGTGACCGAGGAGCCGCAGGAGCCCGTCGAGGACACCGAGTCCGCCGAGGACCTGGAATCCGCCGAGGACGCGGAGGACGTCGTCGAGGGTGACGAGGGCGAGGAGGAGTCCGCGGGCTCCCGCCGCCGCCGCCGTCGCGGCGGCCGCCGCCGTCGTCGCGGCGAGTCCGCCGAGTCGGACGTGGACGGCGAGGCCGGCGAGGACGACTTCGCCGCCGAGCAGGCCGCGCAGGACGCCGAGGACACCGCCGAGCAGGCCGAGGAGGACGCCGAGGAGGCGGAGGAGCGCGAGGAGGCGGGCGGCTCCAGCAGCAGCCGCCGTCGCCGTCGCCGCCGTCGCCGCGCCGGTGACTCCGGCGGCGACGCCGAGCAGCCCGGCGAGAACGACCCCGAGCGCACCGTCGTCAAGGTCCGCGAGCCGCGCGGCAGGCGCGAGGAGCAGCCCTCGGACGAGGTGCAGTCCATCAAGGGCTCGACGCGCCTGGAGGCGAAGAAGCAGCGCCGCCGCGAGGGCCGCGAGCAGGGCCGCCGCCGCGTCCCGATCATCACCGAGGCCGAGTTCCTGGCCCGCCGCGAGGCCGTCGAGCGGGTGATGGTCGTCCGCCAGAGCGGCGAGCGCACCCAGATCGGCGTCCTCGAGGACAACGTGCTCGTCGAGCACTACGTCAACAAGGAGCAGGCGACCTCGTACGTCGGCAACGTCTACCTGGGCAAGGTCCAGAACGTGCTGCCGTCGATGGAGGCCGCCTTCATCGACATCGGCAAGGGCCGCAACGCGGTGCTCTACGCCGGTGAGGTCAACTTCGAGGCGCTCGGCATGGCCAACGGGCCGCGCCGCATCGAGTCCGCCCTCAAGTCGGGCCAGTCGGTCCTGGTGCAGGTCACCAAGGACCCGATCGGCCACAAGGGCGCCCGTCTGACCAGCCAGGTCTCCCTCCCGGGCCGCTACCTCGTGTACGTGCCCGAGGGCTCGATGACCGGCATCAGCCGCAAGCTGCCCGACACCGAGCGCGCGCGCCTGAAGACCATCCTCAAGAAGATCGTCCCCGAGGACGCGGGCGTCATCGTGCGCACCGCCGCCGAGGGCGCGAGCGAGGACGAGCTGCGCCGTGACGTCGAACGTCTGCAGGCGCAGTGGGAGGACATCCAGAAGAAGGCGAAGAGCGGCAACGCCCCGACCCTGCTGTACGGCGAGCCGGACATGACCGTCCGTGTCGTCCGCGACATCTTCAACGAGGACTTCTCCAAGGTCATCGTCAGCGGTGACGAGGCGTGGGGGACCATCCACGGCTACGTCTCCCACGTGGCGCCCGACCTGGCCGACCGGCTGTCGAAGTGGACCTCCGAGGTCGACGTCTTCGCCACCTACCGGATCGACGAGCAGCTGATGAAGGCGCTGGACCGCAAGGTCTGGCTGCCCAGCGGCGGCTCGCTGGTGATCGACAAGACCGAGGCCATGATCGTGGTCGACGTCAACACCGGGAAGTTCACCGGCCAGGGCGGCAACCTGGAGGAGACCGTCACCAGGAACAACCTGGAGGCGGCCGAGGAGATCGTGCGCCAGCTGCGGCTGCGCGACCTGGGCGGCATCGTCGTCATCGACTTCATCGACATGGTCCTGGAGTCCAACCGCGACCTGGTGCTGCGGCGCCTGCTCGAATGCCTGGGCCGTGACCGTACGAAGCACCAGGTGGCCGAGGTGACCTCGCTGGGCCTGGTGCAGATGACCCGCAAGCGGGTCGGCCAGGGTCTGCTGGAGTCCTTCTCCGAGACCTGTGTCCACTGCAACGGCCGTGGCGTCATCGTGCACATGGAGCAGCCGACCTCCATCGGCGGCGGCGGCAAGCGCAAGAAGCGCGGCCGCGGCGGTGCCGAGCAGGTCCACGACCACGAGCACGAGCTCGCCCAGGAACCGGCCGAGGAGACCGAGGCCGAGACCGAGGCGGAGGTGGCCGCCGAGGTCGCCGCGCCCGTCGCCCTGGTCGAGACCGAGTTCCAGCCGGACGAGGAGCTGTACGGCAGCGCCGCCGAGGCGGAGGCCGCGGCCACCCGTGGCCGTTCGCGGCGCCGCGCCTCGCGGCGCGCGTCCGCTCCGGCGGGTGCGCCGAGGTCCGAGGAGCGTGCTCCCCGGACCCGGCGCGAGGAGCGCGCCGAGCGGGCCGCCGCGCGGTCCCGTGAGGCCGCCGAGGCCGAGCCGTTCGCGGTCGAGGACCCGGTCGTCGAGGCTCCGGTCGCCGAGCAGCCGGTCGTCGAGGCTCAGGTCACCGAGGCTCCGGCCGAGGTCGTCGAGGCTCCCGTGGCCGCCGTGGCGGAGACCGAGGCCGCTCCCCAGGGCCGTACGCGCCGTCGTGCGACCCGCAAGGTGTCGGCCCCGGCCGGTTCGCCCCGGTCGGCCGAGGAGGCCGTGGTGACGGTCACGGAGCCGGTCGCGGCACCCGTCGCCGAAGCCCCCGAGCAGGCCGACGCCGAGGCGGAGAAGGCGCCCGAGCCGGTGGCCGAGGCCCCCGCCGAGAGCGCCGCGCCGGCCCGTCCGCGCCGCCGTGCCGTGCGCAAGGCCACCGCGCCCACCGCTTCCGCGGAGGCGGCCGTCGTGGTCGTCCCGTCGGCGGCCGCGGAGCCTGCGGCCGTGGAGTCCGCGTCTGTGGAGTCCGCGGAGCCGGTCGCCGAGCCGGAGGCCGTCGAGGCCGACGCCGAGGCCCCGGCCGCCAAGAAGGCGGCCCGCAAGACGGCCAAGAAGGTGACGGCGAAGAAGGCCGCCACCAAGAAGACCGTCGCCGCGAAGAAGACGGCCGCGAAGAAGACCACGGCCAAGAAGGCGACCGCGAAGAAGGCGGCCGCCAAGTCCACGGCGAAGAAGACCGCGGCGGCGGAGCAGACGCTCTCCACCGTCACCGCGTCCACCGACGAGGGCTGAGGCTCCGCACGGTGTCCCCGGCCCGCTCGACGAGCGGGCCGGGGACACCGCGTGACCGGTGGCGCACCCGCGGGGCCCGGCCTGGTTTGACCCTTTCGGCCGTGGCCCCGTAACCTTGACCGTCGGCGTGTCCCCTGACGCGCCGCATCCCCGTAAACCTCTTCCTCCCGGTGGCACGAGCCTGGTGCTCGGCGTTCCGGGAGAGGCCGCTCGCGCGAGCCGGCGGCTGGACTGCGGGGTCCGTTCCGAGCGAAAGAGAGATCCGCGTGTACGCCATCGTGCGCAGCGGTGGTCGCCAGCACAAGGTTGCTGTCGGCGACATCGTTGAGGTTGACAAGATTTCCACCGCCAAGGTTGGCGACACGGTCGAGCTCTCGACCCTGCTCGTTGTCGACGGCGAAGCCGTGACGAGCGACCCCTGGGTCCTTGCCGGCATCAAGGTCCAGGCCGAGGTCGTGGACCACCACAAGGGCGCGAAGATCGACATCCTTCGCTACAAGAACAAGACCGGCTACCGCCGTCGTCAGGGCCACCGCCAGCAGTACACGGCGATCAAGGTCACTGAGATCCCCGCGGCTGCGAAGTAAGGGTAGGGACTGAGACATGGCACACAAGAAGGGCGCATCGTCCACTCGGAACGGTCGCGACTCCAACGCTCAGCGGCTCGGTGTGAAGCGCTTCGGCGGTCAGACCGTCAACGCCGGTGAGATCCTGGTCCGCCAGCGCGGCACGCACTTCCACCCCGGCACCGGTGTCGGCCGTGGCAAGGACGACACGCTGTTCGCGCTGGACGCCGGTGCGGTCGAGTTCGGCACGCACCGTGGCCGCAAGGTCGTGAACATCGTTCCGGTCGCCTGATCGAGTCCCGTCGAGGCCGACCGGTCCCGCGCGGACCGGTCGCAGACCTCGGGGCCCAGGCTCCGTAGAACAGAAGTTCTCCGCGAGGCGGACCTCACTTCCCCCACGGGAAGCGGGTCCGCCTTTCGCGTGTTACGCAAGAGACATTCGGTACGTACTGATGCGGGCCGAAGAACCGAAGTAACCGAAGTAAACCGAAGTGCTGGAGGCACCCCACATGACCACCTTCGTGGACCGCGTCGAGCTGCACGTCGCCGCGGGTAGCGGAGGCCACGGCTGTGCCTCCGTGCACCGGGAGAAGTTCAAGCCGCTCGGCGGCCCGGACGGCGGCAACGGCGGCCACGGCGGTGACGTGATCCTGGTCGTCGACCAGTCCGTCACCACGCTGCTCGACTACCACCACTCGCCGCACCGCAAGGCCACCAGCGGCAAGCCCGGCGAGGGCGGCAACCGTTCCGGCAAGGACGGCCAGGACCTGGTCCTGCCGGTGCCGGACGGCACGGTCGTGCTCGACAAGGCGGGCAACGTCCTCGCGGACCTCGTCGGACAGGGCACCTCCTACGTCGCCGCCGAGGGCGGCCGCGGCGGGCTCGGCAACGCGGCGCTGGCCTCGGCCCGCCGCAAGGCGCCCGGCTTCGCGCTGCTCGGTGTGCCCGGCGGCCTCCAGGACATCGTCCTGGAGCTGAAGACCGTCGCCGACGTGGCCCTCGTCGGCTACCCGAGCGCCGGCAAGTCCTCGCTCATCTCGGTCCTGTCCGCCGCCAAGCCGAAGATCGCGGACTACCCCTTCACGACCCTCGTCCCGAACCTGGGTGTGGTGACCGCGGGCGAGACCGTCTACACCATCGCCGACGTGCCCGGTCTCATCCCCGGCGCCAGCCAGGGCAAGGGCCTCGGCCTGGAGTTCCTGCGCCACGTGGAGCGGTGCAGCGTGCTCGTCCACGTCCTGGACACCGCCACCCTCGAGTCCGAGCGCGACCCGGTCTCCGACCTCGACATCATCGAGGAGGAGCTGAAGCAGTACGGCGGTCTGGACAACCGTCCGCGCATGGTCGTCCTCAACAAGATCGACGTGCCGGACGGCAAGGACCTGGCGGAGATGGTCCGCCCCGACCTGGAGTCGCGCGGCTACCGCGTCTTCGAGGTGTCCGCGGTCGCCCACACGGGCCTCAAGGAGCTGTCCTTCGCGCTCGCCGACCTGGTCGCGAAGTCGCGGGCCGCGAAGCCCAAGGAGGAGGCGACCCGGATCGTCATCCGTCCGAAGGCGGTCGACGACGCCGGCTTCACCGTCACGCCGGAGGAGGACGGCCTCTTCCGCGTGCGCGGCGAGAAGCCCGAACGCTGGGTGCGCCAGACCGACTTCAACAACGACGAGGCCGTCGGTTACCTCGCCGACCGCCTCAACCGCCTCGGCGTCGAGGCCGAGCTGATGAAGGCGGGCGCCCGCGCCGGCGACGGCGTCGCGATCGGCCCCGAGGAGAACGCGGTCGTCTTCGACTGGGAGCCCACCGTCATGGCCGGTGCGGAGATGCTGGGCCGCCGTGGTGAGGACCACCGCTTCGACGCTCCGCGCCCCGCCACCCAGCGCCGCCGGGACCGCCAGGCCGAGCGGGACGAGTCGGAGAAGGCGTACGACGACTTCAATCCGTTCTAGGACCTGTCCGGTCCGGGGTCTGTCTGGTCAGGGGCCTGCCCGTTCTGGGACCCGTCCGGTGGATCGCGCCGCGGATGCGGGGGCCGCTCCGGCGGGCCCTCGGACCAGGCCCCGGCCCCGGTCCCGGGCCGGGTGAACGCGGGGGAAACCCGGGGCATGGACAGGACAACCAAACGGCCGGGCCGAGGGTCGTAACGGGCGTGGAGAGGATCTTCCTCTCCACGCCCGTCGTGCGTTCCGCTCCGGAAGCGGACCCTCCCCAGGTCAGGAACCCCATGTCCCGTCGCCGTTCCTTCCTCGCCCGCCGCAGGCCCTTCGTCATCGGTGCCGGTGTCGCCCTGGCCGCGGGCGCGCTGGCCGTGCCCGCCGTCAACGCCGTGCCCGCGCCGACGACCGCCTCCACGCCGAGCGCCGAGCGGCTGCACGACGACTTCAACGGTGACGGCTATTCCGACCTGGCGATCGGGGCGCCGGGCACCACCGTGGACGGTCTGAAGGGCGCCGGAGCCGTCAGCGTGGTGTACGGCGCCTCCGGCGGACTGTCCACCGCGCGCAAGCAGGTGCTGACCTGGCCGGGGCACGGCACGGGCGACACACCGGAGTACGGCTACGGCTCCGGGCTGCGCAGTGCCGACCTCGACGGCGACGGATACGCTGATCTGCTCTCGTCCGTGAGGATGTGGATGATGGACGTCGATGACGGTTACGCCGTGGTCGTCAACTGGGGCGGCCCCAAGGGGCTCTCGGCGGTTCCCACACGGCTCACCTGGAGCCCGGGCTATGAGTGGCAAGGGCAGTTCGCCGTCGGCGACGTCGACGGAGACAAGCACCTCGACCTGGTGACGAACGGTGCGGACGCCTGGATCAAGGGGGAGGCGAACGAGGGAGGCAGCACGGTACGGCGCGGTCCGTTCACCCGTGACGGCCTGAACGCCGGGAAGGACTACTTCCATGTGGTCCCGCAGAAGACCCTGTCCAACCCCGTGATGGCGGCGGGCGACGTGACCGGGGACGGGGTGGACGACCTCGTGGTGAGCGCCGGGGACACCGGCTCGCGTACGACGTCGCTGCTGGTCGGCGGCAAGGACGGCTTTGCGGACAAGGGCCTGCTGCGTGACGCCCAGGGGCGGGCCGTCGGGGGCGAGGACATCGTGATCGGCGACCTGGACAAGGACGGGTACGGCGACATCGTCGTCGGCCGCTCGGCGCCGGGCGGCGCGGGCGACGCCGGAGCGCTGACCAAGGGCGGCGGCCTGAGCGTCGTCTACGGCGGCCCCGGGGGCGTCTCGGCCACCCGCAAGCCGGTGTGGATCAGCCAGGACACCCCGGGCGTGCCCGGCACCGACGAGAAGGGCGACGGCATGGGCTCCGGCCTGTCCGTCGGCGACACGAACGGTGACGGCTACCTCGACGTGGCGACCGGACTGCCCGGCGAGGACCTCGGCACCACCGTCGACGCGGGCGGAGTGCTCGTCCTCAGGGGCAGTGCCTCGGGCCTGACCGGCACCGGCGCCAAGTCGTTCACCCAGAGCACCTCCGGCGTGCCCGGTACGGCGGAGAAGCTGGACCGCTTCGGCGCCGAGACGGCCCTGGTGGACGGCAACGGTGACAAGAAGGACGGCCTGGTCGTCGGCGACCCGGGCGAGAACGCGGGCACCGGAGCCGTGTGGACCTTCTCCGCCGGCTCCGGCGGCATCACGGCGAGCGGTTCGGCCTCCTTCGGCGGGGCCACGCTGGGCCTCCCCGGCGCGACCGGCTCCGGCTTCGGTCATTCCCTCGGTGACTGACACGGTCCCGGTCGTTCCCCCGGCGGCCGAGGCGGTCCCGGCCGCCGGCTGACGCCTGCCGAGAGGACGTCAGGCCCGCCGCGACAGAGGGCGGTTCCCGTGAAGGTGTGTCCCGGGGTGTCCGGAGACCTCTGGAGGAACATCGAAATCCCCTGTCACGGCGGGTCGTTCGTTGCTCGCGCATTCGTCATGCCTACGATGCGCCTTGTTCAACAGGTGGGCCGCTGTGCCGTGTGGGCTTCCCGGTGTCCAAGAGGCAACCGACGCAAGGGAGTTCGCCCATGTCCGGAGCCGTCTCACACGATCGTCGCCGCTTCCTCACCGCCTCGGCCACCGTCCTCGGCGCCGCCGCCTCCGCCCAGCTCTGGCTGCCGGGCACCGCCCGTGCGGCCGAAACCCCCCTGCCCGAGGGTGTGTTCAGCCTCGGTGTGGCCTCCGGCGACCCGCTGCCCGACGCGGTCGTGCTGTGGACCCGGCTCGCCCCCGACCCGCTGAACGGCGGCGGCATGCCCGACCGCACCGTGCCGGTCGAGTGGGAGATCGCGGAGGAGGCCCGCTTCCGCAAGCCGGTGCGCCGCGGCACCGCGTACGCGCGTCCCGAGTACGGCCACAGCGTCCACGTCGACGTCCGCGGGCTGCGCGCCGACCGCGCGTACTGGTACCGCTTCCGCGCGGACGGCCAGGTCTCCCCGACGGGCCGCACCCGTACCGCGCCGCACCCCTACCGTGCGGGCGGCTCACTGCGCGTCGCCCTCGCCTCCTGCCAGAACTGGCAGAACGGCTACTTCACGCCGTACGCCGACATGCTCGAACAGGACCCCGACGTCGTCCTGTTCGTCGGCGACTACATCTACGAGTCCCCGCCGTCGGCGACGGCCGTGCGCCGCCACGAGGGCACCGGGGAGCCGTACACCCTCGTCCAGTACCGCAACCGGTACGCCCAGTACCGCAGCGACCCGCACCTCGCGGCGATGCACGCGAACGCCCCCTGGGTGGTCACCTTCGACGACCACGAGGTCGACAACGACTTCGCCGGGGAGATCCCGCAGGACCCGGACAAGCAGACGCACGACGCGTTCACGGCCCGGCTGGCCGCCGCCTACCAGGCGTACTACGAGCACATGCCGGTCCGGGCCACCGCGATCCCCGACGGGCCGCACATACGGATGTACCGGCGGCTCGACTTCGGGCGCCTCGCCCGGCTGAACGTCCTCGACACCCGCCAGTTCCGCAGCGACCAGGCGACGAGCCAGGAAGGCGCGCAGGACCCCTCGCTCACCATGCTCGGCGCGGCGCAGAAGGAGTGGCTGCTGCGCGGGATGCACCGCTCGCCCGCCCGCTGGAACCTCGTCGCCTCGCAGATCATGATGGCCGAGACCGACCTCCAGGTCGGCGAGGGCAAACTCTGGTACTACGACGCCTGGGACGGCTACCAGGCCGAACGCAACGCCCTCATGGGGGAGTTCGCGGACATCCGCAACCCCGTCGTCCTCACCGGCGACCGGCACCTCACGATGATCAGCGACCTCAAGGCGGACTTCGCCGACCCGGAGTCCGAGGTCGTGGGCGCCGAGTTCGTCGGGACGTCGATCGCGAGCGGCGGCGACCAGGACCAGGTGGCCTTCCACAAGCAGTGGGACCCGCGGATGCCGGACAACCCGCACTGGAAGTTCATCGACGCCCACCGCGGCTACCACCTGTTCGACGTCCGGCGGGACGGCATCGACGCCCAGGTGCGCGTCGCGGAGACGGTGCTGAGGCCCGACGCCGCCTCCAGCGTGCTGGCCCGCCTGCGGGTCGACGACGGGAAACCGGGCGTACGGCTCGTGTGACGGCCCCCGCGACGGGGGTGGGCCCCGGGACTCGTCGGAGTCCCGGGGCCTTCCCGTGCCGCGCCCGCGGGCCGGGCGGGGGGAGAGAGACCGCGCCCGTGCCGGGCGATCCCGCCCGTGTGCTTGGCCGCCGGATGTGTGGGCACCTGAGAAGAGCACCTGAGAAGAGCCTGAGGAACCCGCGCCGGACGTGTGCAGTTACTCACATCAAATCCGGACGATTCGGTCAGGAGTCCCCGAAGTCGCCTGTGGGCAAGGTGAATGACCGGTTGCGCGCACATATGCAGTGGACGGCGCTCACCTTGCACGGCAGTAACCGTAGGTGGGACCATTCCCGGGTTCCCTGTCGCCCCAAGGTAGGTCACCTGTGTCTGAGCACATTGCCAAGCCCCGTACCACCGCAGTGATCCTGGCCGGCGGGACCGGCCAGCGCGTGGGTCTGTCGATTCCGAAGCAACTGCTGAAGATCGCCGGCAAGGCGGTCATCGAGCACACGCTGACCACCTTCGAGCAGGCCGACTCGATCGACGACATCATCGTGCTCATGGCGCCGGGCTACGTGCCGGACGTCGAGAAGATCGTCGCGAAGGCGGGCTTCACGAAGGTGACCCGTGTCATCGAGGGCGGCTCGACCCGGAACGAGACCACCGAGCGCGCCATCGCCGCCCTCGGCGAGGGTCTGGCCGAGGGGGAGGACGCCAACGTCCTGTTCCACGACGCCGTGCGCCCGCTGCTGTCCGAGCGCGTCATAGACGACTGCGTCACGGCCCTGGAGCGCTACCAGGCCGTCGACGTCGCCATCCCGTCCGCGGACACGATCATCGTGACCCGCACCCACGGCGAGGACGGCGAGTTCATCACCGAGATCCCGGACCGCGCCCGGCTGCGCCGCGGCCAGACGCCCCAGGCGTTCAAGCTGTCCACCATCCGCCGCGCCTACCAGGTCGCGGCCGGTGACCCCAACTTCCAGGCCACGGACGACTGCTCGGTCGTGCTCAAGTACCTGCCGGACGTGCCGATCCACGTCGTGGCGGGCGACGAGTACAACATGAAGGTCACCCAGCCCGTCGACGTCTTCATCGCCGACAAGCTCTTCCAGCTCGCCTCCACCACCGCGCCCGAGCAGGCCGACGAGGCCGCGTACCGCGAGCTGCTCACCGGCAAGACCGTCGTCGTCTTCGGCGGCTCGTACGGCATCGGCAAGGACATAGCCGAGCTCGCCGAGGGCTACGGCGCGAAGACGTACGCGCTCGGCCGCTCCACCACCGGCACGCACGTCGAGAACCCCGAGGAGGTCGACGACGCGCTCTCCGCGGCGTACGCGGAGACCGGGCGCATCGACTACGTCATCAACACGGCGGGCGTGCTGCGCATCGGCAAGCTGGCCGAGACGGACAACGCGACCATCGAGGAAGCGCTGAAGGTCAACTACCTGGCGCCGGTGCAGATCGCCCGCTCCTCGTACAAGTACCTGGCCGAGAGCAAGGGTCAGCTGCTGCTCTACACCTCCAGCAGCTACACCCGCGGACGCGCCGAGTACAGCCTCTACTCCTCCACCAAGGCCGCCATGGTGAACCTCACCCAGGCGCTGTCCGACGAGTGGGCGGGCGACGGCATCCGCGTCAACTGCATCAACCCCGAGCGCACCGCGACGCCCATGCGCACCAAGGCGTTCGGCCAGGAGCCCGCGGGCTCGCTCCTGTCCTCCGAGGCCGTCGCGCACACCTCGCTCGACGTCCTGCTCTCCGAGCTCACCGGTCACGTCATCGACGTCCGCCAGCAGGACCCGACGGCCGGCGCGGGCCGCGCGTCCGGCTTCGAGGCGGCCCTGGCCGCCGTCCTGGACCGCCAGGACGGCGTGGCATAATCAAAAACGAATAGTCATTCGGAATTCAGGCCTTTGTGTCCGCGCGTTCGCCGCGCATTCACAAGGGCCTGAGTCCGTAGAGTTCACTTTTCGCTTTCAGGTTCCCATTCGGTATCAAAAGAACATTTGGTACCAAAACCGGCACTCACCCCTCAAGAGCAGGTTTCTCCGTGATTTCCACCGCTATTCGCGTTGCCCGGGTGGGCAGCGCGGCCGAGCTGGCGGCGGCGGCCCTCATGATGCTGGGCTTCCCCGCTCTGATGCTCGCCGCGCTCCTGCCGAGCGTCGGCGCCTTCGCGGCCGCGGCCGCCGTGACGTACCTGGCGGACCACTATCTGCACAGGCGCGGCAGCTATCTGGTCAACCGCCTCAGCAAGGTGCGGGCCGGTCTGTCCATCAGGTTCCTGATCCGGCAGCTGCTGCTGGTCCTGCTCCTGGCACGGCTCGACCTGTCGAACAAGATGGTCTTCTACGCGGCCATCGCGTGCTTCCTGGCGTTCTACGGCTTCCAGGCGCCGCACGGCGCGCTGATCACGCTGATACGGATGCGCCGCAAGATGCCCGTCGCCACCCGCAACGTCGACCTGGGCTCGCGCGTGCGCATCCCGGACGCGCCGCCGCGCCGCCTGCTGGCCCGGTCCGTGGAGAAGATGCTCCACCTCGACCTGCTGGCCGTCGTCGGCCTCCTGGTCGCCGGTGCGACCGACGAGGGCGTCTACGGCTTCGCGGGTGTCGGCGCCTCGCTGCTGCTGGCCTTCGGCTACGTCGCGGTCCTCGTCCCGTTCGTGCGCGGCAAGCGGATCCCGCCGAACGCCGAGAAGGTCCTCGCGGCCGTCGACGACTGGCTGGGCGACTACCGTCCGGAGACGGTGCTCTACTTCTCGGGTTCCAAGGACTCCGCCTACCAGGTCAACATGTGGCTGGAGACGATGGAGCAGCTGGACACCCGGCCGCTGATCATCCTCCGCGAGCGCGCGATCCTGGATCGCATGGCGCCCACCACGGTGCCGGTCATCTGCGTGCCCGGAGGGGTGCACCTGATGAACATGGACCTGTCGACGGTGCGGGTCGCGCTCTACGCGGCGAACGTCGGCAAGAACATCCACATGCTGCGCGTGCCCACCATCCAGCACGTCTTCATCGGCCACGGCGACAGCGACAAGCTTGCCAGCGTCAACCCGTTCAGCAAGGTCTACGACGAGGTGTGGACCGCGGGCCGCGCGGGCCGCGACCGTTACGCGATAGCCGATGTCGGCGTCCGTGACGACGACATCGTCGAGGTCGGCCGCCCCCAGCTCGCCCCGATCCAGACCTGGCAGGGCGTGCCGGACGGCCGCATCCCGACGGTCCTGTACGCGCCGACGTGGGAGGGCTGGGACGGCAACCCCGGCAACACCTCGATCGTCCTCGCCGGCGAGAACATCGTGAAGAAGCTGGTCGCGGCCGACCCGCCGGTCCGCGTCCTGTACAAGCCGCACCCCTTCACGGGCACCGTCAGCCCCGCGGCCGGCGCCGCGCACAAGCGGATCACCGCCCTGGTCGAGAAGGCTGCCGCCGAGCGCGCCGCCGACCCCCGCTTCACCGTCGATGCGGCCGCCCAGGCGCACGCCAAGGCGGAGCTGACCCGCATCGAGGCCCGTATCGCCGTGCTGTCCGGCACCGGCGGCGAGAAGGGCGACGAGGCCGAGGCCACCCGCGACGGCATGGTCGACGCGGCCCGGCACGCCGAGGTCGCCCGGCTGCGCGCCGAGTGGAACGACACCTACTGGAGCTCCTTCGGGACCGCCGAGCACCGTGTCATCACGGGTGCGGAGCCGCGCCTGTACGACTGCTTCAACGTCTCCGACGCGATGGTCTCGGACATCTCGAGCGTCGTCTCCGACTTCATCGCGAGCGGCAAGCCGTACGCCGTCACGGACTCCGGTGAGCTCGGCGCCGAGGAGTTCAGGCGCCAGAACACCGCGGTGCGCGCCGCCGTGATCCTGACCAACTCGGCCGCCGAGCTGGGCGAGCTGCTCACGGCGGTGGCCGACCCGTCCGCGGACCCGCAGGCCGAGGGCCGCAAGGAGCTCAAGCGCTACCTCCTCGGCCCCGACGAGCCGGCCTCCATCGACCAGTTCAACGCCGCGGTGCGGGAACTGTCGCGCGAGGCCGAGCGGCGCAACCTCGGCCAGCAGAGCGTGACGCCGGCCGACGTCGTGGAGGTCGACCTCGCGGGCGCGGTCCCCGCCCAGCGGGTGACCGGCGAGACGGACGGAGCCGCCGTCACCGGCTGATCCGGTCCGCACGCGCACACGGGCATGGCCCCGGGGAGAGGTCCCCGGGGCCATGCCCATTTCTGTGACCTGGGTCACTAAATGGGCCGCTTCGGGCAACCCACCCGCACTTCCGATCGTCTTCCAGGTAGCGATTGAGGGGATAAGGGAGAAATGTTCTCGCAACATTTTCCCGGTAAGAGGGGGGAAGAGTGACGCAGCCTGACGTGACCGTCGTCATCGGGGCGTACGAAGCGATGCCGTACCTGGTGCAGTGCCTGGAGTCCGTGGAGAGACAGACACTGGGCCCGGAACGCATCGAGATCGTCGCCGTGGACGACGGGTCCACGGACGGCACGGGGGAGTACCTGGAGGAGTTCGCCGAACGCGCGGCCATGTCCGTGACGGTGATCCGGCAGGCCAACTCGGGCGGCCCCAGCGGCCCGCGCAACGTCGGCCTCGGCAAGGCCCGGGGGCGCTACGTCTTCTTCCTCGACGCCGACGACTACTTCGGCCCCGAAGCCCTGGAACGCATGGTCGCGATGGGCGACGAACAGGGCACGGACGTCGTGCTCGGCAAGATCGTCGGGGTCAACAGGGGGGCTCCGAAGTCGATGTGGGGCAAGAACCTGCCCCGTACCGACGTCTTCTCCTCGAACATCAAGTTCACGCTCAGCGCGCAGAAGCTCTTCCGCCGGGACTTACTCACCCGGCACGGGATGGTCTTCGACGAGTCGCTCAAGACCGGCGAGGACGCGCTGTTCACGATGGAGGCCTACCTCCGCGCCGACGGCGTCTCCGTGGTCGCCGACCACGACTGCTACCACCTGGTCGGCCGCGACGACGGCAAGCACGTGACCAAGAGCGGCAGTTACGTCCTGCGCTTCGACTCGGCCCGCGCCCTGATGAACCTCATCGCCGAGCACGTGCCCGCCGGGCCGCGCCGCGACAGCCTGATGGTCAGGCCGTTCCTGATCACCCTGCTCCCGCAGTTCGGCCCGGGCCTGCTGAAGCAGAGCGAGAAGGTGCGCAGCCACAAGCTCGAACTGGCCAAGCCGCTGATGGACGCCCACTGGCACGACGGCGTCGCCCGCCGCCTCAAGGTCCACGAGCGGCTGCGCCTGCACCTGGTGGCCCGCGGCCGGGGCGATCTCCTCCTGGACGTGGTGGAGTTCGTCAAGTCGAAGAAGGCCCCGGAGATAGTGCTGGAGTCGCGCGGCCGCAAGGCATACCTCGCCTACCCGCACTTCCGCGACGCCGCCGCGGGCGTCCCGGACGGCTGCTACGTCCCGACGACCCGCGAGACGGTCACCATCGAGGGCTTCAGGCCCCGTTCCGTACGCTTCCGGCGCCTGCGCCGAATGGCCCGGCGCGTGCTCGGCCCCCGGCGCTGACACCACGCCCCGAGGGCCCCCGGCGGCGTCCGTCAGGAAACCGCCGCCAGGAGGCCCCGGCCCCCGCCCCCGTGCCGTCCGCCAGGCCGCCCTACTGGCGGCCCGCCTGCAGCGCCTTGCGCAGGGGCCGGCCCACCGCACGCCGCGCCATCCGGTAGACCGAGCGTCCGGACGTTCCCGCCGGCCCCGGGGTGAGCTTCACGGCCTTGGGCTTCCGGGTCAGCTCCCGCTTCAGCTGGACGTTCTCCGTGGACAGTTCGGCGATACGGCTCTGGAGGAAGCCGAAACGCGTGGTGAGCGAGGCGATGTCGGCGTCGTTCCAGGGCCGGACGCCGGGCGGGAAGGCCAGGGAGCGGACGCGCTCCTCGTAGGCCGCGCCCCCGTCGCCGTGCGTGAAGGTGTTCTCCAGGCCGTTGCGGGTCAGGAACCCGGTGAAACGCTCGAAGCGCTCCCGGTGGCCGCGCGTCAGCGGACCGAAGTCGGCCTCCGCGTACAGCTCGGCCGGATCGAGGTCAGCGGCGAGCTTGGTGATCGGCCGGTGCGGGATCTCGAAGTAGCGGCACAGCTCCAGCGTGCGGGAGTCGCCGCACAGCACCGTCGCGGGCGTGCCGGCGAGCAGCGCCGCGATGTTCCCGTGGATGCGGGAGCCGAAGGAGAAGTCGAAGTCGCGCAGGTCGTCGATCCACGTGACCGGGTCGATGTAGACGCGGACCTTGTCCTCGCGGAACATCGGATGGTCCGGATGCGTGGGCATCTCGGTCACGGCGCCGTTCGGGTCCGACAGGTCGCGCCAGTGCAGCTGCCGCGCGTCGGAGAGGTTCTGGCCGATGAACCGCAGGTGCGGATAGCGCGCGTGGGCGTTGCGGACGACCGGACCGAGGCCCTGCGTCCGCATCGCGCTGTGCGAACCGTTGACCGAGATCCGGGACTCCGGCCCGAGCGCGTCGGCGCGCTTGCGCACGTCGAGCCGCTCGCCGTACATGAACATGGAGGGGCAGCCGATGACCTCCACGTCGTTGAAGCCCAGGTCCCGCAGGTACTTCTCGGTGAACTCGCCGCGCACCCCGATGGACGCGCTGCGCTCGAGCACCGCGGAGACGAACTCCCGCACCGCGGGCTCGATCGGCTTCAGCCGCGCCGGGTTGTAGTTCAGCCCGGTCTGCGCGCCGATGCCCGGGACGATCACCGGGATCCTCAATCTGCCGATGAGCCGCGTCAGCCGTCTGAGCTGCGGCTCGAACGAGGGCCGGAACGCGTTGGCCAGCGGGACGACGAACGCGTCGAACTCCTCGTTGATGCGGCCCGCGGCGGCCACGTCGGTGCGGATGCCGTTGGACACGACCTCGGTGCGCGGGGTCTCGAGGATCTTGTGCGCGGCGTCGCTGAAGATGAGGTTGCCCGAGTTGGTGGCGAAGACGTCCTGATGGAGGGCTTCCTCCACGGGGACGACGTCGTAGGGGCTCTTGCCCGATCTCAGGAGTATGCGCTTCACAGGGGGAACGTTAGGTGACACACCATTCAACTTAACTTTGCGGAGTCTTTAATTCCTATGAGGAACCCCTACAACCTTTCGCGTGTAACCGGTTCGTGACCGCGTGACTGCGCGCCGCCGTCCGTCTGCTGGACCGGCGGGCCGGAGGGCTCCCTCTTCGCGTAGATTGCGGGGCGGGGCACCCGGACCGACGTGAGGGGACACACCGCAGGTGGCATCGGCAAGGCAGACCGAGACGCACGCCGACAGGGACGCTGTGGCGCAGGCCCACAGGATCATCGTCAAGGTGGGCTCCTCGTCGCTCACCACCGCCTCCGGCGGCCTGGACGCGGACCGGGTCGACGCCCTCGTGGACGTCCTGGCCAAGGCGCGTGATGGCGGCGAGAAGGAGATCGTCCTCGTCTCCTCCGGCGCCATCGCCGCGGGCCTCGCGCCGCTCGGGCTGCGCCGCCGCCCCAAGGACCTCGCCCGCCAGCAGGCGGCCGCCAGCGTCGGCCAGGGCCTCCTGATGGCCCGTTACACCGCCTCCTTCGCCCGCTACGGCATCCGCGTCGGACAGGTGCTCCTCACCTCCGACGACACCAGCAGGCGCGCCCACCACCGCAACGCCTCGCGCACCCTGGACAAGCTCCTCGCGATGGGCGCCCTCCCGGTCGTCAACGAGAACGACACGGTGGCCACGGACGAGATCCGCTTCGGCGACAACGACCGCCTCGCCGCCCTCGTCGCCCATCTCGTACGGGCCGACCTGCTGATCCTGCTCTCGGACGTGGACGGGGTCTACGACGGGGACCCCGGCAAGCCCGGCACCTCGCGGATCGCGCAGGTGCGCGAACCCGGGGACCTCGCCGGGGTCGAGATCGGCAGCACGGGCAAGGCGGGCGTCGGCACCGGCGGCATGGTCACCAAGGTCGAGGCGGCCAGGATCGCCGCCGCGGCCGGCATCCCCGTGGTGCTGACCAGCGCGGTCCACGCCGCCGACGCCTTCGCGGGCCGGGACACCGGCACCTTCTTCCACGCCACCGGCAAGCGGTCGGCCGACCGGTTGCTGTGGCTCCAGCACGCCTCCACCCCGCAGGGCGCGCTCGTCCTGGACGACGGCGCCGTGCGCGCGGTCGTCGAGCGGCGCACCTCGCTGCTGCCCGCGGGCATCGCGGGCGTCGAGGGCGAGTTCACCGCGGGCGACCCGGTCGAACTGCGCGACGGCACGGGCCGGGCCGTCGCACGGGGACTGGTCAACTTCGACGCGAAGGAGATCCCCCAGCTCATCGGCCGCTCCACCCGGGAGCTGGCGCGCGAACTGGGCCCCGCCTACGAGCGCGAGGTCGTGCACCGCGACGACCTGGCCCTGCTGAATCCTTAGCCCGCCGGCCCCTTGGCCCGCCGGCCCCTTGGCCCGCCGGTTCCTTAGCCCGTCGGCCCCTTAGGCCGCCGGACCCGCAGCCCGGCGAGCGTGGCCCGCCGGGCCTCCGGGAGGCGCATCCAGCGGGGCGCGTCCGTGAGGCCCGCGTCCTGAGACCCGCGTCCCGGTCCGTGGATGTCACGGCGGCCCCATCCGTCCGGCGCCGCCACCGGTGCCCCAGGGGCACCGCCGACACGGCTGTCCACTGGCTGTCCACTACATCCGTAAACGGCCGAATCCCCCGCCCCCCACCGGTGGACGTTCCGTAAAACCGCCACACGGCGGCTTCTCACCTGCTCAACTTTGTGGCAGGGAGAGTCCGGGATTCGGTACGACCGATCGGGTAAAGGAGGCCGTCGTGAGACGAGTGCGCCCTGGGGCGGCGGCGTCCCGCGGTGGTCCCGCCTCCCGCGCGGTGGGCGAGGAGCGGGCCCTGACCAGTGTCGCGGCGGGCGACGCCTACGGCGGCGAGCAGCCCGCCGACCAGCCCCGGCTGTGGCACGTCACGCTGAGCGTGTCGGGCGGCGAGGCCCCGCTGACCGAGGTCCGGCGCGGTCTCGAACAGCTGGCCCACGACCACCCCTTCCTGCTGACCAGCCGGTACGCGAACGACCACGCGGAGATCCGCTACTGGGAGGAGGCCCGCGACCTGCACGACGCGGCGGCCGTCGCGCTGCGCCTGTGGGGCGAGCACCGCCAGACCGCCCAACTCCCGCCCTGGGAGATCGTCGGCCTGGAGGTCATCGACCGCGAGACCTACCACCAGCGGATCGCCGAAGGGTACGGACCGCTGCCCGCGACCCCGGTGGGGGTTCATCCCTTTTGAGCCCGTCTCGCCGAATGGGACGACCGCCGTTCAGGCCCGCCGGGCGCACTACCCTTCCCCCATGACCACGCTCTCGCCGTACGACTCCATGTCCCCGGTGGCCCAGGCCGCCTATCGCGCGAAGTCCGCAGCCGCCGAGCTGGCACCCCTGCCTCGGGCCGAGAAGGACGACGCGCTGCTCGCGATCGCGGACGCGCTGGAGGTCCGTACGAGCGAGATCGTCGCCGCCAACGCCAAGGACGTCGCCAAGGCCCGCGAGGCCGGGACCAGCGAGAGCGTCATCGACCGGCTGACGCTCACCCCGGAGCGGGTGCGGGCGATCGCCTGCGACGTCCGCGACGTGGTGGCGCTGCCCGACCCGGTCGGCGAGGTCGTCCGCGGCTCGACCCTCCCGAACGGCATCGACCTGCGCCAGGTCCGCGTCCCGCTCGGTGTCGTCGGCATCATCTACGAGGCCCGCCCGAACGTGACCGTCGACGCGGCCGCCCTGTGCCTGAAGTCCGGCAACGCGGTCCTGCTGCGCGGCTCGTCCTCCGCCTACGAGTCGAACACCGCCCTGGTCCGGGTCCTGCGCGACGCCGTGGGCGGCGCCGGGCTGCCCGCCGACGCCGTCCAGCTCGTGCCCGGCGAGGGCCGCGAGTCGGTCGGCGAGCTGATGCGCGCCCGTGGCCTGGTCGACGTCCTCATCCCGCGCGGCGGCGCGTCCCTCATCCGTACGGTCGTCCAGGAGTCCACCGTCCCGGTCATCGAGACCGGCACCGGCAACTGCCACGTCTACGTCGACGCGCAGGCCGACCTCGACATGGCCGTCGACATCCTGATCAACTCCAAGGCCCAGCGGCCCAGCGTCTGCAACGCCGCCGAGACCCTCCTGGTCCACCAGGACATCGCCGCCGAGTTCCTGCCGCGCGCCCTGGACGCCCTCGCGGACGCCGGCGTCACCGTGCACGCCGACGAGAGGGTCCTCGCCTTCGCCGAGGACTCCAAGGCCACCGTCGTGGAGGCCACGGCGGAGGACTGGGACACCGAATACCTCTCCTACGACATCGCGGCGGCCGTCGTCGACTCGCTCGACAAGGCCGTGGCGCACATCCGGCTGTGGAGTTCCGGCCACACCGAGGCCATCGTCACCACCTCGCAGCAGGCCGCCCGCCGCTTCACCCAGCTGGTCGACTCCACGACCGTCGCCGTGAACGCCTCCACCCGTTTCACCGACGGCGGCCAGTTCGGCTTCGGCGCCGAGATCGGCATCTCCACGCAGAAGCTCCACGCGCGCGGCCCGATGGGGCTTCCCGAGCTGACGAGCACCAAGTACATCGTCACGGGCGACGGCCACATCCGCCGCTGAGACGACCGTAGGGGCGCGCGGCTTCGGGTCCCGCGCCCCCAAGGCCCCGGAGGCGCCCCGCGGCGGCGTACGGGGCCTTCCGGGCCCCCTGGGAGGCGGGCCCGGGCGCACGGACGGCGCGGCGCCGGACGCCGGGGCGCGCGGCGGCCGGTTCACGGCCCGCGGTCCGCCGAGGCGCGGTCCCGTCCTGCGGACGAATTTCCGTACCGTCTGCCCAAATTGACCCCTCAGGTCTACTCTGGATCCGTGCCGGAGGACGTGGGGGGCACGCCGTTCCCTGACGGCTGGGAGCCCGACGACGACCACGACCGCGGGGGCGCGGACGAAGAGTTCGCCTCCGTGGTCTTCGACGAGGACTTCGTACGGGCGGCGGCGTTCCACGAACCGACCGCCGTGGAGCGGCTGCTCGCGGCCGCCCAGGCCCGCGCGGAGGCGTCCGAGGCCGAGGCGCGCCGGGCGCACGCCCGCGGCGCCCGCGGGGACGACGAGCGCTACGAGGACGGGTTCGGCCCCGACGGCCACGGCGACTTCGCCCACGATCCCGACCTGGACGACCCGGACGGCTCCGAGGTCCTGGAGGGCCGCCACGGCTTCCCGGGCCCGTACGGCCGCCCCTACGGCAGGCAGACCCGCTGGCACCGCCCCGTCGCCTGGCTCCTCGCCCTCGTCATGGGCATCGGCATGGTCGCCCTCGCCTTCACGGCGGTCTACCGGGGCGCCTCGTCCGGCGGCCGGGACCAGGTCCCCTCGCCCGCCTCCTCCGGCCTCGAACAGGGCCGGGAGAAGGTCACGGGACCGGGCCCCTCCGCGAACCCGCCCCGGCCGACGGTCTCGGCGGTACCGCGGACACCCTGACGCCGCTCTCCCCGCCGGGGCGCCGACGTCCGTCACACAACGTGACCGCACGGGTGAGAACCTGTCAGAACTTGTCGCACACCACAGCGTTTACCGGAGCCCCGGGAGACCTACCCTGAATGTATGGGCGGGCCTGGAGACCCACCTGAGGGGACGCCCGAGGGTGCTCCCGCCGGTGGCGAGGACGAGTACCGATCCGTCGTCTTCGACGAGTCGTTCGTCCGCGCTGCCCGGCTCCAGGAGTTCTCCGCCCAGGAACGCATGGGCGACCACAGCCCGGCCGTACGCCGCCGCCCGCCCCTTCAGCGCGGGCTGTCCCGGCAGGCCCTGATCCTCGTCCTGCTGATAGCCATCGCCTTCGGCACCGCCATCTACATGGGCGTGCGCCACCCGTACCCGGACTCCGTCACCCGGTCGGCCGAACCGCTGCGCATGACGGTGATCCCGCTCGCCCCGCAGACCGCCGTCCCCGGCTCGGCCAGTACCGACGAGTTGTACACCGGCAGCCCAGCCGCCCAGTTCCGCACCGGAGCCGACGGCATCACCATGCCCGCCGTCCGGCGCACCGCGCACTTCTCCGACAGCCAGGTCGTCACCGCCCTGACCACCGCCAAGGACTACCTGGTCGAGTCGTCCCTCGACCCGAGCGTCCTGACCGGGGGCGCCACCCGGCCCGTACGGATCCTGCTCGACCCGCGGCAGCTCGACCAGTTCGACCGCAGCTTCGACCACCCGGCCGCCGACGGACGGCACGCCCCGACCGGCTGGCTGATCCGCTTCGACGCGACCCGCGCACAGCTCGCCGACAAGGGGATCCGGGTGCAGGGCACCCTCCAGGCGGCCGAGTCCGACGCGGACACCCTGGAGGTCGTCGCCGACCACACCTTCGTCTACGCGCTGAAGCCCACCGGCGCCGGCGCCGGGGCCAAGGCATCCCTGTTCACCGTCCGGCGCGAGCTGACCTTCCGCTTCGACCGCGACGACCTGCGCATGCACCAGGCCGAACTGGCGGTGTCCTACGTCCAGGCCGGTCCGCTCTCCTGCTCCGACGACCCGGTGAGCCGGCTGCGGCCCCTGCTCGCGGGGGAGACGGCCAGGGCCGGCGGCCCGGCCGGCACCGATCCGTACGCCACCGGCAGCGCCACCGCCGTGTGCGGGTCGCTGGCCAGGAGCGCGCAGCCGAAGGTGTAGCCGGACCGCCGGGCGGTCGGTGCAGGACGGGCAGTGCAGGACGGGCAGTGCAGGACGGTCAGTCCCGGCTGCCGGTGCCCTCGTCGCCGGGGCGGTCCTCGCGGGGCGTCCGCCCGGTGCCGGTGTCCCCGCCGTCCGCGCCGTTCCCGGGCGCGCCGCCCGTGAAGCCCCCGAAGCCGCGCCGTACCCGGCCCCCGAGGTCACCCGCGCCGCCCGCGATGTCGCTGACCAGCTTCATCAGCGGGTCCTTGGAGTTCTTCACGTCGCTGGCGTAGCTGGCCGCCGACTGCCGGAAGGAGTCCGACACCGAGGCGTCCTTGTCCGCGTCGCGCCGGGGGTAGTGGCCGTCCATGATCCGCTGGTGGTCGCGGGACTCCGCCCACTTCTTCAGCTCGGCCGCGCGGACCGCCGTGAAGGGGTGGGTGCGCGGCAGCACGTTCAGGATCTTCAGCACGGAGTCCCGCAGGTCGCCCGCCGCCTCGTACTCCTCGGCCTGCTCCAGGAACGCGTCCACGTTCATCTCGTGCAGGTGGTTGCCGCCCGCGATCTTCATCAGGCCGCGCATCGAGGCCTGCAGGTCCTGGCCGACCAGCAGCCCGGCCCGGTCGGCGGACAGTTCCGACTTGCGGAACCACTCGCGCAGCGCGGTCACGATCGCCATGATCGCGAGGTTCCCCAGCGGGATCCAGGCGATCCGGACCGCGAGGTTGGTGAGGAACAGCAGGATCGTGCGGTAGACGGCGTGACCGGACAGCGCGTGGCCGACCTCGTGGCCGATGACCGACCGCATCTCCTCCTCGTCGAGGAGCTCGACGAGCCCGGTCGTCACCACGATGATCGGATCGTCCAGACCGATGCACATCGCGTTGGGCTGCGGGTCCTGGTTCACGTACATCGGCGGGACCTTCTCCAGGTCCAGGACGTAACAGGCGTCCCGCAGCATGTCGTTGAGGTGCGCGAACTGCGCGTCCGAGACGCGCACCGAGTCGGACAGGAAGAGCAGCCGCAGACTGCGCTCGGGCAGCAGACCGCTCAGTGCCTTGAAGACCGTGTCGAAACCGCTGAGTTTGCGCAGGGCCACCAGGGCCGAGCGGTCCGCCGGGTGTTCGTAGGCCCGCGACGAGATCCCCTCGAACCGCCTGCGCTGCCTGCTGGGCACGTTCTCGTGCCCGTTCCGCTCGTGGCCGCCGTCGGACATGTGTTCCCCCATGTGTCTGAGTGCCTTCCGTGCCCCCGAGGCAGAGCCCAGCCTAGGCGGAGATACCGTGGACGGGCAGTACAGAGAAGGAGTCGTACGACATGGAGCACATCCCCTCGGCGGCGCGGCTCGCGGAAGCCGTCGCGGCGGCGGACGGGCAGGGGCCGGGCAATCTGCTCCGCGTCGTCCTGATCGTCATGATCGTCGGCCTGGCCCCGGCCGCCTGGTTCCTGCTGCGCGGGTACAAGCGCGACGACTGACGGCCGGCCGACGGCCGGAGCGCCGTCCCCGACGGCGGAGTCGGCGTGTTCGCTGCGTGGGCACCCGCATACGATGAGCCGACGTCTTTATCCCGCACACACCGGATAGGTCCTGCCGAGATGAGCTTCCAGTACACCGCCGCACAGATGGCCACCGTTCTCGCCGAGGGCGAGGAGGGGGGCAACCACGAGAGCCTCAACCCGTACCTGACCGGTGGCGGGGCCCTGTTCGTCCTGCTCCTGCTGCTGTGGATCACCACGCGCTTCAACCGCGACCGCTGAGCCCCGAGGGCCCGCTCGGGGCCCCTGTCGGCCGGAGCCCGTCGGCCGGGCCGGTAGGGTCTGCACGCATGGGAGAGCAGGACATGCCTACCGGTCCGGTGAATGACACGGAGAGCGGCGCCGTCGGCGACGCCACGGGCGGCGCGGGCGCGGCGGCCGGCGGTGCGGCGAGGCGCCCCACGACCGGCCCCGGCAACGGCCCCTCGAGCGCGGGCAAGCGCCGGCTCGGCGTCATGGGCGGCACCTTCGACCCGATCCACCACGGGCACCTGGTCGCGGCCAGTGAGGTGGCCGCGCAGTTCCACCTCGACGAGGTGGTGTTCGTGCCGACCGGACAGCCGTGGCAGAAGACCGACCGCGCGGTCACCCCCGCGGAGGACCGCTACCTGATGACGGTCATCGCGACCGCCGAGAACCCCCAGTTCTCGGTCAGCCGGATCGACATCGACCGCGGCGGCCCGACCTACACGACGGACACCCTGCGCGACCTGCGCGCGCTCAATCCCGACGCGGACCTCTTCTTCATCACCGGCGCGGACGCGCTCGGCCAGATCCTCACCTGGCGTTACACGGAAGAACTGTTCTCCCTCGCGCACTTCATCGGGGTCACCCGGCCAGGTCACACCCTGACCGACCCGGGGCTCCCGGAGGGCGGTGTCTCGCTGGTCGAGGTTCCCGCGCTCGCCATCTCGTCCACAGACTGCCGTGCGAGAGTCGCCAAGGGCGACCCCGTCTGGTACCTGGTGCCGGACGGTGTGGTGCGCTACATCGACAAGCGTGAGCTGTACCGCGGCCAGTGAGCCGAGAGGGGCACCCGGTGAACGACCGATACGACGGATACACGGGCGGCGACCAGGGCTACGAGCTCGTCGGCTACGACGAGTACGGGCAGCCTGTGTACCGGCAGGTGCCGCAGCAGCCTGCCCAGGGGTACGACGGCTACGACGCCCGGCAGCAGCAGGGCTACGGCTACGACCCCTATGCGACGGGCAGTCAGGAGCCCGTCCAGTCCTACGACACGGGCCATCAGGCACCTATGTCGTCCTATGACACAGGTCAGCAAGAAACGGTGTCGCCCTATGACACCGGCCGGCAGGAGGCCGTGTCGCCCTACGACACTGGCCGACAGCCGTCCACCTCCTCGTACGACTCCTTCGACCCGTTCGGCACCGGCGCGCCCCGGACCGGCGGGACCGGGACCGGTGGGAGCGGGACCACCCGGGCGCCGTACGACGCCTTCGGGAACGACGCCGGGACGGCGGGCGCCGCGAGCACCGGCGGACAGCCCCGGGTCGCCGAGCGGACCGCCCGCATCCCGCAGCAGGCCGGGCCGGCGGAGGACGACGCCCCCGGCGCCGACCGGGACTACCGCACGGAGCAGTTCGCCTTCGTCGAGGACCAGGAAGCCGAGTCCGAGGACGTCATCGACTGGCTGAAGTTCACCGAGAACCGCACCGAGCGCCGTGAGGAGGCCAAGCGCCGCGCCCGCAGCCGGATCGTCGCCCTGGCCGTCGTCATGGCCCTGGCCGTGGTCGGCGGCGCGGGCTACCTCTGGTACGCGGGCAAGCTGCCCGGCGCCTCCTCCCCGGAGGCCAAGCCCGGGTCCACGACGCCCGTCGCCGCGCAGAAGCGTGACGTGGTCGTCGTCCACCTGCACAACACGAAGGGCGGCGGCACCTCCACGGCCCTGCTCGTCGACAACACCACCACCGAACAGGGCACCACCGTCCTGCTGCCCAACTCCCTCGCCCTGACGGACGACGACGGCTCGACGACCACGCTCGCCAAGTCCGTCGACACGGACGGCACCTCCGGGACGCGGGAGGCGCTGGACACCGTGCTGGGCACCAGCATCCAGGGCACCTGGCGGCTCGACACCCCGTACCTGAACAACCTCGTCGAACTGGTCGGCGACATCGAGGTCACGACCAACACCGACGTGCCGGACCCCGCCTCCAAGAAGAAGGGCGAGGCCCCGCTCGTCAAGAAGGGCGAGGGCCAGACCCTCAGCGGCAAGATGGCCGTCGCCTACGCCACCTACCAGGGTGCGGACGAAGCCCAGAACGCGCAGCTCGAGCGGTTCGGGCAGGTGATGCAGGGCGTGCTGCGCAAGCTGTCCTCGGACAAGGAGGCCGCGACCACCACCGTGCAGACGCTGGCCCAGATCCTCGACCCGTCGCTGACCGACCAGGACCTCGGCGCCTTCCTCGCCAAGCTCGCCGACCTCGCCAAGGGCGGCGACTACAAGACCGCCACGCTGCCCGTCCAGCAGGACGGCACGCTGACCGCGAGCACCTCCGGCAGCGTGGTCAAGAACGTCCTGGGCGGCGCGGCGAAGAGCCCCGAGGCGGGCTCCGCGGTCCGCGTCGGCATCGAGAACGCCACCGGCCTCAAGGCGGCCACCGGCCAGGCCCGTATCGCCGTGGTCAACGGCGGCTACACGTTCCTGGACTCCGGCACCTCCGCCGCCCGGAGCGTGTCCAGCGTCACCTACGGCGACGCCGCCAAGAAGGAGGACGCGGTCGAGGTCGCCAAGACCCTGGGCCTGCCCACCGGCAGCGTGAAGAAGGGCAAGGCCGCGGGCAACGCGGACGTGTCCGTCGTCCTCGGCCAGGACTACGAGATCACCACCCGCCCGACGGGGTGACCCGCGGGTGACCGGCATCACGTCCCGGGGCAGGCCCCCGGGGCGTGGCCGCGCGGCCGGAGAAACGCGTGGGGCCTCCTCGGCGGTCCGTGAGACCCTTGAGTCGTAACCGACCGCCGACGGAAAGCCGCGCAGTGACCGCCACGGACCGCTCCATCGAGCTCATCAACACCGCCGCACAGGCGGCCGCAGACAAGCTCGCGCACGACATCATCGCCTACGACGTCAGCGATGTGCTCTCCATCACCGACGCCTTCCTGCTGGCGTCCGCGCCCAACGACCGTCAGGTCAAGTCGATCGTCGACGAGATCGAGGAGCGCCTGAACAAGGAGCTCGGCGCCAAGCCGGTGCGCCGCGAGGGCGACCGCGAGGCCCGCTGGGTGCTGCTCGACTACGTCGACATCGTGGTGCACGTCCAGCACAGCGAGGAGCGCGTCTTCTACGCCCTGGAGCGGCTCTGGAAGGACTGCCCGGAGCTCGACCTGCCCGACGAGGCCAAGGCGACCCGCGGCAAGGCCGCCGAGCACGCCAAGTTCCAGGCCGAGGAGGACTCCGTCGGCATGGAGGAGCTGCGGTGACCGCCGGGGCCGCGGACGCGACCGCCGAGGCGAAGCCGGGAAGGGGCCGCCGCGTCATCCTGTGGCGGCACGGCCAGACCTCCTGGAACGTGGCCCGCCGCTTCCAGGGCTCGACGGACGTCGAGCTGACCGAGACGGGCGTCGGGCAGGCCCGTCGCGCCGCCCGGCTGCTCGCCTCCCTGAAGCCCGACGCCGTCGTCGCCTCGGACCTCAAGCGCGCCGCCGCCACGGCCGCCGAGCTGGCCGCCCTCACGGGCCTTGAGGTCACCCACGAGGAGGGCCTGCGCGAGACCTACGCGGGCGTCTGGCAGGGGCTGACGCACGAGGAGATCATCGAACGCCACGGCGAGCAGTACGCCGCCTGGAAGCGCGGTGAGCCGGTGCGGCGCGGCGGGGGCGAGCTGGAGACCGAGGTCGCCGACCGCGCCGCCCCCGTGGTGCTGCGGCACGCGGACAAGCTCCCGGACGACGGCACCCTCGTCGTCGTCAGCCACGGAGGCACGATCCGCACCACCATCGGCCGTCTGCTCGGCCTGGAGTCCCGGCACTGGGAGAGCCTCGGCGGTCTGTCCAACTGCTGCTGGTCCGTCCTCGGCGAGGGTGTCCGCGGCTGGCGGCTCCTGGAGCACAACGCCGGCACGCTGCCGGAACCGGTGCTCGGCGACGACGACTGAGGCGCGCCGGGCGGCTCTCCGTCCGGCCGTGCGGGCCAGGAGGGACCGGATTTCACTTTCCGGCTGGTCACAGGCTAGAGTTCTTCTTGTTCGGCCCGCAGGGCGGGAAGAACGCAAGGGGCTATAGCTCAGTTGGTAGAGCGCCTGCATGGCATGCAGGAGGTCAGGAGTTCAATTCTCCTTAGCTCCACAGCCCGACTCTTTCCAGAGTTGTCGGACAAAGCGATGAAAGATCCCGTTCCCGTGAGGGAGCGGGATTTTTCTTTGTCCGTCCCGGAGTTGGGAACAGGTTTCCGGAGCACGTGCCGGGGCGGGCGCAGTTGGGCGGTGGGGCGGCGTCCGGACGCGGGGAACCGCCGTCGTGGACGACCGCGGGACGGCCGGACGCGTCGCCCCCTCGGTGGCCGCGACGCGGTCCGGGGCCGCGCGGGCTCCGCCGCCTCCCGGGCGCCGTGGTCTTGGGCACACTCTTCTCGGACCCGCTTGAGTCACTTGGGGTCCCTGGGGCGTATACCTTTGCGGACGCGCTCCTGGCGTGCTCATATGCGCCGGTCGCCAGAGCCGCGCAGGGGGCTCGTGTCCGGACTGGTACGAAGGCGTCGCTGACCGTATTGCTCCGGCCGTGGCAGAATCAAACGGCCGGAAGGGGGCGCGGCCCGACGGGAGGGAGTAGCGATGCCTGCCAGCATCCTCGAGGAGGTTCACGATCTCCTCGAAGTGGCACCGAACAGCACGAAAGCCGACCTCCTCGACTGCCCTTCCTGCGGATCGGTCCATGTTGCCCAGGTTCTCGGTGACAACGGTGGAATCTCTTACGTGTGCACGGCCTGCGGCCACAGCTGGAGCTGACTGATGGGTGCGCACAGGCGGAAATGCGATTGGTGCGGCAGTGGTACGCCGATCGTCCGCGACATGGAACCGGTCAACCACGACTACCAGTACTGGTGCGAGGAATGCGCGCGGGCGCTGATCATAAAAGGCGACCCGATCGAGACGTACCGCGAGCTGGAGGGCGAGCCGATCTACGCACGGCTCCTCGATGAGCTCTGCACCCTCAAGCGCTTCTATTCCTTCGTCACGGCCTGACCCGTCGTTCGCCACGGCCTGATCCGGGACCGCGTGCACCCGGCCGGGCCGGGTGGGCCACGTGTCCCCTGAACGGGTGATCCTGGGCCCTGTGTGCCCCGGGGCGCCGCCCCTGGGCCCGAGCCCGGCCGGGCAGGGGTCCGGGAAGCGCGGCGGGCCCGAGAGGCGCGACGGAACCCCCGTGGCGGGCCGACGGCGTCAATCCCGTGCCGTTCCGGCGCAGTTCCCGCCCCTGTGCGCCCATGCCCGCCGTGCGTGCCCGCCGCCCGCGCCCGCCTTCCGGCGCACCCGCCCCGGCACGTTCGCGCGGGCGTGACGGCACGGTCGCCCGCGAGCGGCCTCCGTGCGCCCTCTGCGGGTCCTCCGTGCACCCTCACCGCCCCCGGGGTCCGCGGGGCCGCCACGAGGCCCGTGAGGCCCGCCAGAAGCCATGCGCCGCCCAGGGGTGCCCCTGGGTGTGCGGCGGTCCAGGAGGTGCCCCCGAGCCGGCGCCCTCCGACGGTTGCAGCTCGCTCAAATGCGACATGAAGCGCGAATCGGTACGGACGGGAAACGATTTGGTGGTTCACCAGGGGAACCGTGTAATGTTGGCGTCGCCGCCGGGGAAACCGGGCGACACGGTGAAAACGCGGCCTCGCCGCGTGGCCACAAGGGGCTATAGCTCAGTTGGTAGAGCGCCTGCATGGCATGCAGGAGGTCAGGAGTTCAATTCTCCTTAGCTCCACAGGTGTTGAAAGCGGGCCACCCGATCAGGGTGGTCCGCTTCTTCGTTCTCCCGAACCTTTCGCACGACGGTCCTCCGCCACCGCGCGGGACGTCGTCACCGCGCGGAACACCGCGGAACACGACGAAGGCGGGCCATCCGTTCCCGGTGGCCCGCTCCTTCGTGCGTCAGCGGCCGCTGCCGAGCGCGCGGCGCCCGCGTCCCTGGGAGAGGACCGGCAGGTTGCTGCGCGACTGCGACGAGCCCCTGGTGTCCTCCTCGATCCGCAGGGCCAGGGCCGGGCAGCGGCGCACCGCGCGCAGCGCCTTCGCCTCGACGGACCGGGGCACCGGGGCCTGCGCCACGGTCGGGAAGCCGTCGGCGCCCAGTTCGAAGACCTCGGGGAGGAGGTCGGCGCACAGGCCGTGCCCGCGGCACAGCGTCCAGTCGACGAAGATCTTCTGGCGGCTGGAGCCCGTCTCCTGCACGCCGGGGCCGCCCAGGATGCCCATGGGCACCTGGCCGTCCTCGAAGAGCGGCAGAACGCCCTCCACGGGCCTTCCGCAGCCGTTTCCGAGGACGTGCGCGGCCAGGTCGTCCGTGAACGCCTTCAGGGTCGACTCGATGAACATCGCCGAACCGTCCGGGTGGGAACAGGCGCCGCGCCGCTTCACGGACTTGGCGACCTGCTTCACGGCCTCCAGCGCCGCCGGGCCGCCGCCGTTGAGGATGTCCGCCAGGCCGCGCGCCGCGGCGGGCAGACCGAGGTAGCAGGGGCCGCACTGGCCCGCGCTCTCGTCGGCCAGCCACTGCGCCACGCGCAGCGACTCGCCCAGGGGGCAGGTCTCCTGGGTGATGGGGAGGATCGCGCCTGCGCCGAGCGCACCGCCCACCGCGGCCAGGGAGTCCCGCGAGACGATCGCCTCGTTGACCGTCGCCGCGTCCAGCCACTTGCCGTGGTAGCCGCCGGTCAGCACGCCCTGGGGCATCGCCGGGGCGCCGGCCAGCTGGAGCACGTACCGCAGGGGTACGCCGGTGGGAACCTCGATCACCATGGGGCGCGCGACCGCGCCCGAGACGGTGAGCATGACGGTGCCGGGCTCGTCGTACAGGCCCGTGTTGCGGTAGCGGTCGGGGCCGATGCGGGCGGCGATGGCCAGCTGCGCGAACGTCTCGGCGTTCGACAGCAGGGTGGGCGCGCCCCCGACGCCCGCCTGGGAGGCGCTGACCTTGCGGCCGGGCGGCACGGCCGGGCCGCCGTCGATCGAGCGGATCAGCGACGCGGCCGCGCCGGTCACCATGCGTATGGGGTTGCGCTGCACGCGCGCGCGAAGGGGCGATCCCCTGCGGTTGCTCAGCCCCCGCTCCTCCAGTGCCGCCTCCATGGAGCGCTGGGTGGACTCGCGGGTCACGCCGATCACGAGCTGGCGGGCGCCCATGGCCTCCGCGACCAGGAGGGCGCCGTCCAGGATGAGGTGCGGGGCACGGTTGATGAGCACCGTGTCCTTGCGGCAGGCCGGCTCGTCCTCGCTTCCGTTGACGACCACCACCGGGCGGATGCCCTTCTTGATGGCCGATTCCGCGACCGAGCGCAGCTTCTTGCCGAAGGGGAAGCCCGCCCCGCCGCGGCCCTTCAGGTTGATGTCCTCGGCGAGGCTCGCGAGATCCTCCCCGCTCAGGGGTTCGAGCGGACCGTGCACCTTCAGGTGCATGGGTAGATCAAGACGTTCAACCAGGTCGAAACCCGACGTGAGCTGCGGAAGTCCGACCACTCGGACTTCCGGGACGTCGGGCAGGGCCTCGTTCACTTAAAGCCTCCGGAAGGGGCATTCCAGGATTCACCGGAGCCAGGAGCGTCGAAGGCGCCCGGCAGTACGTCAGTCGCGGGACCGCTGTCGTACGTGTCGTTGCTGTTGTACGTGCGGTAGGACGCGTTCGTCTCACCGGTGTTGTACACATCACTCGTGTTGTAGCCGCCGGCGGGCTGACCGCCGTAGACCGGGGTGGTGTATCCGGTGTCCTGGAGCGGGTCGTACGACGACGCCGGGGCCTCGCCGACGGGGGCCGACTGGGGGACGGGCCAGCTGCCCTGCGCGCCGCCGTTGCCGGCGCGGGGAAACGTCTCTGTGGGCTGCGCGTTCCCGGGCATCGGGAACTGCCCCGTCCCGGGGGCCGTGACCGTGGGCATCGTCCCGGTCCGGTAGGCCGCCGCGTAGCCGGCCGTGTCCGCCGCGCCCTGCGCGCCGCCGAACAGCGAGGACGAGGACTCCTTGCGTTCCTTGCGCTCCTTGCGCTGGGACGAGGCGCCGTCGTCACCCGCGGGGCGCCGGTCGGGGCGGCCTCCCTGCGGCGACTCCATCGCGGCGGCGCGGGACGCCTCCAGATCCTCGCGGAAACCGCGGGCGCTGCCGCCGCCGGTGAGCTCCAGGATCCGCGACGCGATCTTGTGCTTGACGGGGTTCGGGGCGGCGCGCAGCGCGACGGCGGCCATGACGCCGACCAGGCACAGCTCGTACGAGACCATGAAGAAGGTCTTCGCCGGGCGCCCCGCGAACAGGCCGTGGATCAGGGCCGCGCACAGCGCGGGGTAGGCCAGCATGTGCATCGCGCGCCAGCGGGCGGCGACCACGGCCGGCGCGGCGAACTGGTTGCGCAGCGCGCCGGTGATGCCCACGAAGATCATGAGCAGGCCTGCCAGCGAGCCGAGGCCGATGAGCCCGCCGAGGCCCGTGACACCCAGGCTGAAGGGGATCAGCGCGGCGATCAGGACGGTGTGCTCCAGCGCCAGCTTGACGGTGATGTGCACCAGGAGGAAGGCGATCGAGCCGACGGCGGTCACGCGGTGGATGCCCTGCGCGATGATCCGCTGACGCGTGTCGAGGAGGAGCCGGTCCTGGGCGACCAGGCCCCAGATCACCGAGCAGGTCAGCGAGACCAGCGACAGCACGCCGGCGCCGAAGTTCAGGAAGTCTTGGACCGCGGTGCCTCCCACCAGCACGATCACGGGTAGGAGGAACACGGCGACAGCCGTGGCCACCCCGTAGGCCGAACGGCCCATCCGGGGAAGCGAGCTGTTGTTACGACGAGGGTTCATGAGGGGTTACTCCCTACGGTTCGGGGAAGCGGTCCCGAAGGCGCACTCTAGGTCGAGAAATGGCGCCGAGCTCCACGTTTGAGTTATTGCGTTGTTACCAAAGGGCAATGAGGTCTTTGTGTTGTCCGCAAGCGTCCGTTAAGCGAAGTAAAATTTGAACAAAGGTCAACGATTTTTTTACCGACCGTCCGGCGCAGCGGGGCATCGGCACCCCCGAAAGCTCGTCGCGGCCCGCGCGGGCGCTGCGGTACCCTGACGCCATGCGTGCCGTACGCCTTCTGCTTAGCGAGCCGCGCTGATCAGTCCCGACCGCTGACGCATCGCGGTCGGCATCAGCGCGGCGTCCCCTCCTGTGCGAGGGGTTTTTTCATTTCTGCTGGCAGAGACGATCGATGGAGCTTTGAGGACATGAGCGAGACGAACACCGCTGCCGCCACCGCAGAGTCGGCCGCGCCGCACCGCTACACGGCCGCCCTGGCCGCCGACATCGAGGCACGCTGGCAGGACTTCTGGGACGCCGAGGGCACGTACGAGGCTCCGAACCCCACCGGCGACCTGGCCGGGGACCCGGAGCTGGCCGCCCGGCCCAAGAAGTTCATCATGGACATGTTCCCGTATCCCTCGGGCGCGGGTCTGCACGTGGGCCACCCCCTGGGCTACATCGCCACCGACGTGTACGCCCGGTTCCAGCGGATGACCGGCCACAACGTCCTGCACACCCTGGGCTTCGACGCCTTCGGCCTGCCCGCCGAGCAGTACGCCGTGCAGACCGGCACGCACCCGCGCGTGTCGACCGAGGCCAACATGGAGAACATGAAGGCCCAGCTGCGCGCGCTGGGCCTGGGCCACGACAAGCGCCGGTCGTTCGCCACGATCGACCCGGAGTACTACAAGTGGACCCAGTGGATCTTCCTGCAGATCTTCAACTCCTGGTACGACGACGAGGCCGTGAAGGCCCGTCCCATCTCCGCGCTGGTCGCCCAGTTCGAGAGCGGTGAGCGCGGCGTCCCCGCCGTCGGGGGCACCGCGCGCGCGTGGAACGAGCTGAGCGCCGCCGAGCGCGCCGACGTCCTGAGCGGCTACCGCCTGGCGTACGCCTCCGACGCGCCGGTCAACTGGTGCCCCGGCCTGGGCACCGTCCTGGCCAACGAGGAGGTCACCGCCGACGGCCGCAGCGAGCGCGGCAACTTCCCCGTCTTCAAGGCCAAGCTGCGCCAGTGGAACATGCGCATCACCGCCTACGCGGACCGCCTGCTGGACGACCTGGACGCGCTGGACTGGCCCGAGGCCATCAAGCTGCAGCAGCGCAACTGGATCGGCCGCTCCGAGGGCGCCCGTGTCGACTTCCCGATCGACGGCGAAGCGATCACGGTCTTCACCACCCGTCAGGACACCCTGTTCGGCGCCACCTACATGGTGCTGGCCCCGGAACACCCGCTGGTCGAGAAGTTCACCCCGGACGCCTGGCCCGAGGGCACCCACGACGTGTGGACCGGCGGACACGCCACGCCCGCCGAGGCCGTCGCCGCCTACCGCGCGCAGGCCGCCTCGAAGTCCGACGTCGAGCGCCAGGCCGAGGCCAAGGACAAGACCGGTGTCTTCACCGGCGCGTACGCCACCAACCCGGTCAACGGCGAGAAGGTCCCGGTCTTCATCGCCGACTACGTGCTGATGGGCTACGGCACCGGCGCGATCATGGCCGTCCCGGCGCACGACACCCGCGACTTCGCGTTCGCGCGTGCCTTCGAGCTGCCCGTGCGCTGTGTGGTCGAGCCCTCGGACGACCGCGGCACCGACGCCTCCACCTGGGACGACGCCTTCGCCTCGTACGACGCGAAGATCGTCAACTCGGCCGGCGAGGACATCTCCCTGGACGGTCTGGGCGTCGTCGACGCCAAGGCGCGCATCACGGAGTGGCTGGAGCGCCGGGGCATCGGCGAGGGCACCGTCAACTTCCGCCTGCGCGACTGGCTGTTCAGCCGCCAGCGCTACTGGGGCGAGCCCTTCCCGATCGTCTACGACGAGGACGGCGTCGCCCACGCGCTGCCCGAGTCGATGCTGCCCCTGGAGCTGCCGGAGGTCGAGGACTACTCGCCGCGCACCTTCGACCCGGACGACGCGGACACCTCTCCCGAGACCCCGCTGTCCCGCAACGACGACTGGGTCCACGTCACCCTGGACCTGGAGGACGGCCGCGGCCCGCGGAAGTACCGCCGCGAGACCAACACCATGCCCAACTGGGCCGGTTCCTGCTGGTACGAGCTGCGCTACCTGGACCCGCACAACGACCGGAAGCTGGTCGACCCGGCCATCGAGCAGTACTGGATGGGCCCCCGCGAGGGACAGCCGCACGGGGGCGTCGACCTGTACGTCGGCGGTGCCGAGCACGCCGTGCTGCACCTGCTGTACGCCCGTTTCTGGTCGAAGATCCTGTTCGACCTGGGCCACGTCTCGTCGGCCGAGCCGTTCCACAAGCTGTTCAACCAGGGCATGATCCAGGCCTACGTGTACCGCGACGGCCGCGGCATCGCCGTCCCGGCCGCCGAGGTGGAGGAGCGCGACGGCGCCTGGTTCCACCAGGGCGAGAAGGTCTCCCGGCTGCTGGGCAAGATGGGCAAGTCCCTGAAGAACGCGGTCACCCCGGACGAGATCTGCGACGAGTACGGAGCGGACACCCTGCGCCTGTACGAGATGGCGATGGGTCCCCTGGACGTGTCCCGCCCCTGGGACACGCGCGCGGTGGTCGGTCAGTACCGCCTGCTGCAGCGGCTGTGGCGCAACGTCGTCGACGAGGCGACCGGCGAGGTCACGGTCGGCTCCGCCGAGCCCGACGAGGACACGCTGCGCGCCCTGCACAAGGCGATCGACGGTGTGCGCCAGGACCTGGAGGCCATGCGGTTCAACACCGCCATCGCCAAGGTCACCGAGCTGAACAACCACCTGACCAAGACGGGCGGCCCCGTCGCGCGTCCGGTCGCCGAGGCCCTGGTGCTGATGGTCGCGCCGCTGGCCCCGCACATCGCCGAGGAGCTGTGGCGCAAGCTGGGCCACGCCGACTCCGTCGTCCACCAGGACTTCCCCGTCGCCGACCCCGCGTACGTCGTCGACGAGGCCGTGACCTGCGTCGTGCAGATCAAGGGCAAGGTCAAGGCCCGCCTGGAGGTCTCCCCGTCGATCACCGACGCGGAGCTGGAGAAGGTGGCGCTGGCGGACGAGAAGGTCGTCGCGGCGCTGGGCGGCGCGGGGATCCGCAAGGTGATCGTGCGCGCACCGAAGCTGGTCAACATCGTCACGGCGTAGCGGCGCGGCCCGGGCCACGCCGCGGCTCGGGGTAGTCCCCTACGGGCAGGTTCGGGGTTCTTCCGGAACTCCGAACCTGCCCGCAGCGTTTACCGTTGAGAGCACGGCGAAAGCTGCCGGGGCCGGTCGGAGGAGGAGTGTGATGGGTACCGTGATCACCGTGATCGCCTTGCTCTTCCTGCTGTTCGTGGTGGTCGGCGCGTATGCGACGGTCAAGGTGATCGGTGCCGCCAAGCGCGGTGTGGACCGCACCATCTCGCAGGCCCGCCGCACGGTCGAGGACACCACCCTGCGCGCGAAGACCTTCGCCCAGCCCGGTCCCCAGGGCGAGCTCGCCCAGCTCAGACTGACGCTGCGCACATCGATGCGCGCCACCCAGGACGCGCTGCAGGCCGGCGCGGCGGAGGACGAGTCCCTCAAGGAGTCGCTGAGCCTCTTCGAGCGGCTCAGCGCCCACGGGCACGAGCTGGACGCCGAGCTGAAGCGTCTGGAGGCCGAGCCCGACCGGGACGCGCTCGCCACCCGGCTCCCGGGTCTGCGCGACCGCACCCGGCGGATCACGCAGTCGGCGGACTCGCTGCGCTGGGCCGCCCGCGACCGGGCGCACCGCTTCGCGGGCGACGACCTGGACACACTGAGCGCCCAGATCGACGTGGAGGCCGGCGCGCTGCGGCACTGGGCCGAGGAACCCGGTCCGGCCGTGTCCTGGCCCGACGATCCGGCGGCGGACACGGGCACCTCCGGGGGACAGAGCGCTCCTGGGAGCCGGCAGTCGCGTCCCGAGGACGGGCCGGGGCGTTCGGCCATCACACCGCCCGGTCAACGGCCCACCTACTCCTGGCAGAAGAAGCCCCGCCCCGAGAGCACGACATGATCCAGCCGTTCCGATCGCAGGTGGAAGGGGTCGGGCTGCCACGCACCCGTCCCGCCAGGTAACCTCCAGCTCATGTCCCGCCATGTCGCGATCGTCACCGATTCAACGGCCTACCTGCCGCCGCGGACGATGGAGCGCCACGGCATCACATCGGTCCCCCTGTCCGTGGTCCTCGGGGACCAGGTGCTCGAGGAGGGCACCGAGATCTCGGCCCGTTCCCTGGCCCAGGCGCTGCAGAAGCGGCGGCCCGTCACGACGTCCAGGCCCAGCCCCGAGACCTTCGCCGCGACCTACCGGAAGGTCGCCGAGTCCGGCGCCACCGGCATCGTCTCGCTGCACCTCTCCTCCGAGTTCTCGGGCACCTACGACGCCGCGGTGCTCGCGGCGCGCGACGCCCCGGTGCCGGTGCGTGTCGTCGACACCGGGATGGTCGCCATGGCCCTCGGGTTCTGCGCGCTGGCCGCCGCCGGGACGGCCGAGGCGGGCGGAACCGTCGACGACGCGGTCACGGCAGCCGAGAAGCGGGCCGCGGGCACGTCCGCCCACTTCTACGTCGACACCCTCGACTACCTCCGCCGCGGCGGCAGGATCGGAGCCGCGCAGGCCCTGCTGGGGTCCGCCCTCGCGGTGAAGCCGCTGCTGCAGCTCCACGACGGCCGCATCGAACTCCTCGAGAAGGTCAGGACGTCGTCCAAGGCGATCGCACGCCTGGAAGAGATCGTCGTCGACCGGGCGGGCAGCGCACAGGTCGACATCGCCGTTCACCACCTGGCCGCCCCCGAGCGGGCGTCGGCCCTCGCGGACCGTCTGCGGACGCGGGTGCCGGGACTCGCCGAACTGCATGTGAGCGAGGTGGGCGCGGTGATCGGAGCCCACACCGGTCCCGGACTGCTGGCGGCGGTCGTGTCGCCCCGGTGAGTCGTGTCGCCCCGACGAGGGGGCCGATAACCGTGTCACCCGCGTGCGTCGCTCGTGCGGGTGACGGAGTTATCCACAACTGGGGCGCTTTCCACCGGAATTGAGCATGATCATCGCGAGGGCGCCGGGTTGCCGCATCCTCGCCGCATGGCACTTCGATCGAACTCACGCACCGCGACTTCGACCAGCGGCCCGGGTCGCGGCCCCCTCTCCGACGGCCGCAGCCGGCATCGCCGTCACGACCGGCGAACGCGGACCCGTCGCCGGGAGGCCTCGGCCGCGGCCCTCCGGCTGCGCGCCGACGCGCTCTTCGCCGAACGCGCCCCGGAGCGGCGGGAGTCGGGGAACGGGCCGCCGGGGACGGACCGCGATGCCGGGGACGTCCCGAGGGCGAACACGGCGGCGGGCACGGGAGTTCTGACCGGTCCGGTCCGTCACCCCTGGAACCCCCGGGCCGGGGCACATGGCCGCGACACCGCACAGGACCCGGACCGGACTTCGCCGACGGGAGGCCGGACGGCCGCCGGGACGGTGAACCCGAGCGCGCTGCCCGCCGACGGTCCGATCGTGGGCGGGCCGTCCGTGAGCGACCTGAGCGGGGGCGGGCCGTCCATGGGCGGGTGGGCCGGTGGCGGGCGGACCGCGGGTGAACCGGCCGCGAGTGCACGGATCGGCGGTGAGCCGGCCGCGAATGACCCGGTCTCGTCTGATGCGGGCCCGTCCGGCTCGGTCTCGCTCGATCCGGCTTCGCCCGATCCGGCCGGGGCGGCGGGCGTGTGGCGGGACCGGGCCGGGCTCGCCGTCCGGGAGCGGCTGCCTTTGTGGCTGCAGTCGCGGTGCGGTCTGGAACGCAGGAGCGTGGCCGCCCTGACCGTGCTGCTGGTCGTGGCCGCCGTCTTCGCCGTCCAGCACTTCTGGGCGGGCCGGACGCGGCCGGTCAGGGCTCCTGAGGTGATGAGCGCCGCCGCGCCGTTCGGCGGGAAGCGGGCACCGGGCGAGGAGCGGGGTGCGGAACCGGGCGCCCCGGCCGGAGCCGCGCGCGCCCCTGGCACCGGCGGGGGCACGGTCGTCGTGGACGTGGGCGGAAAGGTGCGTACCCCCGGCCTCCAGCGGTTGCCTGCCGGGTCCCGCGTCGAGGACGCCCTGCGAGCCGCCGGCGGGCCGCGGCCCGGCACGGACACCGACGGCCTCAACCGCGCCCGGTTCCTCGTGGACGGAGAACAGATCGTGGTCGGCGCCTCCGCGCCCCCGGCCGGAGCCGGATCAGGCGGCTCCGGGGGTTCCGGGCCGTTCGGCGCCGGAGGATCCGCGGCGGGTGCGGTGCCGTCCGCGCCGATCCCCCTCAACACGGCCACCGTCGACCAGTTCGACAGCCTGCCCGGGGTCGGTCCCGTCCTGGCCCGGCACATCGTCGACTACCGCACGGCGCACGGCGGTTTCCGCTCGGTCGACGAGCTCCGCGAGGTGAACGGGATCGGGGACCGCCGCTTCGCGGACCTCCGGGACCTGGTGCGGCCATGAGCGGGTCCGGTTCCGGGAGGAGGGGTGAGCGGGCGAGCCCGGTGTCCGGAGGGGTGTCCGGCGGGCCGGTGAGGACGCCCGAGCCCCGTCCCCGGAGGGCGACGGAACCCGGGGAGCCGCAGGGGTCCCCGACACGCCCCGCGACTCTCCCCGGCGCCACCGGCCGGAGGCCCGTGCACGCGGCGTCGGGCAGGCGGCTGGGCGCCTCCCACCCCAGGGTGGAGGGGCCGGCCGACCTCCGGCTCGTGGCACCCGCCGTGGCGGCCTGGCTCACGGCGGCCGTGAGCGTCGGAGTGCCGCCGGGCTGGGTCACGGCCGTCGTGGCCGTGACCCTGACCACGGGCGGCGCACTGCTCCTGGCGGTGGGGCGCGGAGAGGCGGGGGCGGGACGGGGAGGCTTCGGCACGGAGGAGGGAGGCGCGAGGACCGGGCGGAGAGGCTCGGGTACCCGGAGGCAGGACGCGGGCACGGGGCAGGAGCGGGGGCGGGGCGCCTCCCGGCCGGGGACGCGGGTGTCCGTCGCCGCCGTGCTCCTCTGCGTCGGCGCCTCCGCGGCCTCCGCCGGACTGCACGCGGCGGACCTGCGACGCGGACCCGTCCCCGCGCTCGCGGAGAGGTTCGCCCACGTGACCGCGGAGGTGGAGGTCACCTCCGATCCCCGGCTCACCCGGCCCCGGATCAACGGGGACCGCATCGCCCCGACGGCTCTGCTGTTCGACGCCGACGTCACACGGGTCACACGGGCGGACGGCACGGTGGTGGCCACCCGGACACCGGTGCTGGTGATCGTCGACGTCCGCTCACGACGAGGTGCGCCCGGGAAGGCCGACGGGCGCTCGGGACGAGGTGCGCCCCGGGAGACCGGCGGGCACCTGGGGGGCGGCACGCCCCGGGACACGGACGGGCGTTCGCCCTGGCTGGCGCTGCTTCCGTCGACCCGGCTGCGGGTCGCGGCGCGGGTCGTGCCCGCCCTGTCGGACGGGGAGGACATCGCGGCGGTGCTGCGGGTACGGGGGAGTGCGCCCCCGGAGGTGGTCGCGGCGCCGTCCGGTCCGCAGCGCTTCGCGGGCCGGCTGCGCGAAGGGCTGCGCGAGGCGACCGACGGCCTGGACGCGGACGCGCGGGCGCTGCTGCCGGGGCTGGTGGTGGGGGACACCTCACGTGTCACGCCGGAGCTGGACGACGCCTTCAAAGCCACCGACCTCACCCATCTGCTCGCCGTCAGCGGGGGCAATCTCGTCATCGTCCTCGCGCTGTTCATCGGACCGCCGGGCCTTGCCCAGCGGGTGGAGCGCCGGGGCCTCGCCTCGCGGCTCGGGGTTCCGCTCCGGGCGACCGCCCTGCTCGGCGGAGCGCTCACCCTCGCCTTCGTCGTCGTGTGCCGGCCGGACCCGAGCGTGCTGCGGGCGGCGGCCTGCGGAGCGATCTCGCTGCTCGCCATCGCGACCGGGCGCCGCAGATCGCTGATCCCGGCTCTGGCCGCCGCGGTCCTGCTCCTGGTGCTGTACGACCCCTGGCTCGCCCGCAGTCACGGGTTCCTGCTCTCCGTCCTCGCGACGGGAGCCCTGCTCACGCTCGCCCCGCGCTGGAGCGCGGCCCTCCGGCGGCGCCGGGTGCCTCCGCGTGTCGCCGAGGCACTGGCCGCGGCCGCCGCCGCGCAGGCCCTGTGTGCGCCGGTGGTCGCCGTACTGTCGGCCCGGGTGAGCCTGGTGGCGGTGCCGTGCAATCTCCTCGCGGAGTTCGCGGTCTCGCCGGCCACGGTGCTGGGGTTCGCGACGCTGGCGACGGCCCCCTGGGCGATGCCCGCGGCCGAGGTCCTGGCGTGGGCGGCGAGTTGGCCCGTCCGGTGGATCGCGGGCATCGCGCGCGCCGGGGCGGCCCAGCCCGGTGCGGGAGTGGACTGGCCGGACAGCTGGACCGGTGCCCTGCTGCTGGCTCTCGTCACGGTGGCGGGCGTGGCCGCGGGCCGACGGCTGCTGGGACATCCGCTGCCGAGCGCTGTCGGCGCGGTGCTGCTCCTGCTGTTCGTGGTGCAGCCGCCCCCGCTCACCAGGATGATCACGGGGTGGCCGCCGCCCGGCTGGAGGCTCGCGATGTGTGATGTGGGCCAGGGCGACGCGAGCGTGCTCGCGGTGGGCGACGGCAGCGCGGTGGTGGTGGACGCGGGACCGGACCCGGTGCTGGCGGACCGCTGTCTGAGCGCGCTCGGGGTCACCAGGATCCCGCTCGTCGTCCTGACGCACTTCCACGCCGACCATGTCGCGGGTCTGCCCGGTGTGCTGCGAGGCCGCCGGGTGGGCGCCATCGGGACGACCGGCTTCGAAGAACCCTGGGAGCAGGCCGAGTTCGTACGACGGGAGGCGCTGGCGCGGCACATCCCCGTGACCCGGGCCGTGGCGGGGGAGAGGGGGAGCGCGGGACGCCTCGACTGGCGGGTGCTGTGGCCGCCGCAGGGACAGGTCCCGCCGCCGGACGGCCCGAACGACGCCAGCGTGACCCTGCTCGTGCGGTCCGCGGGGCTGCGGCTGCTGTTGCTCGGCGACCTGGAGCCGCCCGCCCAGCGGGCCCTGGCGAGATCACCGGCGGCCGCGGAACTGGACGGCGTCGACGTGCTCAAGGTCGCCCATCACGGATCTGCGTATCAAGATCCGGAGCTGATACGCAGGGCGGCTCCGCGGCTCGCGCTCGTCTCGGTGGGCGGCGGCAACCCTTACGGACACCCCGCCCCGAGCACGGTCGCCGCCCTGCGGGCCGGGGGTGCGGTGGTGCTGAGGACCGACGAGGACGGTGACCTCGCCGTCACCGGTGCGGGCGCGGGGCTGGGTGTGGCGCGACACTGAAGGCATGAATTCCGCACAGGCCGACGCCTACCTCCGCCGCATCGGGGCCCAGCACCCGGGATGGCCCACGTCCGGTGTGCTCCGCGAGCTCCAGCTGTGCCACCTGCGGACAGTGCCGTTCGAGAACCTCTCGATCCATCTCGGCGAGGGGATCGTGCTGGAGGAGAAGAGGCTGCTGGACAAGGTGGTGGGATCGCGCAGAGGGGGTTTCTGCTACGAACTGAACGGTGTTTTCGGGGCCTTGCTGGCGGTGCTGGGCTTCGACGTGACGCTGCTCGCGGCGCGGGTGTACGGGGACGACGGGAAGCCCGGGATCCCTTACGACCATCTCGCGCTGAGGGTGCGGACGGCGGACGGGGGCGACTGGCTGACCGACGTCGGGTTCGGGGCGCACAGCCACTACCCGCTGTCGTTCACGGAGCGGGGCGAACAGCGGGACCCCGGCGGGACGTTCCGGGTCGTGGAGTCGGCGCCGGACGCGGCGGGGGTACGGGGAGCGGGCGGTTCCCGTGAGTACGAGGACCTGGACGTCCTCATGGGCGGAAAGCGGCAGTACCGGCTGGAGGTACGGCCGCGCGTGCTCGAGGACTTCGCCGCCGGGGCCTGGTGGCACGGTACCTCGCCGCTGTCGCACTTCACCCGGTCGCCGGTCTGTTCACGGGTCACCGAGGACGGGGGACGGATCACGCTCAGCGGCCGCAGGTTCACCGTGACGGCGGCCGACGGGACCAAGGAGGTGTCGGAACTGGTGACGGACGAGGAGGTGCTGGCGACGTACCGGGAGCGCTTCGGGATCGAGCTGGACCGGGTGCCGGAGGTCAGGGAGTTGGGGTAGCCGCGGTCCGGAAGCCGCGCAGATCACACGTGCCGGACCCGGATCCCGGCGTCGGCCGCGCCGGGCGTGCCGGAAGATGTCCGGGTGAGCGATGTGAGACATGTACTGGTGCTGCCCGACCGCGATGCCGCGGAAGAGGCGGCGGAGGCCGTGGGTGACCGGTTCGGGCTGCTGGAGGAGCCGCAGTTGGTCCGGGAGGCACTCGCGGGTGAGGACGACGCCGAGGACGCGCAGTGGCTGGTGGTGCTGACTGACCCCGAGGCGCGGCTGGACCCGAAGGAGCTGGACGAGTTCGCGGCCGAATGGGACGGCTGGCACGAGGAGCCGTAACCCGTCCCGCCCGAGCCCGGCCGGGCCCCGTCCGGTCCGCCGGCCCGGCCCGGCCCGGCCCGGTCCTGCCCTGCCTGGACCTGCCCGGACCTGCCCGGACGGGACCTGCCCAGGTCGGCTGGGGTCCGGGCTCGGCTCGTTTCGGCTTTCCGGGGCCGGAGTGGGCTGGGATCGGGGGCGGCTCGGGCGCGTGGTGTCAGTGGCGCGTGGGATGCTTTCGGGGATGGCCAAGAAGACCGCACAAGACGACCCTCTCGCCCCTGTCACGCTGGCAGTGGGCCAGGAGGATCTCCTGCTCGACCGTGCCGTGCAGGAGGTGGTGGCCGCCGCCAGGGCCGCCGACGCCGACACGGACGTACGGGACCTCACCCCGGACCAGCTCCAGCCGGGCACGCTCGCCGAGCTGACGAGCCCCTCGCTCTTCGCCGAGCGCAAGGTCGTGATCGTACGCAACGCCCAGGACCTGTCGGCCGACACGGTCAAGGACGTCAAGGCGTATCTGGGGACTCCCGCCGAGGAGATCACCCTCGTGCTCCTGCACGCGGGCGGGGCCAAGGGCAAGGGGCTGCTCGACGCCGCGCGCAAGGCGGGCGCGCGGGAGGTCGCCTGTCCCAAGATGACCAAGCCGGCGGACCGGCTGGCGTTCGTGCGGGGCGAGTTCCGGGCGCTGGGCCGGGCGGCGACTCCGGAAGCCTGCCAGGCGCTGGTGGACTCCATCGGCAGTGACCTGCGGGAGCTGGCCTCCGCAGCCTCGCAACTGACCGCGGACGTCGAGGGGACGATCGACGAGGCCGTCGTCGGGAGGTACTACACCGGGCGGGCCGAGGCGTCCAGCTTCACCGTGGCCGACCGGGCCGTCGAGGGACGGGCCGCGGAGGCGCTGGAGGCGCTGCGCTGGTCGCTGTCGACCGGCGTGGCCCCCGTCCTGATCACCAGCGCGCTCGCGCAAGGGGTGCGGGCGATCGGAAAGCTGTCCTCCGCGCGGGGCGGCAGGCCCGCGGACCTGGCCCGTGAGCTCGGGATGCCGCCCTGGAAGATCGATCGCGTGCGGCAGCAGATGCGGGGCTGGACTCCGGACGGGGTCGCCATGGCGCTCACGGCCGTCGCGCAGGCGGACGCCGGGGTCAAGGGCGGCGGGGACGACCCCGAGTACGCCCTGGAGAAGGCGGTCGTGGCCGTCGCCAGGGCCGCCCGCTCCGGCCGGCGCTGACCCCGCGGAGGTCACACACCCGTGCCGTCACGGGCGACGGCACTCCCACAGCGCGCCCGGCCACGGGCGACGGCACCCACAGCACACCGCGCACCCCGCTCGCACCCCGCCGTGGGTGCCCCGCGGCACACCGAAGGCCCCGCTCGTTCTCCCGGGGAAGGGAGGAGCGGGGCCTTCGGTTCAAGCCGGTGGACTCACGCCCGCGTGGCGAACGCAGATCGCGCGTGAATCCGGTACGTCGGTCGGGAGCGGAGAGAGAGGGCCCGCTCGGGTCCGGCCGACGGTCAAGTCAGGGGTCGAGCCCCGGAGGGCTCAGCCGACTCAGCCCTGGAGGGAGGCGACCTTCGAAGCAAGCGCCGACTTCTTGTTGGCGGCCTGGTTCTTGTGGATGACGCCCTTCGAGACGGCCTTGTCGAGCTTGCGCGAAGCCTCGCGCGCCGCGACGGTGGCCTTCTCGACGTCACCCGCGGCAGCAGCCTCGCGGGCCTTGCGGATCGCGGTCTTCAGAGAGGACTTGACGGCCTTGTTGCGCAGCCGGGCCTTCTCGTTGGTCTTGATCCGCTTGATCTGGGACTTGATGTTCGCCACTGATGAGCCTTTACAGGTTCAGGCGCGCGAGACGTCACGTCTCACCCGCCGTTTGATTTTCTTGGGTGCGTCTCCTGCAGAGAGGGCATGAGACACAGCCACCCAGGCTACCAGTCCCCGCGCGAGCGGCCCAAACCGGCCCCGCGCCCCCGGCCGCCGATGCCCTGGTCAGGGCCTTCGGGCGGGCTTTCGCCGCCCCTCCCGCGCGGCCCGAACCGGTCGCAGCCCGCCGCGCGTGGGACCATGGAACCTACGTATCGATCCGACCCGAGGCACAAGGCGCCTCAAGAGACAGGACCCTGCGTGCCCGCGACCCCTAACAATGTGCCCGAGCCGAGCCGTACCGACCCGGCTCTGATCCGCAATTTCTGCATCATCGCGCACATCGACCACGGCAAGTCCACGCTCGCCGACCGCATGCTCCAGCTGACCGGGGTGGTCGAGCAGCGGCAGATGCGTGCTCAGTACCTCGACCGGATGGACATCGAGCGCGAGCGCGGCATCACGATCAAGTCCCAGGCGGTCAGGCTGCCCTGGGCCCCGTCCCAGGATCCGGGCCGCACCCACATCCTCAACATGATCGACACCCCTGGGCACGTCGACTTCACGTACGAGGTGTCGCGGTCCCTGGCGGCCTGTGAGGGCACGGTCCTGCTCGTCGACGCCGCCCAGGGGATCGAGGCCCAGACCCTCGCCAACCTCTACCTGGCGATGGAGAACGACCTCAAGATCATCCCCGTACTGAACAAGATCGACCTGCCGGCCGCCCAGCCGGAGAAGTTCTCCGAGGAGCTGGCCAACCTCATCGGCTGCGACCCCGAGGACGTCCTCAAGGTCTCCGCCAAGACGGGCCTCGGCGTCGAGGCGCTGCTCGACAAGGTCGTCGCCGAGATCCCCGCCCCGGTCGGCGTCCAGGACGCCCCGGCGCGCGCGATGATCTTCGACTCGGTCTACGACTCGTACCGCGGCGTCGTGACGTACGTCCGTGTGATCGACGGGCAGCTCAACAAGCGTGAGCGCATCAAGATGATGTCCACCGGCGCCACGCACGAGCTGCTGGAGATCGGCGTCTCGTCCCCCGAGATGAAGGCGGCCGACGGGCTCGGTGTCGGTGAGGTGGGTTACCTCATCACCGGTGTGAAGGACGTCCGCCAGTCCAAGGTCGGTGACACGATCACCACCCTGCACAAGGGCGCCACCGAGGCGCTCGGCGGGTACAAGGACCCCCGGCCCATGGTCTTCTCGGGCCTGTATCCGCTGGACGGCTCCGACTACCCCGAGCTGCGCGACGCCCTGGACAAGCTCCAGCTCAACGACGCGGCGCTGGTGTACGAGCCGGAGACCTCCGCGGCGCTGGGCTTCGGCTTCCGCGTCGGCTTCCTCGGACTGCTGCACCTCGACGTGATCCGCGAGCGGCTGGAGCGCGAGTTCGGGCTCGACCTGATCGCGACCGCCCCGAACGTGGTCTACCGCGTCGAGATGGAGGACCGCAGCGAGCACACGGTCACCAACCCGAGCGAGTTCCCCGAGGGCAAGATCGACAAGGTGTACGAGCCCGTCGTGCGGGCGACGATCCTCGCCCCCTCGGAGTTCATCGGCGCGATCATGGAGCTGTGCCAGACCCGGCGCGGCACCCTGCTCGGCATGGACTACCTCTCCGAGGACCGGGTCGAGATCCGCTACACCCTGCCGCTCGCGGAGATCGTCTTCGACTTCTTCGACCAGCTGAAGTCCAAGACCCGCGGCTACGCCTCGCTGGACTACGAGCCCACCGGCGAGCAGGCCTCCAGCCTGGTCAAGGTCGACATCCTGCTGCACGGCGACAAGGTCGACGCCTTCTCGGCGGTCACGCACAAGGACGCGGCGTACGCGTACGGCGTCCGGCTGGTCGCCAAGCTGCGCGAGCTGATCCCGCGGCAGGCGTTCGAGGTGCCCATCCAGGCGGCCATCGGCTCCCGGGTCATCGCCCGCGAGACCATCCGCGCCATCCGCAAGGACGTCCTCGCCAAGTGCTACGGCGGTGACATCTCGCGTAAGCGGAAGCTGCTGGAGAAGCAGAAGGAGGGCAAGAAGCGGATGAAGATGGTGGGCTCCGTGGAAGTTCCGCAGGAGGCCTTCATCGCCGTTCTGTCCAGCGACGACAGCGCCGGTTCGGCCAAGGGCAAGAAGTAGCCACGCCGAATCCCGGGAATTTCAGGGCCCGTCGCGCTCCGGCGCGGCGGGCCCTGTGCTTGTCTCGGGGGTGTGTCCAGCGGGAAGTGGCCGGGAAGTGACCTGCCGCCGCCTCTTACGCACCGGCCGGACGCGCTCTAGTCTGATCTCTGCTCGGTAGTTACTCGCGAGTTAAACAACAGCCGCAATTGAGCCAGCCGCACTGCCGCGGGCCCCGGAGGATGTCGTGAGCGACACACAGACCCTGATCGAGAACCGTCCGCCGTCCGTCGCCGCCCTCTTCCTGGAGCGCGTGGCGGCCACACCCGACGCCGAGGCATACCGCTACCCGGTACCGGCACCGGGCGAGGGCCCGGACGAGTGGAAGTCGCTGACCTGGGCGCAGTCCGCCGAACGGGTCTACGCCATCGCCGCCGGTCTGATCGAGCTCGGCGTCCAGCCGGAGCAGCGCGTCGCGCTCGCCTCCTCGACCCGGGTCGAGTGGATCCTCGCCGACCTCGGCATCCTCTGCGCGGGAGCGGCCACCACCACGGTGTACCCGCAGACCAACGCCGAGGAGTCGGCCTACATCCTCTCCGACTCCGCGAGCAGGATCCTCATCGCGGAGGACGCGGCCCAGCTCGCCAAGGCGCGGGAGAAGCGCGCGGAGCTCCCCGAGCTCACGCACGTCGTGGTCATCGACCCGGAGGGCGTGGAGAGCGGGGACTGGGTCCTGACGCTCGCCGAGCTGGAGGCGCGCGGCTCCGCGTACCTGGAGAAGAACCCCGAGCTGATCAAGGAGCGGGTCGGCGCGATCACCGCCGACCAGCTCGCGACCCTCATCTACACCTCCGGCACCACGGGCCGCCCGAAGGGCGTCCGGCTGCCGCAGGACAACTGGTCGTACATGGCCAAGGCCATCGCCGCGACCGGCCTGGTGAGCCAGACGGACGTCCAGTACCTGTGGCTGCCGCTCGCCCACGTCTTCGGCAAGGTCCTGACCTCCGGCCAGATCGAGGCCGGGCACGTCACCGCCGTCGACGGCCGCGTGGACAAGATCATCGAGAACCTGCCGGTGGTGCGGCCGACCTACATGGCGGCCGTGCCGCGCATCTTCGAGAAGGTCTACAACGGGGTCGCGGCCAAGGCGCGGGCCGGCGGCGGCGCCAAGTACAAGATCTTCCAGTGGGCCGCGGAGGTCGCCCGCGAGTACGCGAAGGCCAGCCAGGACAACTTCCGCCGCACCGGTTCGGCCTCCGTGCCGTTCGCGCTCGGCGCCAAGCACAAGGTCGCCGACGCGCTCGTCTTCGCCAAGATCCGCGAGGCATTCGGCGGCAACCTGCGGGCCTGCATCTCCGGCTCCGCCGCGCTCGCCCCGGAGATCGGCTACTTCTTCGCCGGCGCCGGCATCCACATCCTGGAGGGCTACGGACTCACCGAGTCCTCCGCGGCCTCCTTCGTGAACCCGGGCGAGGCCTACCGCACCGGCACGGTCGGCAAGCCGGTGCCCGGCACCGAGGTGCGCATCGCGGAGGACGGCGAGATCCTGCTGCGCGGCCCCGGCATCATGGAGGGCTACCACGGGCTGCCCGAGAAGACCGCCGAGGTCCTGGAGGCGGACGGCTGGTTCCACACCGGCGACATCGGCGAGCTGTCCGTGGACGGCTACCTGCGGATCACCGACCGCAAGAAGGACCTCATCAAGACCTCGGGCGGCAAGTACATCGCGCCCGCCGAGGTCGAGGGCCACTTCAAGGCCGTCTGCCCGTACGTCTCCAACATCCTCGTGCACGGCGCCGACCGGAACTTCTGCACCGCGCTCATCGCCCTCGACGAGCCGTCCATCCTCGGCTGGGCCGAGGACAACGGCCTGGAGGGCAAGTCGTACGCCGAGGTCGTCGCGGCACCCGCCACGGTCGCCCTCGTCGAGGGGTACGTGAAGGAGCTCAACGCGGGTCTGCAGCGCTGGCAGACCATCAAGAAGTTCCGTCTCCTGCCCCGCGACCTGGACGTCGAGCACGGCGAGATCACCCCGAGCCTCAAGCTGAAGCGCCCGGTCGTCGAGAAGGCGTACAAGCACCTGATCGACGAGATGTACGCGGGCTCCCGCGAGGCGTAGCCCCCGTCCCCGCCCCTGCCCCCGTCCCTCGCGCCCCGGCCCGTCCGGAGCGCGGGGGACGCGCAGGCCCCCTCCGCCGGCCGGGCGGTCGGCTCCCGCGCGCCCTACGCGTTCCGGCTCCGCCGCATCCTGCCCAGCAGTTCGTCCATCTGCCGTATCTGGGCGCGTAGTCCGGGCACGTCCTGCACGGCGTTCGCCGCCAGGTGCGTGTCCATCCTCCCGAGCCGGGCGGCGAGTTCGTCGAACTGGTCCTGCTCGCGGGCGAGCAGCGACTCCAGCTGGCGGTTCTTGCGGTGCAGTTCGAGGAAGACGCTGACCTTGGCGCGCAGGACCCACGGGTCGAACGGCTTCGCCACGTAGTCGGCGGCCCCCGTCGCGTACCCGCGGAAGGCGTAGCCCGCGTCGGCGTCCCTGCCCGTCAGGAAGATGATGGGCACGTCCTTGGCCCGGTCGAGCCGCTTGATGTTCGCGGCCGTCTCGAATCCGTCCATGCCCGGCATCCGGATGTCGAGCAGGACGACCGCGAACCGCTGCCGCAGCAGGGCCTCCACCGCCTCCTCGCCCGAACGCGCCCGCACCAGCGGCTCGTTGAGGGAACGCAGGACGGCCTCCAGCGCGACCAGGTTGTCCTCCATGTCGTCGACCAGGAGGATGCTCGATCCCTCGTCGGTCGTCGTCCGAACGCTCATGATGACGGTCCCTCGCTCGGTCCGTGGTTCTCCGGTGTCCCGCCGTCCGGCGGCCGGCCGGCGACCGCCCCGGGCTCCGCGCCGAAGCCGCCGTCCCGTGTCACCGTCCCGCGCCGCCGTTCCCGTGCCGCCGTCGTCGTGACGGGCGGTGGAGGCTGATCGGATGCTCGATTCTGTCCGTCTTCGTGTACATCCATACCAGTGTTCTCACTCATGACGGCCCACTTCGGTGACTCGGTGCTCATGAGCGCCGTCAGTCTGTCACCCTGGCCGCATCGTCCGAGGTGTCTTCGTCCGAACTGCCCAGGGAGCGCACAGTGGGGGCCATTCCGACGCAACGGGAGTCCACGGCGTGCGCACCGGACGTGCTCGCGCACCACCCCGCAGGCCGGGACATCGTGTCGCACACGTCGTTGCCGGGCACTCCGCTCGCTCCCGCGGCCGCGCGCCGGTTCCTCCGCGACACGCTCGAGAGCTGGACCGGACTGGCCCTGCCGGGCACCGAGATCCTCGACGACCGGCTCACCGGCGACGCGGCCGTGGTGGTCAGCGAACTCGTCACCAACGCCGTCGTGCACGCGGGCACCGACGTCGAGCTGCTGTGCCGCCTGGAGTGCCCGGCCGACGGCCCGCCGGGACCGCTGGTCGTCGAGGTCTCCGACCAGCACCCCTCGCGCGCCATACGGGAGGACGGCGCCGAACCGCCCTACGGGACACCGGAGTACGGGCGGGGCCTGCGCCTCGTCGCCGCGCTCTCCGAGGCGTGGGGGATCACCTATCGTCCGGGCGTCAAGACGGTGTGGTCGAGGCTGCCGGCCGCCGGGACCGCCGCCGCCCCGCCGGGGACGGCCGTCTTCACGGACACCGACGGCCTGCGCCCGCCGGCCCGCTTCGAGGACACGAGCGGTCTCGCCGGACCGGTCTCCTTCGCGGGCGCGGACGGGTTCGCGGGAACGGACGGGTTCGCCGACGTCGACGGGCTCACCGGCGCGGCGGGGGGTCCGCGACCGGCCGGGCCCGGGGCCACCGCGTACGCCGAGGGACGGGTCCCGGGCCACGGGCCGCGGGCCGGCGGCGAGCCGTACGGCGCGGTGCCCGTCCCGGGGGCGGACCGGAGCGGCGCGCGGGGCCACGACTGGCTCGACCGGGGAGCCCTCTCCTTCCTCGCCGAGGCCTCCGACCTGCTCGCCGGACAACTCGACGAGGACCTGGTCGCGGCCCTGGCCGGGCAGCTCCTCGTCCCCCGCCTCGCCGACTGGTGCGCGGTGTGGCTGGAGGACGAGGCCACCGGCCGGGCCGGCGGTCCGGGCCTGGCCCTCGGCCCCCGCCTCGCCCGGGTCTGGCACGGCAGCGAGAACCTGATCGAGGGCCTGCGCCAGGCACTGGAGAAGGACCCGCCGCGGCTGCCCGAGGCGGTGCGCTCGCGGGCCGTCCCGGTGCCCTGGCCCGGCGAGGCGCTGGGCGCCCGCGGGACGAGCGGGGCGGCACTGGCGTACCGGCTGATCGCGGGCGGCCGGCCGCTGGGCACGCTCGTCATCGGACGGGCCGGACCACCCGACTTCCCCGACGAGGTCACCGGGCTCGTCGAGGACCTCAGCCGCCGCATCGCCCTGGCCATCGGAGCGGCCCGGCAGTACGCGCGGCAGGCCACCATCAGCCGGGTCCTGCAGCGCGGGCTGCTGCCGGGCGCGGTCGCCGAGATCCCCGGGGTGCGCAGCGCCCTCGTCTACGAGCCGCTCGACCAGGGCGGCCCGAGCGGTGACTTCTACGACGTGTTCCCCGCGGGTGACGGGCGCTGGTGCTTCGCGGTCGGCGACGTCCAGGGCAAGGGACCCGAGGCCGCAGTCGTGATCGGGCTGGCCCGGCCCTGGCTGCGGCTGCTGGCCCGCGAGGGCTACGACGTCGCGGACGTCCTCGACCGGCTCAACCAGCTCCTCCTCGACGACGCGACGGAGGCGGCGGACGCGGCGGCCCGCGCGCTCGTGGCCGCGGGGGGACCCGGGCTCGGCACCGACCCCGGCCCGCAGACGCGCTTCCTGTCCATGCTCTACGGCGAGCTGGTGCCCTTCGAGGGCGGAGTGCGCTGCACCCTCGCCTCGGCGGGGCATCCGCTGCCGCTGCTGCTGAGCCCCGACGGCGAGGTGCGGGAGACGGCCCGGCCGCAGACCCTGCTCGGCGTGTTCGAGGACCCCGAGTACACCTCCGAGTCCTTCGAGCTGTACCCCGGAGACACCCTCCTGTGCGTCACCGACGGGGTGACGGAGCGGCGCGACGGGTCCCGTCAGTTCGACGACGACGACGGTCTCGCGCACGCCCTCGCGGGCTGCGCGGGCCTGAACGCCGAGATGATCGCGGAACGGATCCGCGCCCTGGTCCACGCGTTCGGCCCCCGCCCGCCCGAGGACGACATGGCGCTGCTGGTGTTACAGGCGCAGTAGCGGGCCCACCGCGGCCGGGGCGCCCGGCCCGTCCGCCCCGTGGCCGGCCGGGGTCCGGCCGGGGTCCGGCCGGGAAGCGACCGGGGGCCGCTCCGGGGCGGTGGCCGTCCCGGCCCGCGCCGGACACGCCCGCCCCGGCCGTGCTGGACAATGGAACGCATGCCTTCCGCACTTCCCGACGGTGAGCCCGTCCCCGACGACGGGGCGCTGCCCGCGCACGCCCTGGCCGGGGCCGCCGAGCGACCCCTCGGGTTCTACCTCCACGTGCCGTACTGCGCGACCCGCTGCGGCTACTGCGACTTCAACACCTACACGGCGACCGAGCTGCGGGGCAGCGGCGGCGTGCTCGCCTCCCGCGACAACTACGCCGACACCCTGACCGACGAGATCCGGCTCGCCCGCAAGGTCCTCGGCGACGACCCCCGCCCGGTCCGCACGGTCTTCGTCGGAGGCGGCACGCCCACGCTGCTGGCCGCCGACGACCTCGTACGGATGCTGGGGGCGATCCGGGACGAGTTCGGGCTCGCGGACGACGCTGAGGTCACGACGGAGGCGAACCCCGAGTCGGTCGGCCCGGAGTACCTCGCGACCCTGCGCGCCGGCGGCTTCAACCGGATCTCCTTCGGCATGCAGAGCGCCCGGCAGCACGTCCTGAAGGTGCTCGACCGCACGCACACCCCGGGCCGCCCCGAGGCCTGCGTCGCCGAGGCCCGCGCGGCCGGCTTCGCACATGTGAACCTGGACCTGATCTACGGCACGCCGGGGGAGTCGGACGACGACTGGCGGGCCTCGCTCGAAGCGGCCCTCGGCGCCGGTCCCGACCACGTCTCCGCGTACGCGCTGATCGTCGAGGAGGGCACGCAGCTCGCCCGCCGCATCCGCCGCGGCGAGGTCCCCATGACGGACGACGACGTGCACGCGGACCGCTATCTCATCGCGGACGAGGTGATGTCGGCGGCGGGCTTCGAGTGGTACGAGGTGTCGAACTGGGCCGCCTCCGAGGCCGGCCGCTGTCTCCACAACGAGCTGTACTGGCGCGGCGCCGACTGGTGGGGCGCGGGCCCCGGGGCGCACAGCCACGTCGGGGGCGTTCGCTGGTGGAACGTGAAGCATCCGGGGGCGTACGCGGCGGCACTGGCCGAGGGCCGCTCCCCGGGGGCCGGCCGTGAACTCCTCGCCGACGAGGACCGCCGGGTCGAGCGGATCCTCCTCGAACTGCGGCTGCGCGAGGGCTGCCCGCTCTCCCTGCTCCGCCCCGACGGCCTCGCGGCCTCCCGCCGCGCCCTGTCCGACGGACTCCTCGAAGCCGGCCCCTACGACGCCGGCCGCGCCGTCCTCACCCTGCGCGGCCGTCTCCTCGCGGACGCCGTCGTCCGGGACCTGGTGGACTGAGCGCGGTACGTCCGGCACCGGCCGCACCGGCCGTCCCCGTCACTCCGGCGGCGCGGTCACGAAGTCGATCAGTTCCTCCACCCGGCCCAGGAGGGCCGGTTCCAGGTCCTTGTAGGAGCGCACCCGGGACAGGACGTGCTGCCAGGCCGCGCCGGTGTTCTCCGGCCAGCCGAGGGCCCGGCACACGCCCGTCTTCCAGTCCTGGCCGGGCGGGACCCGGGGCCAGGACGGGATGCCGAGGGAGGACGGTTTCACGGCCTCCCAGACGTCGACGTACGGGTGGCCGAGCACCAGGGCGTGCTCGCTCGTGACCGCCTCGGCGATCCGGGACTCCTTCGAGCCCGGGACCAGGTGGTCCACGAGGACGCCGAGCCTGGCGTCCGGGCCCGGGGCGAACGCGTCGACGACCGCCGGGAGGTCGTCGACGCCCTCCAGGTACTCCACGACGACGCCCTCGACGCGCAGGTCGTCGCCCCAGACACGCTCGACCAGTTCGGCGTCGTGACGGCCCTCCACGTAGATGCGCCCGGCGCGCGCGACCCGGGCGCGGGCGCCGGGGACCGCCACCGAGCCGGACGCCGTGCGGCCGGGGCGGACGGGCGCCGCGGGCGCCGGGCGGACCAGGGTCACCACCTCGCCCTCCAGGAGGAAGCCGCGCGGCTCCAGCGGGAACACCCGGTGCTTGCCGAAGCGGTCCTCCAGGGTCACCGTGCCCGCCTCGCAGCGGATCACCGCGCCGCAGAAGCCGGTGCCGGGCTCCTCGACGACCAGACCCGGGTCCGCCGGGACCTCGGGCACGGACCGGGGCTTCTTCCACGGCGGGGTCAGGTCCGGAGAGTACTGGCGCATTCGGATGACGATAGGAGAAGCGCGCCGGCGCTCCCCGCGACACGCCGGAACAGACCGGGCCGGACCCCGGCCGCCCGGCCCCCGCGGAGCCGGAACCTGCGGAGCCGGAACCCGCCGGGAGCCGCCGTCACGGACCCGCCCGGTCGGCCCCCGCCGGGCCGAAGCGCGCCGCCAGGGCCTCCCGTTGGGCCCGTACGAACGCGGCGTCCACGATCGCGCCGTGGCCGGGGACGTACAGCGCGTCCTCGCCGCCCAGTCCGAGCAGGGTGTCGAGCGCCGCGGGCCAGCGCGACGGTACGGCGTCGGGGCCCGCCTGCGGCTCGCCGGACTCCTCGACCAGGTCGCCGCAGAACACCACCGCCGGGTCGCCCGGCACGACGGCCACGAGGTCGTGCGCGGTGTGGCCCTCGCCCGTCCGCACCAGCCGGACCCGGACGCCGCCGCCGAGATCCAGGTCCAGGGTGTCCCGGACGAAGAGCCGGGGACGTACGAGCGTGTCGGCCGCCTCCTCGGCCGCCCCCGGGTCGAGCCCGTTGCGCACCGCGTCCGCGCACAGCTCGTCGCGGCCACCGCCGTACGCCCCGGACGAACCGTCCGCGACGAGGATCCGCGCGCCCGCGAACGCCGCGGCACCGAACACGTGGTCGAAATGCGGGTGGGTGAGCGCGATATGGGTCACACGCCCGCCGGTCAGGGCCCGCGCGTCGGCGCGCAGCGCGGCGCCCTCCGCGAGGCTCGATCCCGCGTCGATCATCAGCGCCGCCCCCTCGCCGACGACGAGCCCGGCCGTGCAGTCCCAGCGCGGAAGCCGCCGCCGCCCCACCCGGGGCGCCACCCTTTCCCACCCGAGCTCTTCCCAAGTCAGCCTCATGCGGCGACGCTAACGGTGGCCGGGTGCCGTGCACGACATCGCGGGGCGGCCCTTGCCCGGGGCGTGCCCGACCGCCGTACACTGAACCGGGGAACGTTGGCACTCGCGTGCGCTGAGTGCCAGGCGAATGCCGCGAAGGCCACGAAGACCACCGAGTCGACTTCTGGAGGTGCGCGATGCTCAGCGAACGCAGGCTGGAGGTGCTGCGCGCCATCGTCCAGGACTACGTGGGCACCGAGGAGCCGGTCGGCTCCAAGGCGCTCACCGAGCGGCACCGCCTCGGCGTCTCGCCCGCCACCGTCCGCAACGACATGGCGGTCCTGGAGGACGAGGGGTACATCGCCCAGCCGCACACCAGCGCCGGGCGCATCCCCACGGACAAGGGCTACCGCCTCTTCGTCGACAAGCTCGCCGGCGTCAAGCCGATGACCGCGCCCGAGCGCCGCGCCATCCAGAACTTCCTGGACGGAGCCGTCGACCTGGACGACGTCGTGGGGCGGACCGTGCGGCTGCTCGCGCAGCTCACCCGCCAGGTCGCCGTCGTGCAGTACCCCTCGCTGACCCGTTCGACCGTGCGCCACGTGGAGCTGCTGTCGATGGCTCCCGCGCGGGTGATGCTCGTGCTGATCACGGACACCGGCCGGGTCGAACAGCGCATGATCAACTGTCCGGCGCCGTTCGGTGAGACGTCGCTGGCGGACCTGCGCGCCCGGCTCAACAGCCGGGTCGCGGGGCGTCCCTTCGCGGACGTCCCGCAGCTCGTCCAGGACCTCCCGGAAGCCTTCGAGGCGGAGGACCGGGGTACGGTCTCGACGGTGCTCTCCACGCTGCTGGAGACACTGGTCGAGGAGACCGAGGAGCGGCTGATGATCGGCGGTACCGCCAATCTCACGCGCTTCGGACATGACTTCCCCCTCACCATCCGGCCGGTGCTCGAAGCGCTGGAGGAGCAGGTCGTGCTCCTCAAGTTGCTCGGGGAGGCCGGGGATTCGAGCATGACCGTGCGAATCGGGCACGAGAACGCGTACGAGGGACTCAACTCCACGTCCGTGGTCTCCGTCGGCTACGGTTCGGGCGGCGAGGCAGTAGCCAAACTCGGCGTGGTCGGCCCGACCCGCATGGATTATCCGGGAACGATGGGAGCGGTACGAGCGGTGGCACGGTACGTCGGACAGATCCTGGCGGAGTCGTAAGTGGCCACGGACTACTACGCCGTACTCGGCGTGCGCCGCGACGCGTCCCAGGACGAGATCAAGAAGGCGTTCCGGAGGCTCGCTCGCGAGCTGCACCCGGACGTCAATCCCGATCCGAAGACGCAGGAGCGGTTCAAGGAGATCAACGCCGCGTACGAGGTGTTGTCGGACCCGCAGAAGAAGCAGGTCTACGACCTCGGCGGCGACCCGCTGTCCCAGCAGGGCGGCGGCGCCGGTGCCGGCGGCTTCGGCCAGGGCGGCTTCGGGAACTTCTCGGACATCATGGACGCGTTCTTCGGCACGGCGTCGCAGCGCGGACCGCGCTCGCGCACCCGCCGCGGCCAGGACGCCATGATCCGGCTGGAGATCGAGCTCGACGAGGCGGCCTTCGGCACCACGAAGGACATCCAGGTCGACACGGCCGTCGTCTGCGGCACCTGCAACGGCGAGGGCGCAGCCCCCGGAACCGCCGCGCAGACCTGTGACATGTGCCGCGGCCGCGGCGAGGTGTCCCAGGTGACGCGGTCCTTCCTCGGCCAGGTCATGACCTCGCGGCCGTGTCCGCAGTGCCAGGGCTTCGGCACCGTCGTCCCGACCCCGTGCCACGAGTGCGCGGGCGACGGCCGGGTCCGCTCCCGCCGCACCCTCACGGTCAAGATCCCGGCCGGTGTGGACAACGGCACCCGCATCCAGCTCGCGGGCGAGGGCGAGGTCGGCCCCGGCGGCGGCCCCGCCGGCGACCTGTACGTCGAGATCCACGAGCTGCCGCACAAGACCTTCCAGCGGCGCGGTGACGACCTGCACTGCACGGTCACCATCCCGATGACGGCGGCGGCCCTCGGCACCAAGGTGCCGCTGGAGACCCTCGACGGCATGGAGGAGGTCGACATCCGTCCGGGCACGCAGTCCGGCCAGTCGATCCCGCTGCACGGCCGGGGCGTCACGCACCTGCGCGGCGGCGGCCGCGGCGACCTCGTCGTGCACGTCGAGGTCATGACGCCGACCAAGCTCGACCCGGAGCAGGAGCGGGTGCTGCGCGAGCTGGCGCAGATGCGCGGCGAGGAGCGGCCCACCGGCCAGTTCCAGCCCGGTCAGCAGGGGCTCTTCTCCCGGCTGAAGGACGCCTTCAACGGCCGCTGACCCAGGCGGGGCACGGGGCCCGAAGCGCCCCGTGCCCTCCACGTCAAAGGCCGTATCCGGCCGGACGACCGGATTCGGACTTGTCCGGGGGACGTGACAACATGCCGTCATGTCCTCCGCGCTGACCGATCTCTTCCCTCACCCGATCGTGCAGGCCCCCATGGCGGGCGGAGTCTCCGTCCCGCAGCTCGCCGCCGCCGTGTCCGAGGCCGGCGGGCTCGGCTTCCTCGCCGCGGGGTACAAGACCGCCGACGGCATGTACCAGGAGATCAAGCAGCTGCGCGGGCTGACCGGCCGTCCCTTCGGCGTCAACCTGTTCCTCCCGCAGCCCGAGTACGCGGACGCGGCCGCGGTCCAGGTGTACGCCCACCAGCTCGCCGGCGAGGCCGCCTGGTACGAGACCGGGCTCGGCGATCCGGACAGCGGCCGCGACGACGGCTACGACGCCAAACTCGCCGTCCTCCTCGACGACCCGGTGGCGGTGGTCTCCTTCCACTTCGGCGTCCCGAGGCCCGAGGTGCTCCAGTCGCTGCGGCGCGCCGGCACCCTCACCCTGGTCACCGCGACCACGGCCGAGGAAGCCCTCGGCGCGCAGCGGGCCGGCGCCGACGCGGTCGTCGTCCAGGGCGTCGAGGCCGGCGGACACCAGGGCACCCACCGCGACAACCCGGAGACGGACGGGACGGGCGTCGGCCTGCTGACGCTGCTCGCGCAGGTGCGCGAGACCGTGGAGATCCCGCTCGTCGCGGCCGGCGGCATCATGCGCGGCAGCCAGATAGCCGCCGTCCTCGCCGCGGGCGCGGACGCCGCCCAGCTCGGCACCGCCTTCCTCGCCACCCCCGAGTCCGGCGCCCCCGCCGTGCACAAGCAGGCGCTGACCGACCCCCTCTACGTACGCACCGAGCTCACGCGCGCCTTCTCCGGACGCCCGGCGCGCGCGCTGGCCAACCGCTTCATGCGCGAGCACGGCCCGTACGCCCCCGCCGCCTACCCCGAGGTCCACCACCTCACCCTGCCCCTGCGCAAGGCGGCCGCCAAGGCGGGCGACGCGCAGGGCACGGCGCTGTGGGCGGGGCAGGGGCACCGCATGGCCCGCGACCTGCCCGCCGGGCGGCTCGTGGAGGTACTGAACGCAGAAACCGCGGCCGCCGGGACAGCGTTGTCGGCCGCCGCCGAGATCCCGGAAGAGGGTGCGCCCCGATGACGGCACCGGTGTTCCTGGTCGAGCACTTCGACACGGACGGCGAGGGACGCCACGTCCTCGACGGACCCGAGGGACGGCACGCCGTCTCCGTGAAACGGCTGCACAGCGGTGAGGACGTCGTGCTCACCGACGGGGCCGGGCGCCGGGCGGAGTGCGTGGTCCTCGGCACCGAGGGCAAGGACCGGCTGATCGTGCGGATGGGCACGGTCACCGAGGAGCCGCCCGAGGAGCCGCGCATCACGGTCGTCCAGGCCCTGCCCAAAGGGGACCGGGGCGAGCTGGCCGTCGAGACCATGACCGAGACCGGCGTCGACGCGATCGTCCCCTGGGCCGCCTCCCGCTGCATCACGCAGTGGAAGGGTGAGCGGGGCCTGAAGGCGCTCACCAAGTGGCGGGCCACCGCCCGGGAGGCGGGCAAGCAGTCCCGCCGGGCGCGCTTCCCGGAGGTCGCGGACGCCATGACGACCAGGCAGGTTGCCGCACTTCTCGCCAAAGCCGACCTCGCCGCCGTGCTCCACGAGGACACCGCCCTCGGCACCGAGCCCTTCGCCACCGCCGAGCTGCCCGCCTCCGGGGAGATCGTCCTGGTGGTCGGCCCCGAGGGCGGGATCTCCGCCGACGAGGTCGCCCTCTTCACCGAGGCCGGCGCGAAGACCTTCCACCTGGGGCGCACGGTGCTGCGCACCTCGACGGCCGGGACCGTCGCCACCGCTCTGCTGCTGGCCCGCACCGGCCGCTGGTCCTGACCCGCCGTCGGCCCGACCCACCGTCCGCACCTCCACCGGGGAACTCCATGGAACTCGCCCAGGTACGACTGCTCGTCACCGACTTCGCCGGCTGCTACCGCTTCTACTCCGAAGTCCTCGGCCTCAAGCCCCAGTCGGGCGCCGCCGAGGGACCGTACGAGAAGTTCAGTCCGGTCACCGGGTCCGCGGGCATCGCCCTCCAGGACCGGACCGTGATGGCCGGGATACTGGGTGAGCTCGGCGAGGTCGTCACCGGACACCGGTCGCTGGTGGTGCTGCGGGTGGACGACCTCGACACCTACTGCGAGCAGATCGTCTCGCGCGGCGCGACCCTCCTGCACGGCCCCGCGCCCATGACGGAGCGCATGCGCGTCGCCCACCTCAAGGACCCCGAGGGCAACCTGGTGGAGCTCCAGGAGTGGCTGCTGATGCTCGGCTGACGGACGCTCAGGAGCACGCGGGGACGAGGAGGCCGGGGAACTGTACGGCCTCCCCGTCCGTGGCGCGACACCTTCGGGTGGTTGTGCCCCCGATGGCCGCATGCGGTCTACCGCGCACCGCCGCGCGGTGGCACGCTGCCGTCCATGGGGGCTTCGAGGTACTTCAGACACCGCACGAGGCGCGGGCGGGTCATGACGGCCGTCGGACTGGGCGCGGCCGGAGTGTTCGCCGTGACCGGGTGCCAGCCCATGGACGGACTCAGCACCGCGACCGTGGCCTACACGACCGACCAGACGGCGACCAGCGAACTGAACCGCCGGCACGTGGACGTGAGGTGGCTCACCTGCACCGCGAGCCTCGGCGACGCCGGCAAGGCCCGCACCCCGGGGAAGTCGTCCTCGCCGAGCGAGAACACCGTGGCGAGCGTCGACTGCCAGGGCCAGACCGGCGACGGCCGGGCCATCACCGTCAAGGGCAAGGTCACCCGTGCCGTCAACGGCGCCTGCGTACGCGGCGATCTGCGCGCCACCGTCGGCAAGAAGCAGATCTTCCACGTCAAGGGCCTCGGCGACTGCGACGCGGGACCCACCCCGCCGGTCACCTACCGCCCCACCAACGGGCAGCCCGACCCCACCGTCACCGTCACCGTCACGAAGACGATGTGGTGCAAGGGCGACCCCACCTGCTGGCCCTCGCAGGGCAAGTGACCTGCCCGCCCGCGCACGGACCGTGCGCGGGCCAAGTGATCCGAACCCCTGTCGGGCCACGCGCACGCTGCATAGGGTGACCGGGTGACCGATTCCGCAGCCTCCGCGTACATCCGGTTTCCGCACCTGCACGGCGAGTTGGTCGTCTTCACGGCCGAGGACGACATCTGGGCGGCCCCCCTCGACGGCGGGGGCCGCGCCTGGCGGGTCAGCGCCGACAACGTCCCGGTCAGCCATCCACGCATCTCCCCGGACGGCACGACCGTCGCCTGGACCTCGACGCGCGACGGAGCCCCCGAGGTCCACGCCGCCTCCCTCGACGGCGGTCCCGCGAAACGCCTGACGTACTGGGGCAGCGCGAAGACCCAGGTGCGCGGCTGGACCCCCGACGGACAGGTGCTCGCCCTCAGCGCCCAGGGACAGGCCAGCCTGCGCCGCACCTGGGCGCGGTCCGTCCCGCTCGACGGCGGCCCCGCGACGACCCTGCCCTACGGACCCGTCGGCGACGTCGCCCACGGCGAGGGCGGTGTCGTCCTGCTGTCCGCCCCGATGGGCCGCGAGGCCGCCTGGTGGAAGCGCTACCGGGGCGGCACGGCGGGCAAGCTGTGGATCGACCGGGACGGCGACGGGGAGTTCGTCCGGCTGCACGAGGACATCGACGGCAACATCGAACACCCCCTCTGGGCCGGCGGGCGGATCGCCTTCCTCTCCGACCACGAGGGCGTCGGCGCCCTGTACTCCTCCCTCGCCGACGGATCCGACCTGCGCCGCCACACCCCCCTCGACTTGTTCTACGCCCGCCACGCCGCCACCGACGGCACCCGCGTGGTGTACGTGGCCGCCGGTGAACTCTGGCTCCTCGACAACCTCGACGGCGCCGAGCCGCGCCGCCTCGGCATCCGGCTCGGCGGCCAGCGCACCGACCGGCAGCCGCACCCCGTGAGCGCCTCGCGCTGGGCCTCCGCCGCCGCGCCCGACCACACCGGGCGCGGCAGCGCGGTCTGCGTGCGCGGTGCCGTCCACTGGGTCACCCACCGCTCCGGCCCGGCCCGCGCGCTCGCCGCCGAACCCGGCGTCCGGGCCCGGCTGCCCCGCACCTTCCGCGCCGAGGGTGAGGAACACGTGGTGTGGGTGACCGACGCCGAGGGCGACGACGCCCTCGAATTCGCCCCCGCCACCGGAGCCGCCCCCGGCGCCACCCCGCGACGGCTCGCCGCCGGCGCGCTCGGCCGGGTCCTCGGCCTCGCCGTGGCACCCGACGGAAGCCGCGTCGCCGTCGCCTCCCACGACGGGCGCGTCCTGCTCGTCGAGCGCGAGAGCGGCGAGGTCCGCGAGGTCGACCGCAGCGAGGACGGCGAGGTCAGCGGCCTCGTCTTCTCGCCCGACTCGGGGTGGCTCGCCTGGTCGCACCCCGGCCCGCGCCCGCTGCGCCAGCTCAGACTCGCCAACACCACCGACCTGTCGGTGACCGAGGCGACCCCGCTGCGCTTCCGGGACTACGCGCCGGCGTTCACCCTCGACGGAAAGCACCTCGCCTTCCTGTCGGCCCGCGCCTTCGACCCCGTCTACGACGAGCACGTCTTCGACCTGGCCTTCGTCGGCGGCTCCCGGCCGTACCTGATCACCCTGGCCGCGACGACCCCGTCCCCCTTCGGACCGCAGCGGCACGGCAGGCCCTTCGAGGCGCCCGACAAGGACGAGACGCCCGACAGCGAGGGCACCCCCAGCACCCGTATCGACCTGGACGGACTCGCCGACCGGATCGTGCCGTTCCCCGTCGAGGCCGCCCGCTACTCCACGCTGCGCGCCGCCAAGGACGGACTGCTGTGGCTGCGCCACCCGGTGCGGGGGGTGCTCGGTGCCTCCCGCGCCACCCCGGACGACCCGGACCCCAAGACCGAACTGGAGCGGTACGACCTCGCCCAGCAGCGCGTCGAGCACCTCGCCGCCGACGCCGACCACATCACCGTCACCGGGGACGGCAAGCGCGTCCTGCTGTGGACCGACGGCAAGCTCAAGGTCGTCCCCAGCGACCGGCGCGCCTCGAACGACGACGAGAGCGACACGAACGTCACCGTCGACCTGTCGCGGGTGCGCCAGGACGTCGACCCGGCCGCCGAGTGGCGCCAGATGTACGACGAGACGGGCCGCCTCATGCGGGACAACTTCTGGCGCCCGGACCTGGGCGGCGTCGACTGGGACGCCGTCCTCGACCGGTACCGGCCGGTCCTGGATCGGGTCGCCACCCACGACGACCTCGTCGACCTGCTGTGGGAGGTGCAGGGCGAACTCGGCACCTCGCACGCCTACGTCAGCCCGCGCGGCTGGGGCGGCGGGGAACGGGCGCAAGGACTCCTCGGCGCGGACGTCTCCCGCCACGAGGACGGCAGCTGGCGCATCGACCGGATCCTCCCCTCGGAGACCTCCGACCCGGAGGCACGGGCCCCGCTCGCCGCGCCCGGCGTCGCGGTCCGCGCCGGGGACGCGATCGTCGCGGTCAACGGCCGGCCGGTGGACCCGGTGGCCGGACCCGCGCCCCTGCTCGTCGGCACCGCGGGCAAGCCCGTCGAACTGACCGTCTCGCCCTCGGGCGGCGGCGATCCGCGTCACACGGTCGTCGTACCGCTCGCCGACGAGGAGCCGCTGCGCTACCACGCCTGGGTGGCCGACCGGCGCGCCTACGTCCACGAGCGGTCCGGCGGACGCCTCGGCTATCTGCACGTGCCGGACATGGTCGGCGCCGGATGGGCGCAGCTCCACCGCGACCTGCGGGTCGAGGTGGCCCGGGAGGGCCTGGTCGTGGACGTCCGCGAGAACCGCGGCGGCCACACCTCCCAGCTCGTCGTCGAGAAGCTCGCCCGGCGGATCGTCGGCTGGGACCTGCCCCGCGGACTGCGCCCCTACAGCTACCCGGAGGACGCGCCGCGCGGTCCCGTCGTCGCCGTCGCCAACGAGTTCTCCGGCTCCGACGGCGACATCGTCAACGCGGCGGTCAAGGCGCTCGGCATCGGACCCGTCGTCGGCACCCGCACCTGGGGCGGCGTCATCGGCATCGACAGCCGCTACCACCTCGTCGACGGCACCCTCGTCACCCAGCCCAAGTACGCCTTCTGGATGGAGGGCCAGGGGTGGGGCGTCGAGAACCACGGTGTCGATCCCGACGTCGAGGTCGTCCAGACGCCGCAGGACCACGCGGCCGGCCGTGACCCCCAGCTCGACGAGGCGGTCAGGATCGCGCTGGCCGCCCTGGAGGAGACCCCGGCGAAGACCCCGCCGGAGCTGCCGCCGCTGTGACCTTCGCCCGGCGGGACGGACGGCGGCGCGAGCCGCGCACGAGCCGTCCGTCCCGCGGGGCCGCTAGCATGCGGATCGGTAAAAGATCGCCGGCTTGAGGAGGTACACGCATGGCGCAGGAGCCGGAGCAGGACGCGGGTGGGGAACCGCGGGACGACTGTCTGTTCTGCAAGATCGTGGCGGGGCACATCCCGGCGACGCTGGTGCGCGAGAGCGACACGACCGTGGCGTTCCGCGACATCAACCCGCAGGCGCCGACCCACGTCCTGGTCATTCCCAAGGTGCACTACCCCGACGCGGCGTCGCTCGCCGCCGCCGAGCCCGCCGTCACGGCCGACGTGCTGCGCGAGGCCGGTGAGGTCGCGGCCGAGGAGAAGCTCGACAGCTACCGCATCGTGTTCAACACGGGCAGCGGTGCCGGGCAGACCGTCTTCCACGCGCACGCCCACCTCCTGGGCGGCCGTGGCATGCAGTGGCCGCCGGGATAGCCGGCCTTGTCCGCACGTGAACTGGTGGTCCTCGGCACCGCCAGCCAGGTCCCGACCCGGCACCGCAACCACAACGGCTATCTGCTGCGCTGGGACGGCGAGGGCATCCTCTTCGACCCCGGCGAGGGAACACAGCGCCAGATGCTGCGTGCCGGGGTCGCCGCGCACGACCTGCACCGCATCTGCGTCACCCACTTCCACGGCGACCACGCTCTCGGACTCGGCGGGGTGATCCAGCGCATCAACCTCGACCGCGTCCCGCACGAGGTGACCGCGCACTACCCGCTCTCCGGGCAGCACTTCTTCGAGCGGCTGCGGTACGCCACCGCCTACCGCGAGACCGTGCCGCTGGCCGAGGTGCCGGTCGCGGACGACGGCGTCCTCGCGACGACGCCCGCGTACACCCTGGAGGCCCGCAGGCTCTCCCATCCCGTCGAGTCCTTCGGGTACCGGCTGGTCGAGCCGGACGGGCGGCGGATGCTGCCGGAGCGGCTCGCGGAGCACGGGATCAAGGGGCCCGACGTCGGGGTGCTGCAACGGGAGGGCTCCCTGAGGGGCGTCACGCTGGACGACGTCAGCGAGGTCCGGCGCGGGCAGAAGTTCGCGTTCGTCATGGACACCCGGATGTGCGAGGGGGTGGACGCGCTCGCCGAGGGCTGCGACCTGCTGGTCATCGAGTCGACCTTCCTCGACGGGGACCACCGGCTGGCCTCCGACCACGGCCATCTGACGGCGGGACAGGCGGGCCGGGCGGCCAAGGAGGCGGGGGTGCGGCACCTCGTGCTCACCCACTTCAGCCAGCGCTACCCCGACCCCGACGCGTTCGGGCACGAGGCCCGCGCGGCGGGCTTCGACGGGGAGCTGACGGTGGCGCAGGACCTGGTGCGGGTGCCGGTCCCGAAGCGGCACTGAGGACACGGCGGGCGGGGACCGGGTCCGGCCCCCGCCCACGACACCGGTGCCCGGGCGCTCCGCGCCGGGGCGCTCCGGGCCCGGTGGTCTGCGCCGGGGTGCTCCGTGCCGAGAAGGCGCCGTTTTCGATGCATCGGTCGATGGGCCGTACGATTCTTCGATGTCCATCCCCAAGGCTGAACTGCACCTGCACATCGAAGGCACCCTCGAACCCGAGCTGGCTTTCGAGCTCGCCGCGCGCAACGGGGTCACGCTGCCGTACGCGGACACCGAGGAGCTCCGCGAGGCGTACCGCTTCGACGACCTCCAGACCTTCCTGAACCTGTACTACGAGCTCATGGCCGTCCTGCGGACGGAAGCGGACTTCGCCGACCTGGCCGACGCCTACCTCGCCCGCGCAGCCGCGCAGGGCGTACGGCACGCGGAGATCTTCTTCGACCCGCAGGCGCACATGGCCCGGGGCGTGCCGATGGGGACGGTCGTCGAGGGGCTGTGGCGGGCGCTCGGGCGCAGCGAGGAGACCCACGGCGTCTCCACCCAGCTCATCATGTGCTTCCTGCGCGACGAGTCCGCGGAGTCCGCCATGGACACCCTTCAGGCCGCGAAGCCCTACCTCGACCGGATCACCGGCGTCGGCCTCGACTCCGCCGAGGCCGGATACCCGCCGGCCAAGTTCCGCGCGGTGTACGAGGCCGCCGCCGGGCTCGGTCTGCGACGCGTCGCGCACGCGGGCGAGGAGGGGCCGCCCGCGTACATCACCGAGGCCCTCGACGTCCTCGGCGTCGAGCGCGTCGACCACGGGCTGCGCTGCACGGAGGACCCCGAGCTCGTCGCGCGGCTGGTCAGGGAGCGGGTGCCGCTGACCCTGTGCCCGCTGTCGAACGTACGGCTGCGCGCGGTGGACGTCCTGGCGGAGCACCCGCTGCCCGCCATGATGGACGCCGGGCTGCTGTGCACGGTCAACTCCGACGACCCCGCCTACTTCGGCGGCTACGCCGGCGACAACTTCGACGCCGTGCGCGAGGCCCTGGGACTGGGCGAGGAGCGGCTGCGGGAACTGGCCCGCAACTCGTTCGAGGCGTCCTTCCTGGAGCACGACGAGGAGCGGCGCGCACGGTACATGGCCGAGGTCGAGGCGTACGAGTTCCCTCAGCCCGTCGAGAGCCCGTCCAGCTCGGCCGGCTAGCCCGTCGAGCGCCCGCCCACCCTCCCCTCCTGTGGGGCGGGCGGGCGCTCGCGGGAGTCAGACGCCCACAGGGCCGGGTGCGGGCGCGGGTGCGGCGGCCGTGCGCCGGAGCCTCGTCCCGTACGCCCCGCGCTGGGCGGGCACGCCGTTCAGCGCGGTCTCCACGACGGGGAGTTCGGCCACGGGGACGTCCAGGGCGGGGAGTTCGGCCACCGGGGCCGCGCTCGCCGGGGTCCCGGCGGGCCGGCCGGTGTGCCGTGAGCGCAGCGCCACGAGCGTCATCGGGACGCCGACCAGCAGCAGACCGGCCGCCAGGACCGCTCCCATCGCCGGGTAACCCGCCCACGCGGCCAGCGCGCTGCCGGTGAGCGGCCCGCACGCCGTGCCGAGCGAGGAGGCGGAACCGACGAGGACCGCCCACCGGCCGCGCGGGTCCATGGACGCGGCGAGGCCGATCAGGTACGAGAACGCGACCGGGTACAGCGCGTTCCAGGTGATCTCGCCCGTGGCGAAGGACGTCAGACCGGTGGCCGCCGCGCTCAGCGCGATGCACCCGGCGATCAGCGCCGTGCCCAGGCCGATCGGCAGGGCCCGGCCGAGCCGGGTGCCCAGGGCGCTCGCGCCGATCGTCCCGAGCAGTCCCGCGCCGAGCGCCACCGCGAAGACCGCGCCCACCTCGACCTCGGTGAGCCCCGCCTGCGTCAGGCCTATCCGGCCGCTCACGCCCCACAGGGAGTTCTGGGCCAGGGACCAGAAGAACATCGCGGCGGCGAGCGCCAGCCCGGCGCGGCGGTGCGGGAGCGGGCCGCCGGCGCGCAGGGCACGGTCGGCCGGTGCGCGGGCCGGGAGGCGTCCCGTCAGGCCCAGGGCGAGCAGCGCGGTGCAGGCGATCGCGGCGAGCGGGACCCCGTGCCCCGGGCCCAGCCGGGGGATCGTCAGGTACAGGGCGCCCGCGAGGCCGGAGACGCCGAGCAGGCCCAGCGTGGTGACCCGGTGCGGGTCGCGCCGGCCGGCGATCCCGGACGCGGCGACCGCGGTGGCCGTGCCCGAGCCGAAGCCGCCGAGGACCGCGCCCGCGACCACCAGGGGGACGTCCGCCGAGAGCGCGGCGGTGCCGTAGCCGGCGGCAGCGAGGAGCAGTCCGGCGCGGGCCGTCGCGCGCGGGCCGAAACGGTCGACGCGGGAGGCCAGCAGGAAGCCGGCCGAGGACGAGCCCAGCAGCAGGACACTGCCGACGGCACCGGCTTGGGTGGCCGACAGCGGGAGGCCCGCGTCGAGGCGGCCGACGGTGGTGGGGAGCAGGTACGCGGCGAGGTATCCGGCCGTGAACAGGGCGACGAGGGGCCAGGGCGTGGGGGTACGGGCGGACACGGGCGTTCCCAGGGCAGGCGAGGGCGGCTCACGAGGAGAGGTGGAGGGCGGCCGTCGACGGACAGGAACGCGCGGGCAATTTGTATCAAGGTGGGGGGTCCGCGAAGAAGGCGCGGCGATGTGATCTGGGGCACTCGTTGTTTGCGGTGGGATTTCCCGGGCAGGGGCGTCCTCTCTCGAATGCCGAATGCCGAATGCCGAATGCCGAATGCCGAATGCCGAACGCCGAGCGCGAAGCGGAGCCGGTACCGGGGTCGGTCCGGTGGGTGGGTCGGGGCCGTGCCGGTACATCCGCCCGTCGCCGTTGGACGCAGATGTGACCGTCGGTGGCGACGGGCATCTGATGTAC